>NZ_JBEZDR010000003.1:0-454598 GCF_040648415.1 Nonomuraea sp. NPDC049141
AGCGTTACATCGCCCGCGACATCTACCGGATCATCCGCCACCCACAGGACTCCAAGGCCGCCCCTTGAACTGCTTGACATCCATAGGGGCATCAAACGCGCCTACATCTTCCTCGGCACCGTCACCCTGGCCGCCCTGGCCATCTGGCTCCGAACTTGATCTAAGAAACAGCTCTTAGCCTGTGTATTGGGCTCCGAGAGCGCGCAGCCGCGAATGCGCGGACTCGTACGGGGCCGGGGTGCCGAGGTAGGACTTGGGGAGTTTGGCGACCATCGTGTAGTTGGTGTCGCACACGTTTCCCACCGGCGCCTGCCCGCCCTGGCTGACCAGTTGGTAGGCGTCGAGCGTGTCGAGCCCGGTCAGGGCCGACGTCCAGGTGACCAGGTCGTGCTGGCTGATGCGGTAGGCGTCCTCCAGCGGTCTGGCCGAGCCGGTGGACATCAGGTGCAGGTCGTCCTCCATCCGCGGCCAGGGCGTCGCCACACCCTTGATCAGCTCGACCGCCACGACCGTGTTCATGGCGGCCTCGACCGCGGTGCCGCACACCTCGCCGTGGCCCTGCCGGCCGTGGCCGTCGCCGATGGAGAACAGCCCGCCCGCCACGTTGACGCCCAGATAGACGGTGACGCCCGCGCGTAGTTCGGGAGTGTCCATGTTGCCGCCGTGAGCGTCGGGCGTGATCGTCATCCGCGCCTCGTTCGCGGCGGGTGCGACGCCGACCGTGCCGTGCATCGGGTCGAGCGGTAGTTCCACGCTGTAGTCACTGCTGCGGGCGTGGTAGACGGCGACGCCTTTGGCGGTGTCGAGGTCGTAGCGCCAGACCCGTTCCTCCAGCGGTGGCTGCAGCATGGCGGTGGTGTGCGTGCCGGTCAGCGCCCCGAAATGCGGGAACGTGGTGGAGACCGCCCAGTCCCTGGCCGGGGTGATCGAGATGAAGTGCAGCGCCAGCGTGTCGCCGGGCTCGGCCCCCGTCACGTGGAACGGCCCGGTGACCGGGTTCAGGTAGGGGAACTCGCACACCTGTGACGGCAGGTCGTCGACCGTGCGGACCCGGCCGCCGAAGCAGTCCTCGGTGAACAACTCGACGATCGTGCCCGGCGCTACCTTGCCGACCGGGGCGCGCCCGCCGAAGGTGTAGCCGAACTCCTCAGGCGAGGGACGATAGGACACGACGTTCACGAGACCTCCGAGGGCAGGGCGGGCCTGCGGCCCATGAGATAGAGCACGACGACGGCGAGCAGCCCGAGACCGAGCCAGATGAAGCCGAGCAACTGCGCCGCGAGGCTCGCGTTGATGACGACGAGCACCAGCACGGCGAATCCGATCACCGGTACGACCAGGTGCGCGAGCCAGTCGCGGCTGCGCTGCCGCACCACGTAGTGCACGACGACGGCCACGTGCAGCAGCAGGAACGCGGTCATCGCGCCGAAGTTGACCAAGGAGCTGAGCAGATCGATGCCCTTGTCGTAGAGGCTCATGCCGACGCCGAGCAGCAGCGAGACGGCCGCGACGGCGAGCGTGGCGTTCGCCGGCACCTTGTGCCTGGGGTCGACGCGGGCCAGGAACGAGGGCAACTGCCGGTCACGCGCCATCGCGAACAGCAGTCGCGAGGTGGCCGCCTGCGCGACCAGCGAGTTGGCGAAGCCCCAGGCGATGGCCGTCGCCACCGCGCACAGCACGCCCAACCAGGCGCCGCCGGCGTACGAGGCCAGGTCGTAGAAGGCGTTGCCCAGCTGCGCCCCCGGGGCCAGCAGGGCGGCTCTGTCGGGCACCAGCAGCGCCGCGACCCAGGTCTGCACCACGAACAGCACGGCGGCCAGCGCCAGCGCGGCCACCATGGACCTGCCGAGGCGCCGCGCGTCCTCACGGTTCTCCTCGGCCAGCGTGGAGATGCCGTCGAAGCCCAGGAACGACAGCACCGCAACCGACGCCGCCCCGAACACCAGCGTCCAGGAGAAGGTGGCGGAGTCGTAGATGGGGGTCAGCACGCCCGCCGTGCCCTTGCCCTGCGCCAGCGCGATCCCGGCGACGACCAGGAAGATCGCGAGCACGAGCAGCTCGGCCACCAGCATGATCCGGGTGATCCGGGCCGTCATCTGGATGCCGAGGTAGTTCACCACGGTGTTGAGCAGCACGAAGGCGACGAGCCACAGCCACACCGGCACCGCGGGCACGAAAGAGTTCATGGCCGTGCTCGCCACCAGGTAGAGCAGCGCCGGGACCAGCAGATAGTCGAGCAGGATCGCCCACCCGGCGATGAACCCGACCGGCGGTGCTATGCCCCGGCCCGCGTAGGTGTAGACCGATCCGGCCATCGGAAAGGCCCTGGCCATCTGCGCGTACGACAGCCCGCTGAACGCCATCGCGACCAGCCCGATCACGTAGGCGAGGGCCACCATCCCGCCGGAGAGTGCGAAGACGTTGCCGAAGATGCCGAACGGCGCGATCGGCACCATGAAGATCAACCCGTAGATCATCAGGTCGGTGAAGCCGAGAGAACGCTGGAGCTCTTGACGGTAGCCGAACTGCTCGATGCTGCTCATGGACGGCTCCTCGCTGCATGGGGGGCGATTCGCACACTAGATTCAAAGCCCGTTACTGACCAGGCTTCGCCATCAGGCGGCAGGTGACGGCCCTGCTCGAACCCGTGGGCGGAGAAGCTGGAGCCGGCCCTGTCGGCGGCGCTCGCGACCTACCAGGTGCCTCAGGAACTGGCCCAGGCCAGCATGCTCCAGCTCTGCCGTGACCTGCACCGGCTGAACATCCTGGCCACCTAGCGCCTCTATGAGGGCCGCTAGTTCTCCTTCTTCTGGCGGTCGTTGTCACTCCAGATCAGCAGGGCGACTCCGGCCGCCGCGATCGCCAGGTAGACGGGGGTCGGGACGTCGAACCGCCTGCTCAGGATGCCCCAGTCGGTGTCGAAGAAGACCCGCCCCACAAAGCCACCCAAACCCTGGATGGCCATGACCACTCCCAGAAATCCCCTCATGCCTCCACCATGGCGAGTCGGTGGAGGCACGGGCATCGAACCTAGGACGACGGCAGGGCCTACTAAAGTTCAGCGTGGTCTGTTGTGGAATCCCGGGCGTTCACTCACGCCCGGGAGGAAGCGGCGGCGCGGGAGGTCCGTCAAGGGCAGGGCGGTGCAGTGGCGGCGACGTTCAGGGAGCGGCTCAGTCTGGGTGTTTCTGGTTGTCGATGTACTCCTTGATGATCGTGAGTGGTGCGCCTCCGCAGGAGGCGGCGAAGTAGGAGGGGGACCAGAAGCGCCCGCCCTGCAGAAACTTGCCGATGTGGGCTGGGTGCTCCTTGCGCAGCAGCCGCGTCGAGACGCCCTTGAGGCTGTTCACCAGCGTCGACAGGGCCACTTTCGGCGGGTAGTGAACGAGCAGGTGCACGTGATCGGAATCTCCGTTGAACTCGACCAGCTCGGCCCCGAAGCTGTCACAGACCTCGATCATGATGTCTGCGCAGCGGGCGAGGATCTCGTCGGTGAACACACCACGCCGGTCCTTCGGCATGAAGACCAAATGCGCATGCAGGCTATATACGACGCTACGGCCCCGTCTGATATCGGGATTCGGTTCCCAGCGCGGTGACATACGCCAAATGATAATGTGTTCGATGTGAGGCTGGTGGTGCAGGTGAAACTCCTGCCGACGCCTGAGCAGGAGGCGGCGCTGGAGGCGACCCTGCGCGCTTGTAACGATGCCGCCATGTGGGTCTCGACGCTCGCTCACGAGCAACGCGTGTTCGGCAACTATGACCTGCGTAAGCATGTCTACGGACAGATCAAGGACGAGTACGGGCTGGCGGCTCAGGCCGCGCAGCATGTCATCAAGAAGGTCACCGACGCTTATACGACGCTGAAGTCCAACATCCGTGCGGGGAACCTGGGCGCGCAAGGCTCCCGGCGGCGCGAGCGAGCCGAAGGCAAACCGATCGCGTTCCGCCCCCAGGCGGCGCAACCGTTCGATGACCGGTGCCTGTCGTGGCAGATGGGCGCCCAGACGGTGTCCATCTGGACCGTGACGGGGCGAATGAAGAGCATCGCGTTCACCGCCTCTGCCGATCAGCTCAAGACACTGGCCGCCTGGCGCAAGGGCGAATCCGACCTCGTGCACCGCGACGGCATGTGGTTCCTGATGGCCACCTGCGATCTCCCGGACCGGCCCGTGCGCACCCCGGATGGTTTCGTGGGTGTGGACCTGGGGATCGCCGACATCGCCACGACCAGCGATGGGGTCCACCACTCGGGCAAGGGGCTGAACGCGGTCCGGCACCGCCACCGGGAGTTGCGCCGCCGGTTGCAGGCCAAGAAGACCAAGTCCGCCAAGCGGCTGTTGAAGAGACGCCGCCGTAAAGAGGCGCGGTTCGCCGCGAACACCAACCACACCATTGCCAAGCAGATCGTGACCGAGGCAGAACGCACCGGACAAGGCATCGCGCTCGAAGATCTGAGCGGGATTCGCGACCGGGTACGGCTCCGTAAGCCCCAGCGGGTCACGCTGCACTCGTGGAGTTTTCATCAGCTCGGCGGGTTCGTCGCTTACAAAGCGGCCCGCGCCGGGATCGCACTCGTTTATGTTGATCCGGCTTTTACCTCACAGCAGTGCTCGCGCTGCGGGCATGTGGACAAGAAGAACCGGCCCGACCAGGAAACCTTCCTCTGCACGTCGTGCGGCTTCGCTGAGCACGCCGACGTCAACGCAGCCCGCAACATCGCCTCGCGCGGTGTTGCGGGCTGGGCAGTGAGTCACGCTGCCGACGACGCGGCCTGAACCGTCGAATCCATCGACGGCGAGGAACTGCAAGCTTGGTCGTTACGGCCGAGAAGCTGACGCCGTCATGGGTAGAGGCCGCGCATCTGGTGGGCCTCCGCGACCCGGCCGACGCCGATGACGTGCGCCGCCTGCCGCAGCGTGAGGTCGCGGGCCGTGGCCAGCGAGCGCACCTCGGCGTAGGCGCCCTCCATCAGGTCGCGCAGCTTCAGCTCCACCTCGTCGCCGCTCCACGAGTAGGCCTGCATGTTCTGCACCCACTCCAGGTACGACACGATCACCCCGCCGGCGTTGGCCAGGATGTCGGGCACCACGATCGTGCCGTTGGCGGCCAGGATCTCGTCCGCCTCCGGCGTGGTGGGCCCGTTGGCGCCCTCCACGATCAGGCGGGCGCGGATCCGCGGCGCGTTCTCACCGGTGATCGCGCCCTCCAGGGCCGCGGGCACCAGCACGTCCACGTCCAGCTCGAACAGTTCGGTGTGGTCCAGCGCGTCGGCGTGGCGGTAGCCGGCCACACCGCCCGACTCGGCGGCCCAGGCGCGCAGGTCGGCGATGTCGAGCCCGCCGGCCGCGTACACCGCGCCCGTCGCGTCGGACACGGCGACCACCGTGCAGCCCGCGTCGGAGAGGTACTGGGCGGCCGGGGCACCCACCTTGCCGAAGCCCTGCACGGCCACCGTCACGCCTTCGGGCGAGCGGCCGAGCGCGCACATGGCGGCGATCTGGACGCCGCGCGAGGTCGCGCCGGACCGGCCGAGTGAGCCGCCCAGCATCAGCGGCTTGCCGGTGACCACACCGGGCACCGCGTAGCCGGTGTTGACGCTGTAGGTGTCCATGACCCAGGCCATGGTCTGCTCGTCGGTGCCGACGTCGGGCGCCGGGATGTCCTTCTCCGGGCCGATCATCGGCAGGATCTCGTTGACGTAGCGCCGGGTCACCCGCTCCAGCTCACGCTGGGTGAGCACGGCCGGGTCCACGGCCACGCCGCCCTTGGCGCCGCCGTACGGGATGCCGACCAGCGCGCACTTCCACGTCATCCACATCGCGAGCGCGGTGACCTCGTGGATGTCGGTATGGGGATGAAAGCGGAGGCCGCCCTTGGCGGGGCCGCGTGAGACGTTGTGCTGAACCCGGAAGCCCTGCACGACGTCCATGCCCCCGTCCTCGCGGCGCACGGGGACCGAGACGGTCAGCGAGCGGCGCGGCGTGGCGAGCATCGTGCGGAGCCCGGCGTCGAGCCGGAGATGTTCGGCGGCCTGGTCCAGTTGGTGGAGGGCCGAATCGAGGGCCTGGCGGCCGGGTGTGATCAGGGCCGGCGTCCTTGACGGCACCATGACGGTCATGGAAGGGATTCCTCCTGTTGTCTACGCCCGGAACGTGGGGCGAGGCGCCATTGCCTGCCTTGTTTGGGCGTTCGTGTCGTGATCATCCTAGAGCGCGGCGTTTATTGCTGCCTAGGTTTTCGGGTTTGCCGTATCCCAGGTGATCTGCTGTCATCAATTACATGCGTTGATCGTGGTGCTGCAAACGTGCCACTCTGGCAGGCTTGCCACTACATGTGTGCCGAACTGTCGAATTTGGGGGACTGATGCCCGCTCTGGTCGTCGGGCCCATGCTGCGCTACGTCGATTCCGCCAGCGCCTCGATCTGGGTGGAGACCGGCACGCCAGGCCTGGTCACCGTGGAGGCCGCGGGCCGGGTCTTCTCCTCGTCCACCTTCACCGTCCATGGACACCACTACGCGATCGTCGATCTGCTCGAGCTGACGGAGAGCGTCGACTCGTACGTGGTCAAGATAGGGGAAGAGCAGGTCTGGCCGCTCGAAGGTTGGCCCCCCAGCCGCATCAGACTGTTCCCGGCGGAGGGGCCGAGCCGGGTGGCGTTCGGCTCCTGCCGCACCAGCGTGCCCCACGACACCACATACGTCCTGACTCACGGCGAGGACGTGCTGCGCTCCTACGGCTCACACCTCAAGGACGCGGACGCCGGGGAGTGGCCGGACCTGCTGCTGCTCCTCGGCGACCAGGTCTACGCCGACAGCCCGTCACCCGAGATGCTGGAGTTCATCGCCGCGCGCAGGGACAGCGAGCCGCAGAAGGAGATCGCCGACTTCGAGGAGTACGCCGAGCTCTACCGGCTGGCCTGGACCGAGCCGGAGATCCGCTGGGTGCTCTCCACCGTGCCCACCGCGATGATCTTCGATGACCACGACCTGCGCGATGACTGGAACACCTCCCAGACCTGGCGCGAGCAGATGGCCGCGACCTCCTGGTGGAAGCGCCGGGTGATCTCCGGGCTCGGCGCCTACTGGGTCTACCAGCACCTCGGCAACCTGTCGCCGGCCGAGCGGGCGGACGACGCGCTGCTGGCGACCCTGCTGAAGGGCGGGGACGGCGAGGCGCTCGACGCCTTCGCCGAACGGGCCGACGCCGAGCCCAGCAGCAACCGGTGGAGCTACTCCCGCGAGCTCGGCGGCACCCGCCTGATCATGATCGATACCCGGTGCGCCAGGCAGCTCACCCCGGCCGACCGGCGGATGCTCGACCCGGTCGAGTGGGCCTGGCTGGAGGAGGAGGTCGCCAAGCCCGCCGAACGGCTGGTCATCGGCTCGTCGATCCCGTTCCTGCTGCCAGAGGGTGTCCACTTCGTCCAGAACTGGAACGAGGCGCTCTGCGCCGGCAAGTGGGGCAAGACCGTCGCGCGGCTCTCGGAGCGGTTCCGGCAGGCGATCGACCTCGAGCACTGGGCGGCCTTCCGCCGCTCCTTCGAGGACCTGGCCCGGCTGCTGGTCCAGATCGGCAAGCCGGTGCTGATGCTCTCCGGCGACGTGCACTACTCCTACCTGGCCAAGGTCGACGGCCGGCCGATCTACCAGGTCGTCTGCTCGCCGATCCGCAACCCGCTCAGCCCGGTGCTGCGCTGGGCCAACGTGTTCAGCCAGTTCGGCCTGGCCACGCTGGTCGGCGGCCTGCTGGCGCGGCTGGCCCGCATTCCGCGCCCGCCGTTCCGCTGGGAGGTCATCGCCGGGCCGTGGTTCCAGAACGCCGTGGCCACGCTGACCCTGCCCGGCGAACTGGACTGGTACGAATCCTCTGGCAGCACCGTCAAGCGCATCGATTCTGTACGACTTCCGTGAAAACGGTTATCGTTGGCTTTTGTGTACCATGACCACTACTCTGTTGCCGTCCCCTTCTATGACCTTTGGCATGAGGATGGGCATGTCCCGGAGATCCGCCGGCTCCTCCCACCGCTGCTCAAGGACGTCCGCCGGAGCGTCATGGAGATCGGCGCCGGCACCGGCCTGATCACCGAGCTGATCGCGTGGGAGACCCCGGCGGAGATCTACGCCGTCGAACCGTCGCTCGGCATGCGGTCGGTCCTGGTCTCCCGCCTGGCCGAGCGCGCCGATCTGCTGTCCCGGGTGACCGTCCTGCCCTGCGGCGCGCTCGACGTGGACGTGGACGAGCCGGTCGAGGCCATCGTGATGATCTCGGTCCTGCACGCCTTCGACACGGCCGAGCGGGAGCGGCTGTGGGCGGTCCTGGCCAGGCAGCTCGAACCCGGCGGGCTGCTGGTGTTCAACCATCGCGAACCGCCCCCTCGAATCCCGGGTGAGCTTGAGCGGATGGGCTTGTACCAGGTCGGCAGGCACACGTACGAGATCTGGGGACAGGTGCTGGAGGCGGCGGGCGAGACCGTCAGGGCGCGCTTCCTCTACCAGATCAGGCAGCGTGGGGTGCTGATCAGCGAGGACGAGGTCGTCAGCGTCAGTCATCGGCCCGGCAGGGGGCGGCTGGACGCCGAGCTCGACGCGGCCGGCTTCACGGCCGAGCGGGATGCGGACGGCCTCCTGGCGTGGCGGCTGGTGGGAAATAGCGTGAAATAGGTGGAACCGGTGTCCCGCGTGCGGTCAACAACAGGGTGACCGCATGAGAGAGGACCGGCACGTGGTGGGTGTTCAGGAGTTACCTGAAACGCTGGACGACTCGGCGCTGATCGCGCAATCGGTGAGTGATCCGGAACGTTTCGCGGCGCTGTTCGACCGGCATGCCGAAGAGATCCACCGGTACGCCGCCAGGCGCCTCGGCCCGGAGCCGGCCGAAGACGTGACAGGCGAGGTGTTCCTCGTCGCCTTCCGCGCCCGCGCGCGCTACGACCGCTCGTGGCCGGACGCCAGGCCCTGGCTGTACGGCATCGCCACCAAGGTCGTCGCCCAGCATCGCCGGGCGGAGCGGCGGCGCATCCACGCGATGTCCAAGGTGAGCGTGGAGCGGCCGGGCTCGTTCGACGACCGCAGCGCGGACCGGGTCACCGCCGAGCAGCTCCAGCCCAGGCTGGCGCGGGCGCTGACCCGGCTCAGCGCGGCGGAGCGCGACCTGCTGCTCCTGGTGGCGTGGGCGGACCTGACATACGAGGACGCGGCGCTCGCGCTCGGCGTGCCGGTGGGCACGGTCCGGTCCAGGCTGCACCGGCTCCGCGTCAAGGTACGCAGGGCTCTCGGCGGCATCGATCCCTTCGCAGAGGAGCCCCAGGATGGATGACGAGATTCGGACGTTCGCGGACGGGCGGCCGGCCGCTCCGCCGTATCCGGAAGAGGCCCGCGCCAAGGCGCGCGAACGGTTGCTGCGCGAGGCCCGCGAGGGACGTGGGTTCCGCTTTCCGAAGCTGGGCTGGCAGGCCGTAACCGCGTTCGGGGTGACGGTCGCTCTCGTCGGGGGCGTGGCCGTGGCCCTGTCGGCGCGGCAGCCGAACCTGGGGGTGGCCGCCTCGGCCACCCAGTCGGCGGCCGTGTCGGCGGATGAGCTGCGGCCCAGGCCCGGCCAGTTCATCCTGGTCGAGACCAAGGGCATGATCAGCTCGACCTCGGCGGGCAGCAGTGGCGCGGTCCGTTTCCTGTCCGGGACGCACCGGAAGATCTGGCAATCGGTCGACGCCCGCGCGGACGGCCTGCTGCTGATGGAAGGGCAGGATCCGCCGCTGCCCAAGGAGAGGCCCGAGCGGACGCCCGCACAATGGGCGCGGCTCCCCTCCTGCCCCGACCAGCTCGGGCGCTTCCGGGTCGACTACGCCTACCTGAGCACGCTGCCCCCTGACCCGGCGAGGATGCGCGACCTGCTCTACAAACGGGAGTCCGGTGGCAAGAGGGGCGCCGACGAGGTGGCGTTCACCGCGGTGGGTGACCTGATCAGGGAGACGTACATGCCCAGGGCGCAGCGTGACGCGCTGTTCGAGGCCGCCAAGTCGATCCCGGGGGTACAGGTGGCCGAGGGGGTCAAGGACTTCGTCGGGCGCGAGGGGGTGGCGCTGGGCAGGGTGTCCGCGGGGATCCTGGAGCAGTTGGTCTTCGATCGGGACACACACGTGCTGCTCGGGGAACACCGCACGGTCGTGGACGCCGAAGCCGGCGGCGCGCCGGCGGACAGTATGCTCACCACGACGGCTCAGGTGAAGGTGAGCGTCGTGGACCGGCTGCCGGAGCCGACGGGCACGGTGATCGAGTCCGCCGGCTGCGCTCCGCAGCCCACCGCGACCCTCGAGCCCACCGATCAGCCGACCGACCCGCCCACGGACCAATCCGCCGATCCATCGACCGAGCAGCCCACGGACCAGCCGACCGATAGCGGCCCCGCGGAGGATCCGTCGCTCACCGACCCTCCGGCGTTGCCCAGCGACCTGCCGGAGGACCCGGCCACGGGCCCCGCCGACATCACCGCCACCGCGCAACCGGCACCGATCGGCAGCGGCCCTGGATCCTAGGGCTTGGCGCTCTGGACGATGCGGGTGGCTTCGGCGCGTTCCTTGTCGAGTGTCTGGCGGACCTGGTCGAAGTCGGCGGGGTGCTGTTTCATGGCGGCATTCTGGAGTTTCTCCTCCGCGCCGCGCCAGACCTCGACGAGGTCCGACTCTTTCTTGCATGCGACGTCGGCGACCGCGGTGGCCGTTTCGGCTTTCGCCGAACCCGGGTCCTTCCACCGGTCGTCGGCGGCGGCGGCCAAGGGGTCGGCATACTCTTTCTGGCCGCGGGCGCGCATACACGACCGCCACTTGTCGAAAGCTGCCCGGACGTGGAGGTCCTTCGTCCGGGTCTGTTCGAAGATCTCCCGCTCCAGGCGCGTCAGCAGGGGCGACTCGGTGCCGTCGACGTAGACCCGGCGCATGCTGTCATCAAGGCAGTTGTTCGCCGCCGATCGTTCGACCGCGTCGCGGTAGCCACCGCGCGCCCGGTCCGCCCGGTCTCGTTCTTTCTCGACGGAGGTGAGCGGGGCGTGATAGCCCATCCGCGTGGCGACCAAGGGCTCTATGACCCCGTACCGGCGGCGGTTGGGTGCCTCGAGCACAGTGAGCGCGGGCAGAGCCGGGCGGCTGTACCCCTTCTTCTGGAGGCACTGGCCGGCGAGAACGTCCGTTGCCCGCTCGACGCGTTCGATGTCCGTCTCGGTCCGCTTGTAGGCGTCGAACGGCAGGCGCAGCGCCTGCGCTTCGGCGGACGGGTCGATGACGGGCCGCTCGGGGGCGGTCGAGGGGGCGGGAGCCGCGCACGCGGCGGTGGATACCAGCACCAGCGCCAGGCAGCCCCACGCCCACCGACCGGCGATCAGCCTACGTCGCAGGGGACTTTCCTGAACCAGAGGGATTCGACGGTGTTGTCGAAGCCGTTGTTGGTGAAGTCGCTGTCGTTGCTGCGCGGCGCCGCGTAGTACCTGACACCGGTCCGGTTGTCACCGCTGTAGAGGTCGATACCCGAGTAGGACGCGTTCGCCATCGAGCTCGCCTCGTTCTCGAGAGCGCCCAGGTCGTCCCGTAGCTGGGTGGAACACGTGATGTCCTTACGCGCGCCCTGATAGTCGTCGTGCTCCCAGAACGTGATGAGGTTCCTGCTGGCCATCGTCGCTTCGGCCGGGCTGACGGTGAGCACGGAGAACGACGTGACGAGCGCGATCCCCGCAGCCGCGAGTTTCTTCATGTGCCCTCTTCTATGGATAGGCGGAGCCGGCCCGCCAAGAGTCGCTGATCTTGGCAAGGGATCATACATATCCAGGACGAAGTGGACGTGCCTTTCGGGGCGATCAAGTACGGCCCGCGCCACGGATGCGGATCCGTTGCGCGGGCCGTACGGGAAGCGGCCGGTTGTACCGCGTCTCTAGCGGAAGGAGGCGATGGTGTCGGCGAGCTGGTCGACCGCCCAGAGGAGATCCTCCTCGGAGATCACGATCGGCGGCGCCAGCCGGATCGTGGAGCCGTGGGTGTCCTTGGCCAGCACGCCGCGGGCCATCAGCCCCTTCGACACCTCGCGCCCGGTCGCCAGCGACGGGTCGATGTCCACGCCCGCCCACAGCCCGCGCCCGCGCACCGTGATCACGCCGTGGCCGATCAGCTCGCGCAGCCGCGCGTGCAGCACCTCGCCGAGCTCGGCGGCCCTGGACTGGTACTCGCCGGTGTTCAGGATCTCGATCACCGCGTTGCCGACCGCGCAGGCCAGCGGGTTGCCGCCGAAGGTGGAGCCGTGCTGGCCCGGCTTGATCACGCCGAGCACGTCCTCGTTCGCGGCGATCGCCGAGACCGGTACGACGCCGCCGCCGAGGGCCTTGCCCAGGACGTACATGTCGGGTACGACGCCCTCGTGGTCGCAGGCGAACGTCTTGCCGGTGCGCCCGAGACCCGACTGGATCTCGTCGGCGATCATCAGGATCCCCTCGGCGGTGCACAGCTCTCGCACCTGCGTGAGGTAGCCGTCCGGTGGCACCAGCACCCCGGCCTCGCCCTGGATGGGCTCGAACAGCACCGCCACCGTGTTGGCGTCGACGGCCTCCCTGATCGCCTCGACCGAGCCGTACTTCACGATCCGGAAGCCCGGCGTGTAGGGGCCGAAACCCTCGCGGGCGTCGGGGTCGGTGGAGAAGCTGACGATCGTGGTCGTCCGGCCGTGGAAGTTGTCCTCCATCACGATGATGTTGGCCTGCTCCGGCTGGACGCCCTTGACCTCGTAGCCCCACTTGCGAGCCACCTTGATGGCGGTCTCGACGGCCTCGGCGCCGGTGTTCATCGGCAGGATCATGTCCTTGCCGGTGAGGTCGCCGAGCCCGGCGCAGAACGTGGCGAACTGGTCGTGGTAGAACGCACGGCTGGTCAGCGTCAGGTTCTTGAGCTGCTCCTGCGCCGCCTCGATGATCTTCGGGTTGCCGTGCCCGAAGTTGAGCGAGGAGTAGCCGGCCAGGCAGTCGAGGTATCGCTTGCCCTCGACGTCGGTCACCCACGCGCCGTGGGCCTCGTGGATCACCACAGGCAGCGGGTGGTAGTTGTGCGCGCTGCGGCGCTCACTCACTTCGATCAGGTCGGTGGTGGTGCTCATCTCAGTTCTCCCCCCGGATCTCCAGTGTGCAGCACTTGGGGCCGCCACCTGCCTTGCGCAACTCCGACAGGTCGACGGGAATCGGCTCGTAGCCGCGCCGCTTGAGCTCCAGTTGGAGGTCGCCCGCCTCGGCGTTGATCACCACGTGGGTGCCGTCGCTGACCGCGTTCAGCCCGAGCACCTCGGCGTCGGCGTCGGTCGCCAGCACGGCGTCCGGGAACAGCCGGGCCAGCACCGCGCGGCTGCCCTCGGAGAAGGCGGCCGGGTAGTAGGCGACGTTGCGGCCGTCGATCGGGAACAGCGCCGTGTCGAGGTGGTAGAAACGCGGGTCCACCAGCGTCAGCGAGATCACCGGGCGACCGGTGAACTCCTGCGCCTCCTGGTGCGCCGACAGGTTCGTACGGAAGCCGGTGCCGGCCAGGATGACGTCGTCGAGCGTGAGGAAGTCGCCCTCGCCCTCGTTGACGTGGGACGGCTCCTTGACCGGGAAACCGTTCTCGGTGAACCAGCGCAGGTAGGCCGGGCCCTCGGCGGCGCGCTGCGGGTAGGCGAACCTGGCGCCGTAGACCCGCCCGCCGACGACCAGGGCGCCGTTCGCGGCGAACACCATGTCAGGCAGTCCCTCGACGGGATCGATGAGGCTGACCTGGTGCCCGAGGCTCTGGTAAACCGATCTGAGGCCCTCCCACTGCCGGATCGCGAGATCGCGGTCGGTGCCGGTCTCGGGATGCATCCACGGGTTGATCGCGTACTCGACCGTGAAGTATTCCGGGCGGCACATGAGGAAGTGCTTGGGCATGCAGGTCTCCGTCGGGGTCGTCGGGGGAGTGTCCCCGAAGGGGACGAAGACAGCATAAGAATTTATGTTTGCGCAGGCCAAGGGGTTGACATTGCATGTACGCGCGGGTCTGTTGCGACTTTCAGCCGACGACCTGCGTTCTGTTGCGCTCATCCGGTACGGGACCCGCGAACGGGTCAGATCCGGGCTCGGCGCGGCCGGGGAGAGGCGCGTCGGGCACGGCTCCCGGCGGCAGGTCGACGAGCCGGGACAGCACGATCGAGCTCTTGGTCCGCACCACGAACGCCTCCGCGGCAAGTCGCTCGATCACCCGCTCCACATGGCGCACATCGGTGGCCCGGATGTGCACCAGCGCGTCGGCCTCACCGGTGATCGTGGCCGCCGCGACGACCTCCGGGCACTTGGCCACGGCCAGCGCGATGTCCGAGGGCTTCGTCTTGCCCTGGCAGAACAGCTCGACGTACGCCTCGGTGGTCCAGCCGAGCGCCTGCGGCGCCACCCGGGCGCTGAACCCGGTGATCGCACCGGCCTCGCGCAGCCGGTCGACCCGGCGTTTCACGGCCGACGCGCTCAGCCCGACCCGGTGCCCGATCTCCGCATAGGTCTGGCGGGCGTCGTCGACGAGCGCCGCGATGATGTCACGATCCAGCCGGTCCAGTTCCACGCGCCCTGTATACAGCCTGGCCAGGCTGGCGCGCGACGAGCACGCCAGGGGAGACTGAGCGTTCGATCTTTGACCGGAGGATGCTGGACCCGTGAGCAGAGCAGCTTTTCCCGAGAATTTCGTCTGGGGAGTCTCGACGTCCGCCTACCAAATTGAGGGCGCGAACGTGGCCGACGGCCGCGGCCCGTCCATCTGGGACACCTTTCTGGATTCGCAGACCGCCTGCGATCATTATCATCGATATGCCGAAGACGTCGGCCTGCTGAAAGACCTGGGCGTGACCGCCTACCGTTTCTCGGTCAGCTGGCCGAGGGTGGTTCCCGGCGGCTCGGGACGGGTCAACGCCGCCGGACTCGATTTCTACGAGCAGCTCGTCGACGAGCTGCTCGGCGCGGGCATAACGCCTTACGCGACGCTTTACCACTGGGATCTGCCGCAGGCGCTGGAGGACAAGGGCGGCTGGGCCGTCCGCGACACGGCCGGCCATTTCGCCGACTACGCGCGGGCCGTGCACGACCGGCTGGGTGACCGCGTCGACACCTGGTTCACGGTCAACGAGCCGTGGGTGTCGGCCTTTCTCGGTTACGGCTCCGGCATTCACGCGCCGGGCCGCAGCTCGCCGGCCGACGCCTTCAGAAGCGCGCACCACCTGCTGCTCGCCCACGGACTGGCGACCGGCGAGCTGCGCGCCGCGGGCGCCTCGAAGGTGGGCCTGATCCTCAACTTCTCGCCCGTCATGACACCCGGCCAGGTCGGCGACCTGTCGATGGAGCTGCCTGAGGAGGACACCGAGGCGGTGGCCAGGATCGACACGCTGATACACCGGCAGTTCCTGGAGCCGGTGCTGCGTGGCGCGTATCCCGCCGATCTGCTCCCGCTCGTCGAGCGCACCGCCGGCCTCGACCATATCCACGAAGGCGACCTGGCCGACATCTCCCGGCCCATCGACCTGATCGGCGTCAATTACTACGCGCCGACCGTGGTGCAGGCCCAGCCCAGTCAACCGGCCGATCCGGCGTATCCGGGAAGCGCCGGAATCCTCTTCTGCACGGTGCCCACGGCGGTGACGGCCATGGGCTGGCCCATTGTCCCGAACGCCCTCCCGCTGCTTCTCCGCCGCCTTTCCCGCGAATATCCCGAAACCCAGCTCATGATCACCGAGAATGGCGCCGACTTCGTGGACGTGATCACCGGGGACGGGATTCACGACGTCGACAGAATCAATTTCATCGAGGAACACCTGCGAGCCCTCCGGGTCTCCATCGAGGAGGGCGCGCGGGTCAGCGGATATCTGCTCTGGTCGCTGCTCGACTGCATGGAATGGGCCGACGGTTATCAGCGCAAGTTCGGCCTCTACCACGTGGACTTCGCCACCCAGCGGCGGCGGCCGAAGGACAGCGCATACTGGTACCGCGACGTCATCAAGCGCAACGGCCTGGGCGAGAGCCGCCCGAAACGGCCCACGCTGGAGACCGTGGCCGCCCGTGCCGGGGTCTCCAGGGCCACGGTGTCCCGGGTGGTCAACGGAGAGGCTGCCGTCAGCTCGGAGGTCCGCACGGCCGTGATGCGGGCCGTCCAGGAGCTGGGCTACGTCCCCAACGCGGCGGCCCGTAGCCTGGTCACCCGGCGTACGGACTCGATCGCACTCGTCCTGTCCGTCCCCAGACCGGGCGGCGAGGCCCTGACGGCGGCCGTCGTCCAGTACGTCACCAGTGTCCTGGAAGGGGCGGGCAAGCGGATCACGCTCATGGTCGCCGACACGGCGGAGAGCCACCGCCGCATCGTCCAGCACGCCGAGGCCCGCCTGGTGGACGCCGTGATCCTCCTTCCGCCGTCCACGGACAGGACGGACACGCTGACCGAACGGCTGATCCGCACCGGCCTGCCCACAGTCCTGCTGGGCAAGCCCGCCATCGCCTCCCTCGTCCCCTACGTGGACGTCGACAATTCGGGCGGCGCGGCGGCGGTGACCGACCACCTCCTGTCGGCCGGCCGCCGCCACCTGGGCATCATCTGCGGCCCTCTGGACCTCGTCGCGACCCAGGACCGCCTGACAGGTCACCGGGCCGCCCTCGAACGCGCCGGCCGCCACCCGTTGATCGCCACCGCGAACCTCACGATGCACGCGGGCGCGGCGGCGGCCCGGCAGCTCCTCGCGGACAACCCGCGCCTGGACGCGATCTTCGCCACCACCGACCACCTGGCGATCGGCGCGCTGCGGGCGGCGCGTGAGGCGGGCCGCCGGGTGCCGGACGATCTGGCGATCGCCGGCTTCGACGACATAGACGCCGCCTCCTGCACCACCCCGTCCCTCACCACGGTCCAGGCCCCGGTCGCCGACCAGGCCATGGCCCTGGCCAGGCTGCTCCTGTCGAGACTGGAAGGCAGGCACACCACCTCGGTCATCGTCCCGACCCGCCTCGTGGTGCGGGAATCCACGTAGCTCACCATGCCCGGGCGGTGAAAGCGACGCCTGCCCGGGCTCAGAACCCGCAAGTGATCACGAACCTCTCCCATGATCCGATCCTTGTCGCATCGGTGTGGATCACATCCGTCGTACGCCCACCGGCACCGACAGCCGTGACGTAGTTCCCGCTGTTGAGCGTCTTGAGAACGCAGGTGTTCGGGGCGGCCAGAGCCGCGGCGGGCCGGGCAGGCTCAGGCCGGCACGAACCGTGCGGACAAATGCGGTAAACGGTTTCCGGTAATCCCCAACGTTAGGTATTTCTCTCCATCGCCGGTTCTCCCATTCTGAGAAGGCAAGACACGGCCCTCCCGAAAGATGGGCCCAGGAGATTCCGCGACGGAAAAGGAGCCCCACCAATGTCGCAATTCACCACCGAAGAGCAGAATCAACTGGCCGCCTTCCTCCATGACCTCGATTCCGCGCCGAACCTGCAGGCGTCTGTCGGTGCCTCGCTGGAAATGCCGTCGTCGCCCGGTCCGGGCGGCCTCGGCCAGCGTGTCGCCAGTGCCGCCGGGATCGGGCTACCGCCGCTGGCGGCCGATGGATCGATCATCGGTCCCTTTGATGCGCGGATCGGGTTCAGGGATGGTGTCGCCGTGGGCGGCTGGGCCAACCTGGCCCTGCACGACACCGGCTCGTACAACTTCAGTGGGCATTTCCATGTGTCCGGCGCGATCAGCTACGACACATCGTTCATCTGGGCGATCAGGGACTTTCTCGAGCCCAACCCCAACGTCTACACCTTCGCGCACACCGGGCGGGTGCACGGCACCTTCGAACCCGGTTCGCGGGACGACGACTGGGGGAAGTCCGAGATCCTGCCCGCTCTGCACGACGGCTGGGCCGACCTGAGCCGGCGTTGGGCCTGGCGCTGGGAGGCCAGGGTCAACGCCGATTTCGGGGTCTTCCTGGACGCCATCATCAAGGTGGTCGCCGCCGGCCAGGCGATCGGCAGGGTCATCTCGGTCGTGGCCTGACCCGGGTCGGAGAAGAACCAAGAATGCGTGTTCCGGCCGTCTGATCGGCTGTACCGGCAGGTGCACAATGGCGTGCGCCAGCGGTCGGGGGCCGGTACGGGCACCCGAGAACCCCGGCCATCGTGCCGGGGTTCTCGCTTGCTACTCCCCAAGCGCCTCGGCGAGATGGGGAAAGACTTTGGACACCTTCGCGAGGAGATAGTCCCCATAGGTGCCGCTGAACGCCCGTAGATCCTGCCCGTCCCAGCGCGCCCGCCCGCCCGGTGTGTACGGAAGCGGCGGCACCTCGCAGTCCCACCCGGGATCGAAGAAGAACGGATAGCTGAGGCGCTCATTCCCACTCAGATTGCGCACCCGGTGCGGAGTGGATCGATAGAGGCCCCCGGTCAGCTTGTCCAGCATGTCGCCGATGTTGCACACGAACGTGCCAGGCAGCGGCGGCGCGTCGATCCAGCCGCGCGTCGTGTGGACCTGGAGGCCGCCGTTGCCGTCCTGGAGGAGGAGGGTGAGCAGGCCGTAGTCGGTATGCTCCCCGACACCCCACGCGTCGGTCTCGTCCGGCTCTGCGGGCGGGTAATGAAATATCCGGAAAAGAATGGTCGGATCGGCGGTATAGCCGGCGCGGAAATAGTCCTCGCGCAAATCCAGGCTGAGCGCGATCCCCGACATCACCGCCTGGGCGACGCCGGTCATCGTGCCGAGATACTCCAGTACGGCCGCGCGCAGCTCCGGCACCTGCTCGGGGAACAGGTTCGGGCCGCGCAGCGGGAGGTCGCCCGCCGGTTCCTCGGCGCCGAAGTAGACGCCTTCCTTCTGGTCCGGGCGGCCCGAGGTCAGCTCGCCGCCGACCGGGAAGAAGCCGCGCCAGGCCCGGCCGCCGCGCTCCATCGAGATCTCGTTCTTCACCTCGACCGGCAGCTCGAAGAACCTCCTGGCGGCCGCGTCGAGGCGGCCGACGAGCTCGGGCGCGACCCCGTGGCCCGAGACGTAGAAGAAGCCGCTGTCCCGGCAGGCGGCGCCGATCCGCTCAGCGACGGCGGCCGTCTCCCGAGAGCCGGAGAGGAGCGGCGAGATGTCGATCACCGGCAATTCACTCACCACGCCATTGTTCCGCATATCCGGCGATTAACATCGAAAGACAGGACCGCGCTGGAGGCTGTATGCGCTTCACTCGCCGGCACGAGCATAACCACGGGCACGAATCCGACGAACCAGGACAGGTCACTCGCATCGCCCCCGCCGTCGCCTATGACGGAGACCTCTACCACCTGCCCGACTGGGCGCAGCGCCGCCGCGAGGAACGCGAGCTTGGCCGTGCCCACGCCACCGACGGCCAGATCGACACGCTCACCCTCGAAACCGGCAGCGTGCCGCGCTTCCACGAACTGGAGGACGAGCGCCTGGCCGAACTGGCTCAGATCGAGAACCTCACCGAGCGGGAGATCCAGCAGGCTCGCGCCGAGTTCGAGGCGCAGAAGATCAAGCTGACCGAGTCGCAGCGCGCGTTCGGCGAGATCCGCAAGGCGCTCGACGACAGCCAGCGCCGGGTCCGGGAGCTGGAACAGCCGAGCAGGCGCCCCGGCGACGGCCGCCCGAGCTCTATCGCGCTGTCCGGCAGCCGCTGGCCCGTCGTACGCCGCTGGCTGCCCGCCGCGCTGCTCCTGCTGCTTCTGCTGATCGTCGAGGTGCCCATCCTGTACCAGGTGATCCTGAACTGGGGCGACAGCGTGGCGATGACCGCCCTGCTCGCGGCGGGCGCCGCGTTGATCATGCTGGTCGCCCCGCACATGTACGGGAGGACGTTCCGGGCATGGCAGGAGAACGGCAGCCCCGCCAAGGGGCGCTGGCTGCTGATCGCCGTCGCGCTCGTCTGGCTCGGCCTGATCGTCGCCGTGGCCGTGCTCCGCCGGGAGGCCCTGGTCAGGCCGCTGGTCGTCGACGGCCAGGAGATCGGCCCCACCTCCTCCGGCGTCGGCCTCCTGCCCACCATGATCCTGCTGCTCGCCCTGCTGGTCGCCACCGCGCTGATCGCCGCCGACCTGGGGCGCAGGATGCACAACCCCAACGACCGCCGGCTGCGCGAGCTACGCGCCAAGCGTGACGCCGAGGCCGTGGCCTGCGCCGCCGCCCAGGCCGACTACCAGCGAGACGCCGGTTACGCCGAAAGCATCGCCCAGTACCTGCAGGCGGTCGACCGGCGGCTGGCCAGCAGGACGCGGCAGCTCGACAGCGGCTTCGACAGCCTCGGCACCGCGTACCTGGGCGGCGTGGTCGAGGGGCTGCACGACCCGGAGGCGGCCAGCTGGGCCGAACGCATCGTGGCCAGACGCCGCGCCGCCGACACCCGCGGCGCCTGACCGGGGTGGTCACGTGGTCGAGAAGGTGAACCAGTTGACGTTGACGAAATCAGCCGGTTGGCCGCTGCTGAACGTCAGGTAGACCGTGTGCGTTCCGGTCACCCCGGAGATGTTCGCGGGAACCGTCCGCCAGCTCTGCCAGCCTCCCGTGTTGGCCAGCGCGAAGTCGCCGATCGGCGTCGCCGTGGGACTGTCGAGCCGCACCTGGACCAGCCCGCTCACACCGCCCGCCGCCCCCGACGCCACCCTGGCCTTGAACTGCCTGGCGGCCTCGGAGCCGAAGTTCACCCCGTCGAAGCGGAGCCAGTCGCCGTTGGCGATGGCGCCGACGTTCTGCCCGCCACCCGTGTCCGTGGTGGTCTCGACGATGGTGCCCGACTGGGCCTGGTAGCTCTCGGCCTGAATGGTCGAGCGGGCGTCGACCCCACCGGGCGGGGTGGGCGTGACGGTCGGCGTCGGTCCCGTGCTGCCGCTCTGCCATACCGCCACGTAGTCGACGACCATCGGCCGCCCCGGCACGGTGGCCGCGGTCGGCGTCGTGCTGCCGGCCAGCGCGTCCGGGAACGCCCCGCCCATGGCCACGTTGAGCAGCAGGAAGTAGCCGGCGTGCCCGGTCATGTTGGCCCAGGTCCCGGCGTCGAGCTGGCTCTGGCTCACGCTGTGGAACTGCTGGCCGTCCACGTACCAGCGCAACTGGTTGGGACTCACGCTGCGGTCCCATTCGAAGCGGTACGTGTGGAAGGCTTCCTGGCACGTCGAGCCGGGGCAGGCGCGGCTGGCGCCCAGGCCGGTGGTCTCGTTGCACGGGCCGCCGGGGTTCACGCCGCAGTGGAGTACGCCCCAGACGGAGTTGATGCCGTTGACGTTCTCCATGATGTCGAACTCGCCGATGCCCGGCCAGTTCCAGTAGTTGCCCCGGTACGGCGAGCCGAGCGCCCAGAACGCCGGCCAGTAGCCGAGGGCGGGCTGACCCGTCACGTTCGGCATCTGGATGCGGCCCTCGATGCGCAGCACCCGCCCGTCGGCCGGCTTGAAGTCGGCCCGTGTGGTCTCGACGCGCGCCGACGTCCATTCTCCGGAGCTGCTGCGCTGCGGCGTGATCCGCAGGTTCCCGGCGCCGTCGAGACCGAGGTTCGAGGACGCGGCCGTGTAGTTCTGGATCTCACCGGTGCCCCAGTTGCCCGGGCCGCCCGGGTAGCCGTGCCCGGTGTCCACGATCCAGTTCGCCGACGAGGGCGGCGCGCCCGAGGTGCCGTTGAAGTCGTCCGACCAGACCAGTGACCAGCCGGAAGGGGTTGGGGGCACGGCCGCGGAAGCGCTCACGGCCACGTGCACGAGGAGGGCGGCGAGCACCGCCAGCGCCACGGCCACCGCCGCCAAGCGCCTGCGACTCGGGTTTTGTGGTGCCATTCCTTGCTCCTGGGGGGATGCGGAGGCTGTTGCAGAGAGCGCTCTCTCACGAGACGTAAACACAGGTGTAATGCCGTGTCAACAAACGGCACCACAGGCTTGACGGCTTGGCGAAAAGGCCCATGCCCGCCTGGAGAGAGCGCTCTCGGGCTCCGGTGTCTTGTGGCGCTGCGCGGTCGCGTACTACAGCAGGTCGACCGGGCTCGCCCCCGCCGCCTCGAACGTCTCCTTCCAGAAGTCCTCCAGCAGCGGGAACCGGTCGGGGCTCGCCGTCTTCTCCCGCAGGAACCCGTGCACGACCACCCCGTAGCCGGCCAGGTCCGGCATCAGCTGCGACGCCCGCAACTGCTTGGCCTTCTGCGCGCGGGCGGCCTCGCTCAGGTCCAGCTTGTTGATGTTCAGCTCGCCCCGGTTGTTGATGAGATCGCTGAACACGATGATCTGATGCGCCTTGTCCGGCTGCCGCTGGGCGCTCATCTGCTTGACCAGGTACCGGAACGCACCCAGCACGTCCGACCCCTCGCCCTCGGTCGGGCAGTCGAACAGCGCGACCGCCCGGGGGAGCACCTCGGTGATGCGATGGGTCCGGATGCGGTCCTCGACGACGGGGTTCGCGTTGGGGTTCTCGGCCTTGGTGGCCGCGATGGACACCGGGTCCTGGCGGCACGCACTGCTCTCGGAGCTCCCGGTCACGGCGGCGAACGCGATCCAGTCGCAGCCCTGGGCGAAGGGGGGCAGCTTGGAGGTGACGTCACTGCGGGAGGTCGCCGGGTCGGCATAGCTCGTGGAGTCGACGACCACTCCGCACACGGCCTTCGCCTCGGTTCCGCACCCACTGACCCCCGCGCCCACCAGCACCACGACCCCCACGGCCGCCACCCCGCGCCGCACCCTGCGCCCCCTTGGCCTGGCGACCGGACGCGCGGGCGTCCGCGTCAGAGCCTCCCCCCGAGACCCGGCCTCGCCGCCACCTCCGTCCGTCATCGCCTTCCTCCAGCCCCGGTGTCATCACGCTCGGGCCCGGCCTCGCGGTTGGGCCCGGCCTCGCGGTTGGGTCCGGCCATCCGGTTGGGTCGAGCCCCACGGTCGGGTCCGGCCATCTGGTCCGGTCCAGCCTCGCGATCACGGCCGATCCCGTGATCGTCGGTGGCCTCCCAATCAGGCCCGGCTTCGGCAACAAGGCCCGGACCAGGGGCGGGAGCCGTGTTGGTGCGCGGGGTGGGAGCGGGGCGGTGGCCTGGATCCGGTGCGGTGTCGGAGGACAGGTCTGAGCCCCGGCCTGGGGCGGGACCGGCGTCGAAGCCCAGGTAGGCGTCCGCATCGGAGTCCGGGTCGGCACCCGAGCCCGAGCCCGAGCCCGAGCCCGAGCCGGGGCCGGAGCTGGAGCCCGAGCCCGAGCCGGGGCCGGTGTCGGCATCTGGATTGAGGCCGGCATCCGATTCAAGGTCGGCGTCGGACTCTAAGTCGGTGTCGAAAACGAGGTCGGCCTCTGGGGCCGCGTCCCAGGGGAGTGCGCGCCGTGCCTCGCCGGGCAGTGCCCGAGGTGCGACGACCTCGGCGTGCCACACTTCGATCCGCGCCTCGACCTCCTCCATGATCCGCCCGATCTCCTCCCGCCCGGAGACCGCGGTCGCGCTGTCCCCCGAGGAGTCCATCGCGATGACCTCGCCCTTCCACAGCGACGGGATCTCCTCCTTGCGCGGATGAGCCCGCATCACCCCACCCCGATAAGCCGCGATGAGCTGCTCGGCTTTGGCATGTACGGTCTCCACCGCATGGTTGCGTTCGATCAGCGCGCTCTCCCACTCCTGCGTGAGTCGCTCGATCTGCGCCCTGGCCCGATGAACCGTGTCACCGGCCTCCTGCACCACGGCCTTACGCCGCGCCTCGGCCCGCCGCCGCCTGGCCTCCGCGATGGAGATGAAGGCATCCTCGCCGCCGGCCGAAGCGGCAGCGCCAGGATCATCCGCCGGACCGGCACCCTTGGCGCCGGGCGTGTGACCGGGCGTGTGACCGTTGGCGCGCTCGGCGACCGGCCGCAGATCGGCCCGCCCGAGCTCGCGCAGGATCGTCTCCCGAGCCCCCACCGCCCGCTCAAGCAGCACGGTCCTGGTGGCCGCCAGCCGCCGATCAACCTCGGTGATGCTCTCACGCGCCCGAGCCCGTACCTCGGTCACATACGAAGGCTGGAACTCCGGATCCGTGAATTCCCCAAGCGGATGCTCCCGGGCATCCCGCATCCCCTGCCGACGCGCTTCCTCCCGCTCGGCCGGCGGATCGCCCGCCCCCCACTTGAACAGCCGCGACAAGAACGCCATCCGCGTCTCCCGGCACAGAACCGCTATCCGACTAGAGTGCCCTGACCCCCCACCCTAATCGCTCAGTCCCCACCCAAAGCGGCTCCAGCCACGCCAACCCCCCACCCAACCAGCCAAGGCGACGTCCGACCAACAAGCACGCCGTATCGGCGGCCGACCCCGTACCGGTCAGAGGCCGTCCTCCTGGAGGCCCCCCGCCATGGTCGGCGGGTGGCGGGTTCCCCATGCGTGCCGTACAGGAAGAAAAGCCCTAAGGCCTCGCTGGTGCATCGGTGGCCCGCCGTCACGCCGAGGCAAGCCGTCACTCTGAGGCCCGCCGTCACGCCGATGGCTCGCTGGCGCATCGGTGGCCCGCCGCCAACGTCGCCGAATCGATGGCTTGCTGCTCGTGATCTGTCATCGGGGCGATGGGCCCAGTTCGGGGTACTCGCTTGACTCCGTATCGCTTTTCGATACCATCGACAAACGATAATATCGATGAACGATGTGGAGCAGTGCTATGCCTCTCAACAGATCCACCCCACTGAAATGGACGGCGATCACCGTCCGCGTCCTCCTGGTCCTGTTCGCGGGAATGATGATCTACACGGTCGGGGGCGCTGCCTTGACCGGCGGAGAGAACTCCTTCGGTTCCCGCGGCGCCCAGAGCTTGGTGTGCGTGTCGGCGCCGGGCATACCCGCCGTAAAGGGCAACTTTCTAGAGGATCCCCAACGCCGGAAGGCCGCGTTCACGAGCACCGTCCACGACGACCCGTACCCCGTGAAGAAGGGGGTCGAGTTCCAGAACCCGCCGCCTCAGATCTGCCAGGACGACTCCAGCCTCGGCACCCAGCTGCTGTATCAGAGCTCGCGCTTCGCCACCCCCCTCATGCTGCTCATCGCGCTCTTCCTGCTCGAGCGGCTGATCAGAGACGCGCGACGGGAGAACGGTTTCGATGAGGGGATCGTCCGCAGACTGGTGTTCCTCGGTGCGTTCCTCGGTGTGAGTACGCTCGCGGCATCGCTCTACACGACCATCGTTGAGACCAGCCTGGCCGTGTCGATGGTGGACAGCTCCGTCAAAAGCGTGTGGGACATGGCCCTGTTCGGCTGGGTGTTCCCGTGGGCGTACCTGGTTGCCGGGCTCGGGCTCGTGGTGATGTCGAAGGTCGTCCGCGCCGGTGCGCACATGCGCGAGGAACTCGAAGGAACAGTCTGATGCCGCCCGCCGAAAACCCCGAGCACGCCGTCGAGGTGCATCTGGACCAGTTGCTCGAAGCGCGCGGCATGACGCTCGTCGAGCTGGCCGACAGGGTGGGGATCACCAACGTGAACCTGTCGATCCTCAAGAACAACCGCGCCAAGGCGATCCGGTTCTCCACGCTGAGCAAGATCTGCGAGGTCCTCGACTGCCAGCCCGGCGACCTGCTGTCCTTCAGGCCCCGCTCCTAGCGGGATGACGGAGGAGCTGTTGCTCCCGTCAGGGGCCAGGAGCAACAGCTTGCGATGCGATCGACCAAGAAATGAAAAACCACCCCCGGACGGCAGTTGAGCCGTCACGGGGGTGGTGCGACAAGCAAAGGAAGTCAGCCCTTTTCGGCTTCTCCGGTGGCCTGCTCCAGAGCGTCTTCGGGAGACGCCTCCAGGTCCTGTTCGGCGTCGGCGCCCGCCTGGGCGGAGGCCTTGTCGAGGCGGACCCAGCTGGTCACGCTCTCCACCGCGAACAGCACGAACAGGTAGGCCGTCAGCACCGCCAGCACCGGCGTCAGCCAGCCCAGCGCGGCGCCCACGCCGATGATCAGCAGCCGCAGCTCCCAGCCGAGCCCCGCGTGGAAGACCCAGGCGGGCGGCCAGATGCTCTGCCGCGTCCGGTAGACGGTGTCGTACGTGTGATAACCCACCACGTACACGAGCACGAACAGCAGCCACTTCGGCACGTCGGCCGCCAGCCCCACCGCGATGATCGTGAGGAACTCGGCGCCGCGCAGCAGTGGCGGGGTGAGCCAGTCGAGGCGGCCCAGGTGGTCGCGGGGCGCGGTCGGCAGCACCAGCAGGAGCACGAGCAGCGGCGGCACGAGCAGGATCGGGCCACCAGACTTCAGCACCCCGGAGACCGTGACGGCCACGACCGCCAGCAGGGCGATGAGCGTGGCCGGCACCGGTGGGATGCCCTTGCCGATGCGGCCGGCCAGCGCGTGGACGAGGGGGCCGTCGTCGCGGTAGGCGAGTAGGCGGGCGGTCTGGATGCGGCGGCGTTCCTCGTCGGGATCCGGCGTGGGAGTGCCTGCGGCCAGTGGTGCGGTGATCATGCGAGCGACCTCATGAGGCGTCCGGTGAGGGTGTAGGCGGCGGCGACGGAGCCCCAGATCACCAGCGTGAGGAAGGTGATGCGGGCGTCGAAGAGGGCGGCGGTGATCGCGATGGCCGCGAACCGCTCGCCGATGGGGAAGACGATCATCTTACGCGCCCAGTGCACCGCTTTGAACCGCCCGGCGCGGCTCCACATCTTGAGTACGCCGCGGATGCCCTGGCTGCGCTCCACCTTACGACGCTCCAGCGCCTTGCGCAGGGCGCGGTCGTCAGGGGCGTTCAGGGGAAGCGTGGGCAGCTGGGCGGGCGGCTTGCGGCGGTTGGAGATGCCGAAGGAGAAGTCGAGCAGGTGGCGGGTGGACTGCAGGCCGAGCGCCGCCAGTGCGAGGATCCAGATGTCGTCGCTGTTGCCCGACACGACCCAGCCGACGGCGAGGCCGGCGAAGACGACGTACTCCTTGAACCGGTCGAAGGTGGCGTCAAGCCACGCGCCGAGCACGCCGAACTTACGGGCGTAGCGGGCGACCTGGCCGTCGACGCAGTCGAAGACGAAGGCGAAGTAGATCAGCACCCCGCCCGCCACCATCCACGGCCGATCGCCGGTGGCGAAGCAGGCCGCGGCCAGCACGCCGAGCGCGATCGAGATGAGCGTGACCTGGTTGGGCGTCAGGCCCCGCCGGGCGGCCCAGCGGGCGATGAAGCGGGAGTAGGTGGAGACGAAGTAGGTGGTGAAGAAACCGTCCGCGCCCTTGACCGCGTTGTCGAGCCGGGCCCGGTCCTCGTCGATGCCGGACATCTCGATGCCGGCCTCGTTGGTCTCCTCCTGGGTGGTGACCCGGCGGTAGAACAGGTCGCGGCGGCCGCGGATGCCGACCGACATGCCGTTGCGGACCAGGCCGAAGACGATCAGCTGGATCAGGTCGTCGTCGGCGCCGAACGCGTCGGCCATGTCGGCGAGCTCACGGCAGGTCTCGGCCAGCAGGGGAGCGTTCCTGGCGCTCACGTGCAGGGGGCCGAGCAGTGCCGTGTTGGGTCTGGTCACCGCGTGGTTGGCGGTGCCGACGGAGATGACGCGGGACTTCCCGGCGCGCGCGCGGACGGGCAGCCCTTCGAGGGTGTTGAGCCCGATCTCCGGCTCCGCCTCGTCGATCGGGACGAGTTCCTCCTGCGCCTGATCGATGGTGTCCGGACGCGGCTCCTTGGCGACGAGGGCCAGCGCACCGCGCTTGGCCTTGGTGATCTGGTAGATCAGCTCGTCGTGGACGATCGAGTTGTCCGGGATCAGGAACAGGTTCTCCGTTGCGGACTCGGCGACATCGGCCAGCGCGCGCAGAGCGCCGGCCAGGTCGCCGGGCTCGATCATGGCCGGCTGCGGATCCAGGGAGAGGATCTGGCTGCGCAGCCGTTCGGCCACGGTGGGATTGCCAGGCAGCGCGGCCAGCCTCAGGCCGGTCGGAGCGGTGTCAGGGCCGGGCGAAGAGCCCAGCAGGACCACGCGGGTCATGACTCCCTTTCGAGGCGGTTGCGGGGGGTTGAACAACGGGTAGAGCGGGGACGGACGTCAAAGTCTAGTGAGGGTTCCGCAAAGTCGCTCCATCCGAGGTGCGCAAAGCCCGCTCCACCCGAGCATGACCTTGGTGCGCCATAGGATGGGTGGGTGAGTCTCTATCGTGACGAGGGCGTCGTTCTGCGTACGCAGAAGCTCGGCGAGGCCGACCGCATCGTCACCATCCTGGCCAAGCGCACCGGCAAGGTCCGGGCGGTCGCGAAGGGCGTGCGCCGCACCACTTCGCGCTTCGGGGCCAGGCTGGAGCCGTTCACCCACGTCGACCTGCAACTTCACACCGGCCGCACACTCGACGTCGTCACGCAGGCGGAGACCATCAGACCCTACGGCGAGGCCCTGGCGATCGACTACCCGCGCTACACCGCGGGCACGGCGATGCTGGAGACCGCCGACCGGCTGACGCACGGCGAGAAGGAGCCGGCGCTGCGGCAGTTCCTGCTGCTGGTGGGCGGGCTGCGCACACTGGCCGACGGCGAGCACGAGGCCAGGCTGGTGCTCGACGCCTACTTCCTGCGCTCGCTGGCGGTCGCCGGCTACGCCCCCGCGCTGGACGCGTGCGCCAGGTGCCAGGCCCCGGCGATCAGGGCGTTCGCCATCGTGGCCGGTGGCGTGGTGTGCGGGGCGTGCAAGCCGTCCGGATCGGTGGTGCCCGCGGGGGAGACGATCGGGCTCATGACCGCGCTGCTGCGCGGCGACTGGGCGGCGGCCGACGCGTCGCAGGCGCGGCATCGCGGCGAGTGCAGCGGCCTGGTCGCCGCATATCTGCAATGGCATCTCGAACACGGAATACGCTCTCTCCGACACGTAGAGAGGGAGCCTGTGTGAACGTTCGACCGCCGACCCCGCATCCGTCCGGCGCGGTTCCGCCGCCGATCCCGCGTGACCTGGTGCCCAGGCATGTGGCCATCGTCATGGACGGCAACGGCCGCTGGGCCAAGTCGCGGGGGCTGCCCCGTACCGAGGGGCACAAGGCGGGCGAGGCGTCGTTGTTCGACGTTATCGAGGGCGCGCTGGAGCTGGGCGTTCCCTACCTGTCCGCGTACGCCTTCTCCACGGAGAACTGGAAGCGCTCGCCCGACGAGGTCCGCTTCCTCATGGGCTTCAACCGCGACGTCATCCGCCGCCGTCGCGACGAGTTGCATGCGATGGGCGTACGGGTGCGCTGGGCGGGCAAGCCGGGCCGTCTCTGGAAGAGCGTGATCTCCGAGCTGCAGAGCGCCGAGGAGCTGACCGAGCGCAACCGCAAGCTGACGTTGCAGTTCTGCGTCAACTACGGCGGCCAGGCGGAGATCGTCGAGGCCGCGCTGCGGCTGGCGGACGACATCGCATCGGGCCGGGTCAAGCCGTCGAAGGTCAACGAGAAGGTGTTCGCCCGCTATCTCGACGAGCCGGAGATCCCGGAGGTCGACCTGTTCGTGCGGTCGTCGGGGGAGCAGCGCTTCTCCAACTTCCTGCTGTGGCAGTCGGCGTACGCCGAGATGGTGTTCCTCGACCGGCTCTGGCCGGACTTCGATCGCCGCGACCTCTGGGAGGCGTGCGAGATCTACGCCAAGCGCGACAGGCGCTACGGCGGGGCGCTGCCGAACCAGGTCTAGAGCACCTCCGACCGTGAGTCGTCGAGATTACATTTCATGACTTGTCATGTCTTGTTGTGGTCAGACCCTTGCAAAGCTGACACGTTCTCTTCAGTCTTCTGCCCATAGGCGTAAAGATCAGCTCTACTCCCATGGCGTGAAGGAGAGCGTGTGCCGTCCACCCCCCATTGGCGTGCGATTTTGATCGCGGTCGCCGCCGTTGTCACCCTCATCCTCCCTCAGGGCGTGGCCCAAGCCGCGCCCGACCCGGGCAAGATCAACAAATCCGTCCAGGCCGACCTGGCCGCGGACGGAAAGGCCACCTTCTGGGTACGCATGAAGGGCACCGCCGACCTCAGCGGTGCCCGCCGGGCCGCGACCAAGGACGACAAGGCCGAGCAGGTTTTCGAGGCCAAGACCGCCAAGGCCGACACCTCGCAGGCGGCCCTGCGTAAGCTCCTGGAGTCCCACCAGGCCGACTACACCCCGTACTGGATCGTCAACGCCGTCAGAGTGACCGCCGACGCCAAGCTGGCGGCCGAGATCGCCACCCTGGCGGACGTGGACCGCATCGACCCGGTGCGTACCGTGTCGCTGCCGAAGCCGGACCCCGGTAAGGCCGAGGCGAAGGTCAACGCCGTCGAGTGGAACATCGACCGCGTCAACGCCCCGCGCGTCTGGAACGAGTTAGCCGACCGCGGCGAAGGCATCGTGGTCGGCACCATCGACAGCGGCGCCCAGTTCGACCACCCCGAGCTGGCCGCGGCCTACCGTGGCAGGAGCCCGGACGGCTCCGTCGACCACAACTACAACTGGTTCGACCCCGCGCACATCTGCCCGAGCGCGGCGCCCTGTGACAACCTCGGGCACGGCACGCACGTCATGGGCACCATGGTCGGCGCCAGCGGCATCGGGGTCGCGCCGGGCGCCAAGTGGATCGCCGCCAAGGGCTGCGAGGTCAACACCTGCACCGACGCCTCGCTGCTCGCCGCCGGCCAGTGGATGCTCGCCCCGACCGACCTGAACGGCGCCAACCCGCGCCCCGACCTGGCCCCCGACATCGTCAACAACTCCTGGGGCGGCGTCGGCTTCGACCCCTGGTACAAGGAGACCGTCGAGGCGTGGATCGCCGCCGGCATCTTCCCGGCCTTCGCCAACGGCAACGAGGGGCCCGCCTGCCGTACCAGCGGGTCGCCCGGCCAGTACGCGATCAGCTACAGCGCGGGCGGCTTCGACATCAACAACGTCCTGTACGCCCGCTCCAGCAAGGGCGAGGGCGAGAACGGTGAGATCAAGCCGAACCTCGCCGCCCCCGCCGTGAACGTCCGTTCGTCGGTGCCCGGCAACGGCTACGACAGCTACACGGGCACCTCGATGGCCTCGCCGCACCTGGCGGCCACGGTGGCGCTGATCTGGTCGGCCTCGCCGGGGCTGCAGGGTGACGTGGCCGCCACCCGGCCGCTGCTCGACAGCACCGCGATCGACGTCAACGACACCAGTTGCGGCGGCACCGCCGCCGACAACAACGTCTGGGGCGAGGGCCGCCTGGACGCCTTCGCCGCGGTGCAGGCCGCGCCGCGCGAGGGTCTGGGCGAGCTCAAGGGTACGGTCACCGCCGGCGGCAGCCCGGTGTCCGGTGCCACGGTCACCTTGTCCGGGCCGCTGAGCCGTACGGTGGTCACCGGGACGGACGGGACGTACGCCATCCCGCGCCTGCTGCCGGGCGACTACCAGATCGGCGCGGAGAAGTTCGGCTACGACAAGGGCACCGCGACGGCGACGATCACGGCCGACCAGAGCACCACGGCCGACGTGGCGATGACCCTGCGGGCCGCGGGCGTGGTGACCGGCACGGTCACCACGGCGGGCACGCCGGAGCCGGGCGCCAAGATCGAGGCCGTCGGCACGCCCGTCAGCGCGGTCACCGACGCCGCGGGCCGCTACCGGTTCTCACTGCCGAACGGCACCTACGACCTCAAGCTCACCCCAGTCTCCCGCTGCTCCAGCGGCGCCACGGCGTCCGTCACGGTGGCCGGGGACGTGACCAAGGACATCGAGCTGCCGTTGCGTGGCGACAACTTCGGCTACACCTGCCGGAGCGCCGCCGAGCCGTACGTCGCGGGCACCAACAAGCTCGCGCTCACGGGCGACGACGAGGCGCAGCAGGTGACGCTGCCGTTCCCGGTCCCGTTCTACGGCGCGGGGCAGAGCAGCGCGTGGATCAGCACCAACGGGTTCGCCAGCTTCGCCACCGACAAGATCGTCACCGGCAGCAACGGCCGGCTGCCCAGCGCGGGCACGCCGAACAACGCCGTCTACCCGTACTGGGACGACCTGGTGGTGGACGCCGACAGCGGTATCTACACCGGTGTCACGGGTACGGCGCCGCACCGCCAGTTCGTGGTCGAGTGGCGCAACGTGAAGTTCTACTCGGCCACCGACCAGCGCGTCTCGTTCGCGGCCCTGCTGGGCGAGGACGGGACGATGAGCTACCGCTACAAGGACATCGAGAGCGAGCGCGACAAGGGCACCAGCGCGACGGTCGGCGTCGAGAACGCGACGGGCACCGACGCGTTCCAGTACTCCTTCGAGGAGGTCGCGCTGGCCAACGGGCAGAGCCTGACGTTCATCGCGAGCAGGCACGGCCTGGTGACGGGCACCGTCACCGACGCCAACGACGGCAAGCCGCTGGCGGGCGCGACGGTGAAGGTGGGCGACGTGGCCACCTACACCACCGGCGAGGACGGCACGTTCTACGGGCAGGTCCTGGCCGGCGACTACGAGGTGCAGGTGTCGAAGGAGCATTACGGCACGTTCACGAAGGCCGTGACGATCGCCCCGACGACGGTCACCAGGATCGACACCGCGTTGATCACCGGCCGGGTCAGCCCCTCGGTGAGCGAGCTGACCGTGGTGCTGCCCACGAACGCCACCAGGACCCGCACGATGCAGCTGACCAACCTCGGCTCACCCACGGCGTACACCGTCACCACCGATCCGGCGCAGGGCTGGATCGGTGTCACGCCGACGGCGGGCGACCTCGCCAAGGGGCAGGCGGTGACCCTGAAGGTCACCGTGTCCAGCGCCGGCGTCCAGCCGGGCGCGCTCCGCTCGGGCAAGCTGATCGTGAAGTCGGCCAGCGGGCGGCAGCCGGTCATCGAGATCGCGGTGACGGTCGTGGTGCCCAAGCTTCAGGTGGCCGTGGAGGCCGGCGGCACCAAGGCCGTGACCGACACCGCCGGTGACGCCTGGACGCCCGACAAGAAGTACACCGCGGGCGGCTACGGATACATCGCCACCTCGACCAGTACGAGCACCTCGTCCAAGACCATCAAGGGCACCGACGACCAGTCGCTGTTCAAGACGGCACGCGAAGGGATGCTGGAGTACCGCTTCGACAACGTGCCGGCCGGGACGTACACCGTCGAGCTGGACTTCGCCGACGTGAAGTCGACGCAGATCGGCCGCCGGGTCTTCGACGTGCTCGTCGAGGGGCAGCTCGCGATCCCGGCGCTCGACCTGGCGCTGGAGGCGGGCACGTACACGGCCGTCAGCAGGCAGTACACGGTGAAGGTCACCGACGGCCAGCTCAACGTCCGCTTCGCGACGCGGGAGGGCAAGACGATCGTCAACGCCATCCGCATCTCGGAGCGGCCCGACAAGGCCTCGTGAAATGACCCGGGCCCGCCTCTAGGGCGGGCCCGGGAGCTCTTTTTACCGTATGTCTCGTACGGTGCGGCGGAAGGGCCCTGCGACGCGCTGAGCGGTGTACGTGGCGATGAGGCGGGGCGGCATGCCGTCGGCGGCCTCGGCCGAGTCGAAGACGGCCTGGGCGCCCGCCGTCGCCTTGATCCCGAACGAGTAGGTCCCGTTGCCGGTGAAGGCGTCGGAGACGTCGAGCTCGACGTCCCTCCCGTCGGTCAGCCCCTTGGCCGTGTCGAGCGCGGTGCCGAGCGATGGCCGGTTCTTCCAGGTGACGCCGTCCGCCCAGGTGGCTGCGACCTTGCTCACGGAGATCGAGCTGTCCGTGGTCCGCGCGGCCCGCAGCCTCAGCCTCATGGTGACCCCGGTCGCGCCCGCGGGCACCCCCACCACCGTGAACCGCACCAGCGACTGCCGCTCCGACCCGGCCGTGGCGTCACATGTGCGCGGGCAGGCCGCCAGCCAGGTATAGGCGGCGTGCGGCGTGTCCGGGTTGGCCTCGCTGAGGTAGGTGTCCTGGTCGACGGTCACCGAGACGCTCGCCGTCTCTGGGAGAGCTGTCTCTGGGAGGGTCGTGCGGGCGGCCACCGGGGTGGCACCGCCGACCCCCACTCCGGCGAGCATCGCCATGCCTGCCAGCGGCGCCCAGAGGCGGTGGGGCATGCCACCTCCACCGCCGCCGTTCATCGATCAAGAGTGACGTATATCCGGCCGCCTGTCCGCATTTTCGACAAGTCACTCGTCATCGGATGATCGTGGTCCAGTCGCGGCGGTCCTCGTTCACGACCGCGAGCTGCCGCTGGTGGACGTCGGCAGTCTGCCCGTCGGAGAAGTGCAGATACGTGTGGAAGGTGAAGGCCCAGGTGTCATCACCTTCCGGGTCGATCCGGACATTGATCGTCCCGCCCCACAGCCGTGCCAGGTCCCCGGGCGGGCTGGTGACGTTCAGCGGGATGAGAGCCGACCAGGCGTCCTCGGCCCATCGGCCGAGGACGCCGGTCAGGAGGGCGATGGTCTGCCCCCTACGGTCGCGGACGGTCACCGTGACGACGGTGTCGCCGTCCTTGGCCTCGTCGATGGTGTGGAAGCGGATCTCACCCGACTGGAGCAGCGCGGTGCCGGCGGGGGCGACGGGGACGGGGCTCGGACAGGCGAACATCAGAGCGGCTGCCAGCTTCATGATGGGGAACGCCACGGGGCCCTCCTCGTACGTGCGTGCTGGCAGTAATTCTCCTGTCACGAACAGCGATCGTCTATAGCCGAACGTGCCGGTAACCGTCGGTGGCCGTGATGAGCTCGTGCAGTGTGCCGGGCTCGGCGCCCGCGTGGCCGGCGTCCTCGACGATCCGCAGCTCCGCCTCCGGCCAGGCCGCGTGCAGGTCCCACGCCGCGTCCGGCGGTGTCTTCATGTCGTAGCGGCCGTTCACGATCACGCACGGGATGTGCCGGATCGCGGCCACGTCGAGCAGCTCACCCTCCTTCAGGAAACAGCCCTGGCTGAAGTAGTGCGCCTCGGCTCACCAGCTCCCGGTCGTCGAGGGGCGGTGGTGGGGCGGGGAGCAGCGTGTTCGCCGACAGCTCCCAGGCCGCCCACGCCCGCGCGGCCGGGACGTGCGCCTCCGGGTCCGGGTCGAACAACCTGCGATGGTAGGCGGCGACCAGGTCGTCCCGCTCCGCCTCCGGGACGAAGCCACGAAAGGCCGCCCACTCCCGCGGGAACAGCCGGGCCGCCCCGGTGCCGGTGAACGCCCACGCGTTGTCGGCCTCGGTCGCCAAGTAGACGCCCCGCAGCACCAGCTCGCTCACCCGCTCCGGGTGCCGCCGCGCGTAGGCCAGCGCCAGCGTCGACCCCCACGAGCCGCCGAACACCTGCCAGCGCTCGATGCCGAGCCGCTGCCTGAGCAGCTCGATGTCCGCCACGAGGTGCCAGGTGGTATTGGCCTTCAGCGAGACCCCGGGATCTGCCGCATGTGGCCGGCTGCGCCCGCAGTTGCGCTGGTCGAACAGGACGATCTTGTACGCCTCGGGGTCGAAGAACCGCCGTTGCGCCGGCAGCACCCCGCCGCCGGGACCGCCGTGGAGAAAGACGACAGGTTTGCCGTCGGGATTGCCGCTGACCTCCCAGTAGATCTCGTTCCCGTCGCCCACCTCGAGCATCCCGGTCTCGTACGGCTCAATCGGCGGATAAAACGTCTTTTGTCCCATAGCTATCAGACATACTCGCCACCGCCGCCCGGCGCGCACCCTGCGGTTGGACGGCTTGGGCGCGGACCATCCGGGCGTACAGGCCGTGCCGGTTGCTCAGCAGTTCGGGATGGGCGCCCCATTCGACGATGCGGCCCCCGTCCAGTACGACGACGGTGTCGAAGGTGTCCAGGCCGCCGAACCGGTGGGTGATCATCACCGTCGTCATTCCCCTGCGCCGTCGCAGCACCGCGTGGATGACCTCGCGTTCGGTCAGCGGGTCGAGCGCGGAGGTCGCCTCGTCCAGGACCAGGACGGGCGCGTCGCTCAGGAGCGCGCGGGCCAGGGCGATGCGCTGGCGTTCACCACCGGAGAACAGCGCACCCCGCTCACCGACCACGGAGTCGTAGCCGTCGGGCAGAGCCATGATCCGGTCGTGCATCCTGGTCGTCACGCAGGCCGCGACCAGGTCGTCCAGGCCGGCGTCGGGCGCGGCGTAGCGGAGGTTCTCGGCGATGGAGCCCTGGAAGAGCAGGGCCTCCTGCGGAGCCAGGCAGACGCGGCCGTCGATCCGCACCGTCCCCTCCGCCGGCTCGTACAGCCCGGCGAGCAGGTAGCCGAGAGTCGTCTTGCCCGATCCGTTCGGGCCGACGATCAGTGTCGCGGAGGCGGCGGGCAGGTCGAGGGTCACCTCGCGGAGCGCCCAGCGGGCCTCGCCGTCCGGTCCCGCGTAGGCGTAGGAGGCCCGCGCGACGCGCACTTCACCCGCTCCATCGCCGCGCACGGCGTGCGGCGGTCCCGGTGGCAGGTCCAGGTACTCGAAGACCCGCTCGAAGGCCGCCTGGGCGGTACGGAACTCGGTGGAGATGTGCAGGATCTGCCAGAGCGGCTGGTAGAGCCGCGACTGCAGCACCACGAACGCGATGAGCGTGCCGGGCGTGATCCCGTCCATGAGCCCGGCCGCGACGAACACGATGTAAGGCGTCAGGACGAAGAAGATGTGGCCCGCGCTCAGCACCGACTGAGCGGCCAGGCCGGCGCGGACCCCCAGCCGGGCCAGCCGCTCGCTCTCCGCACCGAACACCGCGGCCTCATGGCTGTCGCGTCCGTGCACCCGGGCGAGGGTGATGCCGCCCAGCGAGAGGCGTTCGGCGGCGATGGAGGCGATCTCCGCGCGGGCGCGCTGGCCGGCGGCAGACAGGATCTTGAGCGCGCGCCCCGAGCGGGCGGAGACCCACAGGATGGCCGGCGCCAGGCACAGGGTGACGCTCGCGAGCGGCCAGGACAGCGAGAACATCGCCCCCAGGGCGAACAGGAACGCGAGGAGGCTGCCGAGCAGGCTGGGCAGCGTGTCCTTGATCGCGTCCTCGATCTGGTTCGTGTCGTTGGCCAGCCGCGACTGGATCTCGCCGCTCCTGGCGGCGGCGAAGAAGCCGAGCGGCATCCGCTGCAGGTGGCCGAACAGCCGCGTACGCAGAGAGTGGATGACCCGCTGGGCCATGCGGCCCGCGATCCACGTCTGGGCCAGATCGACGCCCGCCGCCCCTACCGCCGTGACGGCCGCCAGACCGGCGATCAGCGCCAGCAGGTCGGGCCGCGGGCCGTCCTTGCCGAACAGGGCGCGGTCGAAGACGACCTGGGTCAGCAGTGGGATGGCGGCGTTCAGCGCGGAGAAGATCGCGACCAGTAGCACGACGAGCAGGACGGCGCGGCGATACGGCATGAACAGCCGGATGATCCTGCGGGTCGTCACGTCTGCCGCCCTCTCGGAGGCTCTCGGGGATCTGAAACGGCGTGCGGCCATGCCTGCCGCACGCCGTTCCGTCATCAGTTGGTGTCGGTGCAACCCGGGTGCTTGATGCAGTTGCTCAGCAGCGCCGACTCCGTGGTGCTCGGCTCACGCTCCTGCAGGTTCTGCAGGTCCTGAACGTCGAAAGACATTTTTCTCCCCCCTCTCTAATTTCCGTTCCTTCTGGCGTCGCCGTGCTCGGGGCACGGCGAGATCATGGGGAGCGCCCGATGACGTCGTCGAGCATCCACAGGCGCGGATGACCGTGACGCAGACGCAGCAGGAAGGCGAGGACGCCCGCGGTGCCGCCGAGGTAGGTCGGCACGGTCCGGCCCAGGCGATCGGGTACGTGCAGCCGGCCCGCGTGCCTGACGGCCCGCGCGCACAGGCACCCGGCCAGGTCCTCCGCCCATCGGTGGTAGCGCTCGTCCCTGGTGAACCGGGCCATGTCGAGGAGGAAGTCGCCCTCGCCGGGCAGGCCGTGGCAGAGCACCGAGCCCGACTGCCACCGGGTCCGGTGTACGGCGATCGCCGCCTTTTCGGCGAGTTCCAGCGCGGCCGGATCGTTTGTCACGTTCCAATAGCGGATCAAGAAGGAGCCGACGCCCGACGAACCGCTGCACCAGTGGGGGCGGCGGGGCCGTACGGACTCGCGCTCGTCGCGCCTGAACGGCCACCAGGCCGTGTCCCCTTCGACGTCGGCGTGCTCGTAGAAGGTGTGGGCCACCTCGCGTACGGTCTCCATCCAGTCCGCCCTGCCGAGGGCGACGCCTCCATAGAGCAACGCGGTGCCGACTCCGGCCAGGCCGTGGGCGAAGCCGAAGTGGTTGGTGCCGGCGAGGCTGGAGTCGAAGGCCGCCTGTGTCGGCCATTGGGGGCGCCCCTCGTACGAGGTCCGCGCGTCGTGCAGGTTCTGGAGCAGCTCCGTGGCCCGCTCGCGCAGCCCGGGGTCATCCGCGCGGATGGCCAGGCGCAGGGTGGCCATCGCGCATCCGGCCAGGCCGTGGGTGACGTCGGGGCTGGGGTGGTCGGTCGGCAGCCGGTGCGCGGCCCGTACCGCGAAGTCTCTCGACTCGTCGTCCGGAGCAGCCTCGTACAACGCCCAGAGGGCGCCGGATCGCCCGGCGTACAGGCCGGGAGGCCAGACATCCTCCTCGGCGAGGCGCTGGTGGAGCCAGCGCGAGACCGCACCGGCCTGTTCGGGCGGCAGGACCGTGAGGATGCCCGCCGCGCCGGCGCTCACCGAGCAGGGATCGGCTTCGAGCCCATAGGTGATGTTGGGCCACGGTGACGGGCTGTCGGGGCGATCGTCCATGGTCTCGGCCAGCCAGGCGAGCCCGTCGGAGATGAGGTCGTCCGCGCTCACCCGAGGCTGCGGCGCTCGTCGCCCGCCCGGCTGGTCGAGCTCGGGTTGTGCGAGCTCGGGTTGGGCGAGCTCGGCTAGAAAGCGGGTGCACGCGTCGAGCGTCCAGCGGTCGTCCGGCTCGGCGAGCAGGCCCGCCACCATCGGCCGCAGCGCCGCCAGGGTGGGGTTGCTCTCGGCGACCCTGGCCAGGTGGTCGGTGGCGCGCGTGCCCCACGCCGGGCCCGCCGCCTCGTCCTCCGCGAGGCCGAGGTCGGCGCCGACCGCGAGGAAGTACGCCAGCGCTCCGAGGCTGTAGAGATCCGCCGTCGCCGGGGGAGCCTGGCGGAAGGCGCCGGTGTGCGGGGCCAGCTCCGGAGCCAGATAGCCGGGGGTGCCACCGACCATGACGGTGGTGCCCTGCTTGGCCGCGTACTCGAGGTCGACGAGCCGGACCTGGCCGTCGGGCAGGATCATCACGTTGCCGGGCGACAGATCGCGGAAGACGTAGCCGAGGCGATGCACCTCCCGCAGCAGGGCGACCAGGTGCGAGACGACCGGTACGACCTCCTCGACCGCGCACCCGAAGCCGTCCGGGCCGAGAGGCGTCGCGCGCGCCTCCGACCAGCGATGCGCGGTGCGGCCCGGGACCAACTCCTCCGCGAGGAACACGTGGCCGCCCTGCTCGAAGTAGTCGACGACGGCGGGCACGCCATCGGTGGCGGCGAGGTCGTCAAGAGCGGCGCGTTCCGCGGCCAGCCGTTCTCTGGCGTCCCGGCCGCCGAGGTCGGAGGAGGCGTGCGGGCGACCCTCCTTGACGATGACCTCGCGTCCGGTCTTCGTGTCTTCGGCGAGGTACACGCCGCCCCTGTTGGCGTGCCTGATCGCCTCCCGCACCACGAACCGGTCGTTGAGCATGACCGCCGACGCCTTCGGCGGGCGGGCGAGCGGCTGAAAGGGGGAGTCGGCGAAGCTCGGCGGGGTGAAGGCGGCCGTCCGCTGGTCACGGACCAGCTCTCCGCCCGGAGCGCGCAGCCGTACCTCGTAGAACCCGTCGTTGCCCAGCGTCCGGTGCCCGGAGAAGGCACCGTAGCGATAGTGGACGATGCCGCCCGCGCGGAAGGGCCGGTCGGAGAGGATCACCGGCCCCGGCAGCCCCCTGGTCGCCTCGTCGAGGAGGGCCGCCAGCCGTACCGACTCGGCGTCGTCGGCCGGGTAGGCGGTGACGAACTTGCCCGCCTGCGCCCGCGCGCAGTGCGGCGAGAGCAGTTCCCAGTAGGTGCCGAGCTCGGCGGGGAACTTGAAGGCGCACCCCGCCTCGATGAGCACACGGGCGACCTGGGCGAGTACGAGAGGGGCCGACAGCATCGTCGCGGAGACATGCAGTTTCCATCCCTGATCAGGCATCGGATAGCCGTCAGGAGTGACCCGGCACCAGAAATCGGACGCCTCGACCGACCAGCCCGCCTCGCCGGACCGCGCCAGCTCGGCGGTCACGAGGTCGCGCAGGATGGTCGCGTCTGCCCCCACGGCACTGCCTCCCGATTTCGGCGCCGCCTCGTGGAGGCGCTCGATACGAAGGTCGCCGACGGGTCTTGCAATTCGCTGACAGTCGAATCAACGATTCTTGTCGCAGGACCGATCGAGGAACGCGGCGGTCGTCGCTACGAACCGGTCGGCATTGTCGGTCCAGGGGAAGTGGCCTGCCGCTGGCTGGACGACGAACTCGGCGTTCGGGAACAACTCGGCGAATGCGGCCACGGCGCTCGGAATCGAGTTCAGGTCGACCTCTCCGGCGAGCAGCAGCACCGGCGCGCTGAACGCGGCGAGGGCCGCGCGGGTGGCATCCGGGTCGTACGCGCCCTCAGCGCCGAAGGCGGCCGCGGCCTTGTTGTTGCGATGGCCGTTCTGGGCGGCATGGTGGGCTTGCGCCGCAGCGTCCCAGCGGCCGTAGAAGAAGGGGTCGATGGCCTGCCAGCTGTCATCGGTGGCTTTGCCGGTCACGATGGCCTCAAGAGCCGCGAAGGCCGCCGGGAACCAGGGCTCGTCCTTACGCAGCCGCGCGATCTCGATCCGGGACTCCCCGCTGGGCGCGATGCCGACGGCGAAGGTGCTCGGCGTGATCAGGGCGAGCTTGCCGACGCGGTCCGGGTGCCGGGCCGCGTACAGCGCCGCGAGGTTCGCGCCGGCGCAGTGCGCGAGCAGATCGAAGCTGTCAAGGCCGAGATGCTCGCGCAGTGCCTCGACATCATCGACCAGCCGGTCGCAGCGGTAGGAGGCGGGGTCCTGCGGTGTCGCGGACCGGCCGGTGCCCCGGAGGTCCATCATGATCAACTGCCGGTGCGCCGACAGGCCGCCGAGTTCGCCGAGGTAGTCGGTGTCCTGCATCGGGCCGCCCGGCAGGCAGATCACCGGGCTGCCTTCTCCGAACACGTGGTAGGCGAGGTCGGTCCCATCATGTGCGGAGAAGGTAGGCATGGCGGCGATCCTGTCAGCGGCGTCGCGACCAGGGCAATCGGATTTCCCGCCGGTCAGCGTCCCGGGTCGAAGCGGCCGTCGATGACGGTCCAGCCCGCGTCGACGACGAGGTTGGTCCCGGTGATGTACGAGGCCGCGTCACTGGCGAGGAAGGCCCACCACGGCGTACGGCAGGTAGGCCAGGATCACGTTCTTGCGGGAGTCCTGGCCCGCGCGCTCCAGCAGGGCCGCTTCCTCCTCGACGCTGCCGGTGCCCGAGCCGCCCGCCACCACGGGCACGGCTGCCACGGTCAGCGGCTCCCGGGGACGCCACACCCGCAGGAACGCCACCAGGAAGATCGCGCAGGAGAGCGCGGCGCCGATGTCGGCGAGTTCGACCGAGATGTAGTTGGAAAAGATGAACTGCCCGGCGCCGAAGGCCAGTCCGGCGACGACCGCGGCGGGCCAGACGGCCCGCACGCCCCGGCGGCCGTCCACCAGGAAGACCAGCACCAAGGGGACGATCGTCGCGACGACCGAGGTCTGCCGACCGGCGATCGCGCCCAGCGCCTCGAAGTCCAGCCCGGTCACCTTGGACAGGGTGGTGATCGGCACGGACAGCGCGCCGAACGCGACCGGAGCGGTGTTGGCCACCAGGGAGGCCACCGCGGCCCGGAAGGGCGGCAACCCCAGCGCGATCAGCATGACCGCGCTGATCGCGACCGGCGTGCCGGCGCCGGCGAACGATCTGCGGAGTACGCCGAAGTGCCCGGTGGACTCCGTCAGTTTGAAGATCCATAGTGCGTTGACGAGGATCCAGATGACGGTGAGGAAGCTCGACGCCGCGCCATAACCGCCGGCGCTCAAGGTCTGGGCGATCGGCATGCCGTAGACGGCGACCGCGATCAGGGCGGCCACCGCCAGCGCCGACAGACCCGCCCATTGGGCCTTCCATCGGAAGACGCCGAGCAGGACGAACAGGACGAGCAACGGGATCGCGGCGACGAGGGCGGACAGCCCGAGCTGTCCGAGGACTGGGTCGAAGATCTGCTGGTACATGAGCAACCCCTCAGCGGGATCGGAATGGCCCTGGACATGAGGTCACCGGGGCCGGAGGGATGGGGTGATGCGGCGATCCCCCGATGCCGCGTGGAGCCGGGTTCCTTGACGGTCAGGCGGTGACGACCGCCGCGTTCTCCCCCAGAAGCGCGAGAACGACCGCCGTGTCGAACAGGAGCGACGGGATCAGCCGGAGCCGGAACAGCGCGAGAATGGCCGCCACGTCGTCCGCGTGAGACGTGTCGATCACCGGGACGGGCAGGCGGGCGGCAGCGGCGTCGGCGTCGGCCAGCACCTGTTCGCGCGCCGCGGCGTACTCCGCGCTGCGGGCGATCGGCTCCAGCCGCTTCCACACCTGCGGCATGAGGCCGGGCCGGCCGCCGATCGCGCGGTAGTAGCTCAGCACTCGGGGATGATCGTGCACGGCGCGGATCTCCTCGTACACCCGCGCCAGTTCCTCGCCGGGCGGAGTCCCGTCCGGCACGATGTTGACCGCGGCCGGGGAAACACCACGCGGTCCGGGGCAGGTGTTCCCGTCGAGCGCGAGGCCCGGATCGGCGCCGACGGTGAGCCCTCGGTACCAGCACGAGGCCAGCAGGAGGATCTTGGGCAGCAGCCGGTGGAAGGTGATCGTGTAGCGCGCGATGTCGGTGCCGACGGCCATCAGGGACTCCTCCGGCGCGGGCAGCAACCCGGCCGGTACGCCCAGCCCGGCCGCCGCCTGCTGGAACTCCGCTGACCCGATGACGGGCTTGAACTGGTTCCAGGCCGGGACGAGGTAGTCGGGATAGTTGGCCAGCGCCTGGAAGATGGGGCTGACGAACGGTACGCCCAGATAGCCCGGCACTTCCTTGATCACTTGGGCGGCCTCGGGCGTCAGCTCGGGCTTGGCGGGCAGTGACGGCAGCAGCACCGCGCCACGGGCGGCATCGCCGGGCCCCGTGGTGATGATCGTCTCGGCGGTCGTCTCGCCGGCCACCTTCCGGCCGATCCGCAGCGGGTTGGCGTCCCTCAGCGGGGCGGGAAGCTGGTTCTGCGGGCTGTTCTGGTAGGCCACCGGGCGCAGGAAGCGGAAGATCCCGTTCGTGCCGACCGAGGTGGCGGCGGCGTTCGTGGTCGCGGGGTACGGACCGCCGTGGTGCATCGCGTCGGTGACGGCGACCCCGGTCGGCCAGCCGTTCCAGACGATGCGCCCGACCCGGGCCGCCAGCTCGGCGGCCAGTCGCCGCCCGTCCTCACTGTCCCCGGCGCCGAGCTGGATCGTTCCGGTGAGGTGCCCGTCGAAGGACCTAGCCGCGCCGATCAGCTCATCGGGCTCGCCGTACCGGACGATGACGCCGAACGGCCCGAACCGCTCCTCGCCGAGCGCCGGGTCCGCCAGGAACGTGGTCAGATCGGCCTCCACCAAGCTCGCGGGGAAGGAGAAACCGGCGTCGTCCGGCAGGACGGCTCCGGTGAGCACGCGCACCCCGGCCCGCTCCGCCACCTCCGCCGCCCCCGCCGCCAGGCGCTGCCGCATGGCGGCGTTGAGCATGACGCCGGGCGGCTGCTCCTGGACTTGGTGCACGGCTCGCGCCACGAAGCTGTCGCCGGCCTCGCCGCTCGGCACGAAGATCACGCCGGGCTTGATGCAGAGCTGGCCGTTCGACGTGGTCAGCGAGGTCGCGAAGCCGTCCGCCAGGGATTCGGTGAGTGCTCCGGGGAGGACGAACACCGGGTTGAGGCTGCCCATCTCCGCGTACACGGGAATGGGGCGCGGGCGCGCGGCGGCCAGGTCGAAGATCGCCCGGCCGCCGGCGAGCGAACCGGTGAAGGCGACGGCCGCGATCTCGGGCGCGGTGACCAGCCGCCGCGCGACCTCCAGCCCGCTCTCCTGGAGCAACTGGAACACCCCGCTCGGCGCCCCGGTCGCGGCCACCGCCGCGTGCACCGCCGCGGCGACGAGCTCGGCGGTCTCGGGATGCGAGGGATGCCCCTTCACGATCACCGGACACCCGGCGGCCAGCGCCGCGGCGGTGTCGGTGCCCGCCACGCCGAACGCGAACGGGAAGTTACTGGCCGCGAACACGGCGACCGGGCCGAGGGGCACGTTGACGCGGCGGATGTCCGCGGCGGCGCCAGTCGCCGGGTCGATCACCGCGTCGAAGTGACCGCCTTTCTCGATCATCCGCGCGAACTGGGTGAGCTGGAGCACGGTCCGCTCCACCTCGCCGTCGAGACGCTGCTCCGGCAGCCCGGTCTCCGCGCCGGCCACCGCGACGAGCTCGGCTCGGCGCGCCGTCAGCTCATCGGCGATCCGCCGCAGCAGGGCGACCCGCGGCGCCGGGTCGAAGCCGCCCCAGACGGGAAACGCCTCGGCCGCGCCCGCGAGGGCCTTGTCGAGCTCGGCGTGCGTCGCGTCGGCGAACCGGCGCCGCTCGGCTCCTGTCCGCGGGTCGATCGACGGGAAGCTCTTGGCAGATTGCATGCAACGTAGGGTACAAACTTGGATCCAATGTCTCAAGAGTCTGTTTCATCACCGTTTCGCATCTGTAGCCATGGTCGATCTGACCGGTGAAGAAGCCGGACGCGGACGCCGGAAACCAGGCCGACGGGGTGGTCACGTCGGCCTGGTGGAAGTGCTAGGGCGAAGTCAGTTCAGGACAGGTACAGCCCGACGGACGTCTGCAGGGCGTCGAGCCGGCGGCTGGCCGCGGCCTGGACGTCCTCGACATGGATCCGCGCCTGCTTCTCCGCGCCCTCACGGTCGCGGCGCGTCAGCGCCTCGACGATGCGCTGATGGCCTTCCACGCAGGTGACGACCTCTTCCCGGGTGAACAGGACGGCCATGTTGTACGTGATGCCGAAGTCGCGGTTGCGCAGCCATTCGTCCAGCAGCCGGCCGTTGCCCGAGGCTCGCACGATGGTCTGGTGGAATTCGCGGTTCATCCGGCCCAGCTCGGCGCGTGGCCGCTGCACGTACTCCTCGATCGGCCCGTCGTAGAACGCGGCGATCGTGCCCAGTTGCTCCTCGGACGCGCGTACGGCGGCCAATCCGGTGGCCATCGCCTCAAGGGCGCACCGCACCTCGTAGATCTCGCGGATCTCGTCCGGCGTGTGCTCGCGCACGACCCAGCCCTGCCGCTCCCGGACGACCAGCCCCTGGTCGACCAGGCGCATCAGGGCGACGCGTACAGGAGTGCGGCTGCTGTTGAGCTGCGCCGCCACCTCGTCTTCCGGCAGCCGCTGGTTGGGGCGGTATCTGCCCTGGAGGATCGCGGCCCGTATGTGCTCGTACGCCTGGTCACCGAGCGACTGCCCGCTACCCGCACGAGGCCTCCTGCGCTTGGCCGCAGGCTCCTCCGTACGTGCCCCGCCGGGTCGTTCGGCCATCAGTCCTCCGGTCCGTCGCTCATGGAGATTCTTCCAGTATGCGGTGAGATCCAGAAATCCCTGCACGGCCTGGGTAGGCCATCCCAAAGTGCCTCGTACCGGAGAAGTATCCTGCAATTACCGTCGCAACCGTGGAGCCGGCAGCCGGGGAGACGGAGGTCGGGGATCGGTCGCGCGGTTTCGGAACTGCGACGACTGAGGAGAAGAGATGACGCGACCCCCTTTGCCCCCGTTCACCCGGGAGACCGCCATAGAGAAAGTCCGGCTGGCGGAAGACGGCTGGAACACCAGGGACCCCGAGAAGGTGGTGCTGGCCTACACCAAGGATTCACGCTGGCGGAACCGGGCGGAGTTCGCGACGGGACACGATGAGATCGTGGCGTTCCTCCGGCGGAAGTGGGCCAGAGAGCTCGACTACCGGCTGATCAAGGAGCTGTGGGCCTTCACCGGGGACCGGATCGCGGTCCGCTTCGCCTACGAGTGGCATGACGACGCGGGCAACTGGTTCCGCTCGTACGGGAACGAAAACTGGGAGTTCGACGAGCAGGGCCTGATGCGGGTGAGGCATGCGAGCATCAACGACCTGCCGATCCAGGAGTCGGACCGGAAGTACCACTGGCCCCTGGGGCGCCGCCCGGACGACCACCCGGGTCTGACCGATCTCGGCTTCTGAAAATTTCTCCGCTCTGACGAGAAATGATGGCCCGACTCCTTACATAGGCACAGATGTCCGCAAGTCGCACTATGAAGGAGCCGGGCATGGGAATGCCGAGGAGACCGAGCACGGGAACGGCCAGTGGGTGACCAGCGAGCCAGGCTCGAGGCCGTCTACCGGGAGACGTACGGCCAGATCACGGCGTACGCGGCCCGCCGCTGCGCGTCGCCGCAAGACGCGGCCGACGTGGTGGCGGAGACCTTCGCCATCGCCTGGCGGCGCATCGATGAGCTGCCCGGCGGAGCGGAAGCCACGCTGTGGCTGTACGGCGTGGCGCGAAAAGTGCTGGCCAACCACTACCGAGGCGAGGTTCGCCGCCAGGCCCTCAGCGTGGAGCTCGACGCCGAGCTGGCCGACCTGTACCAGGCCGCGCCCGACAGCGGGGTCGAGCTGAAGGCGATCACGGAGATCTTCCGGACCTTGTCCGATGATGATCGCGAGCTGCTGTCCCTGGTCGCCTGGGAGTGCCTGGACCGGCAGGAGATCGCCGCTGTGCTCGGCCTGTCACGCAACGCCGTACGCATCAGGCTCCACCGGGCCCGCAGGCGATTCGCCCGCGCCCTCGCCGAGGCGGACGTGCGCTTCACGTCGAAGAGCCGGTTGATCCCGGCGGAGAGGCAGCTGTGAAGAACATCGACGACGTCGACGAGATCACTCGCGCGCTGGCCCGGGTCGAGCCCGGAGCCCTTGGTGGCCGCCCGTCCGACGCGGGGGCGCGGACGTTGCTGGACTCGATCATCGCCGAGGAGCCCGGCGCCGTTGGCGGCGGCCCGTCCGTGGTCCGCCCACGCCGGCGCCGTCCCCGGCGGTTGGTCCTGGGGCTGGCGGGCGCGGGGGCGCTCGCCGTGGGCCTGGTGATGGCGCAGAGCCTGCTGCAGAACGGCGTACCCCCTTCCTACGCGGTCACCAAGGACGCCGACGGCGTCGTGTACGTCAAGGTCAGGGACTTCCACGACGCCGCGGGACTGACGAGACAGCTGAAGGAGCTCAACGTCCCCGCCATCGTCGACTACGCGCCTGCGGGCAAGTGGTGCCGGGAACCGCGCGGGACGTACGTCAAGGACATTCCCCGCGGCCTGTACTCCGTGCCGGAGAACATTCCCGGAGAAGAGACCTCCGGCGGCTGGCAGATGCGGATCAACACCAAGCTTTTCAAGCCCGGCCAGACCTTCGTCTGGACGATCGGCGAGGAGAGCACCAGCACCATCCTCATGAACAATCCGGTCGCGCCGTGCGTCCTCGTGCCCGACGAAAGCCACAAACCGAAGGAGGACAAGTCCGACACCCGGCGGGCGACCGAGAAGGGCCGCTCGCTCGCCGGGTTCCGGGTGGATGAGAAGACCGTCGGCGAGGTTCTGCCCGAGATCAGGAAACGCGGACTGAAGGTCACCTACGTCGTCATGGCAATCCCAGAGGGAAATCCAGGCGGCTACGGCGTACTCCGCACGCAGACCGCTCCCGTCGGCGACGACTGGATCGTCTGGGAGGCGGAGGAATCCATGGGCAAACCAGGAGTGGTCCGCCTGCTCGTCACGGACAAGCGCTACGACAAGAACCCCGTTTACGGAGGTCCACGCGACAACGTCATCAAGGACTAGCAGGCGGCACTCGCTCCCGCGGGTACGTACCGCTTAACCTGCGGAAACAGGCTCACACGACGATCCATGCGCAGGACGTCCGTGGACGTGGCCCTGAGGGCTACAAGGCCCTCTTCACCGAGCTGCGCACCGCGTTCCCGGACCTGCACGTCGAGGTCGAGCACCTGATCGCCACCGAGGACGAGCTGGCCTTCGCCTGCACCATCAGCGGCACCCACCTGGGCGACCTCATGGGCCACTCCGCCACAGGCAGGAAGGTCAGCTACCGCGGCATGCAGATCAGCCGTTTCGCCGGCGGCAAGCTGGTGGAGCGGTGGGGCAGCAGCGACCAGCTCGGCATGCTCGCCCAGCTCGGTATCGTCTGAACTCGCCCGTCAGACACGCGGAACGGCCTGTCCGCCCGGGATCGGCCGTTCCGCGTCTCCGCTCCTCCAGGCCGTGGGCTTGACCATCATCGCGGGAACAGCTGTCTCCTCAGCAGCTCGGCGCGCACGATGGTGTCGTCGATCCAGAACGTGGTGGAGCTGGTGTTGTTGGTCGCCTGCACCTGGATCTTCTTGTTGCAGTACATCCTGGAGTTGTTCGCGGGACACGTCACGTACCCGGCGGCGAGCATCGAACCGTCGCGCCAGCGCCGGTCATCGGGGTTGGCGGTGTCCCAGTCGAAGCGGTCATTGTCGGCATTGTTGCTCGGCGGCAGCGCCACTCCGTCGACGATGATGCGGCCCCCGCACCAGTTGCCGATCACGCTCGGCCCCTTGCATCGGATCTCGGCGTTCACCCAGACGGTGAGGTGTCCGTGTGTGCCTCTTGGCACCTGCACGTACATTGAGCCGCAGGTCAGGTCGGTCCACCCCCTGCCGGTTATCGTCTGCGTCTGATGGCCGCTGATGACCTCGATCTGGTCGGTCGAGCGTCTGAATCCGGACGTGACGCAGTCCCCGGAGCCCTTGCCGTGTCCAGCGGCGGTCGCCGCCCCGGGCACGATGGCCAACGGTATGGCCGCTGCGGCGGCGAACAGAGCGGCCCGAGCTTTCCTCGTCCCGGTCCTCATAGGCGCTTCCTTCTCATAGGGGAGTCCGATCATTCACGCCCCTGTTTTTAGTGCGTGCGTGATCTCATGAAGAACGACACGCGTCAGCCCCCTGCGGCCGAGCCGATAACTTTCCCCGTCCATGGGTCGTTCGAGATCGAGACGGAACGTGGCTAGTGCCCGATGATCCGGTGGGGTAGGTAGGGAGCCTCCAGGCGGGCCGTCTCCTCGCCGCTCAGGGACACATCCACCGCCGCGATCGCGTCATCCAGCTGACGCACCTTGCTCGCCCCGACGATCGGCGCGGTCACCCCAGACCTCCCGAGCAGCCAGGCGAGCGCGAGTTGTGCCGGGGGCAGTCCTCGTTCGTCGGCGATCGCCCGCACCACGTCGACGACGTCGAAGTCGGCGTCCTCGTACATGCTGTCGGCCAGCAGATCGCTGCCGGATCGGACAGTACGCCGCCGGCCGTCGCGCCAGCGGCTCCCGGTGAGCAGTCCGCGCGCCAGCGGGCTCCACGGGATGACGCCCACTCCCTGGTCCAGGCAGAGCGGGATCATCTCTCGCTCCTCCTCCCGGTACACCAGGTTGTAGTGGTTCTGCATCGACACGAACCGGGTCCAGCCGGCCGTCTGAGCGGTGTGCTGCGCTTTGGCGAACTGCCAGGCGTACATGCTGGAGGCCCCGATGTAACGTGCCTTGCCGGCCCGTACCACGTCGTGCAGGGCCTCCATGGTCTCCTCGATCGGGGTCTCGTGGTCCCAGCGGTGGATCTGGTACAGATCGACATAGTCGGTTCCGAGCCTGGTCAGCGAGGCGTCGATGGCGGCCAGTACGTGCTTGCGGGACAGCCCTCGGTCGTTCGGGCCCGGTCCCGTCGGGAAGTAGACCTTCGTGGCGAGTACGTAGTCGTCGCGACGGGCGAAGAGCTTGGCGAGCAGCCGCCCGGTGATCTCCTCGCTCACGCCGTCCGAGTACATGTCGGCGGTGTCGAAGAACGTCACACCCGCCTCGACCGCGCGCCGCACGATCGGCTCGGCCGCGTCCTCGCGCAGGATCCACTCCCAGGAACGGGGATCGCCGTAGCTCATCATGCCCAGGCAGATCCGGGACACCCGCAGCCCCGACGAGCCCAGCTTCACATAGCGCATTCCGTCTTACCTTCCTGAAGGATCTCCTTGGCAGGCGGAGTCCGAAGCTCGCGGTGCAGGGCGACCGAGAACACCACGAGGGCGACTCCGGCGAGCTCGGCCAGTGAGGGAAGCTGCCGGAGCACCACGACGCCGATCACCGTCGCCGTGGCCGGAAGCAGCGCCACCAGCAGCGCGTACGTGGAGCGGGCGATGCGTGCCATGGCGAGCTGATCGCACACGTACGGGATGACCGACGAACAGATCCCCACCCCGATCCCGGCGGCGAGCGTGACCGGGTCGAGCACCGCGGGAGCGGCCTGCCCAACACCCACCGGCGCGACGAACACGCAGGCGACGAGCATGGCGGCGGCCAGCCCGTCGATGCCGCTGACGCCGCTCGGCCGCCGAGCCGTACGGTGGGCCAGCACGATGTAGGCGGCGAACAGCGCCGCGTTGGCGAAGGCGAACCCCAGCCCCAGCGGGTCCCCGGCCGGCCGGATGCCGGTCAGCACGTAGACACCGCCGACGGCCGCGACGAGTGCCACGAGGTTACGGACGGTACGGGCACCGAGCGCGGCCAGCACGATGACCGGCAGAAACTCGATCGCGGCGACGGTTCCCAGGGGCACGCGGGCGATCGCCAGGTAGAAACAGACGTTCATGGCCGCGAGCACCGCGGCCCAGGCGAGGATCGAACGACGGCCCGCGGCGTCGAGCCGGGCGAGGGTCCGCCAGGGGCGGCGCCAGAGCGCGAAGACGAGCGCGGCGCTCCAGATCCTCAGCCCCGCGACCCCGAGCGGGGCGAGCCTGCTGAACAGGAGCACGGCGAAAGCCGGGCCGAGGTAGTGGAAGACGGCGCTTCCCAGGAAGTAGGTCCATGGAGGCGCCGCGGAGAGTACGGCACGAGGGCCGGTGGGCGACATGCCCCCATCGTTGGCCAGCCCGTAATTTAGGAGAATGGCGAATCGAAGGATCAGACCCGAGCGGGCGTACGAACCCAAGGGAATGGACGCCCTCGACCTTCGTATTCTCGCCGAGCTGCAGGTCGACGCCAGACTGAGCTTCGCCGAGCTGGGCCGGCGGGTCGCCCTGTCGGCCCCCGCGGTGGCCGAGAGGGTGCAGCGGCTGGAGGAGACGGGAGTGATCACCGGTTATCACGCCGAGGTCGACCCGCGGGCGCTGGGTTTTCCGGTCACGGTGATGGTCCGGATCCGCCCGGCGATCCGGGAACTGCACCGCATCTCCAAGATCGCCCAGGAGGTTCCGCAGATCGTCGAGTGCTACCGGATGACCGGCGACGACTGCTTCTACTTCACGATGCACCTGCGGGCGGTCGACGAACTCGAACCGATCCTCGACCTGTTCACGCCCTACGGTCAGACGACCACGTCGCTGATTCACACCGCTCCCGTGCCGCGCCGTCCTCTGCCCCTGGAGTGAGACTCGGGCCCGTGTGGTGCGCGATCAACGGCAGGACGATGTCGTCGACGATCTCGGCGAGCGCGTCTTCAGGCAACGGGCGGTGGTTGAGCAGCGTCTCGACGGCGACGAGTGTGAAGGGTGCCACGGCGGCTCTGGCCGGAATCCGGACCCGGTCGATCTCGCCGCGCAGCACGGCGCGTTGAAGCAGGAGGTCCATCTCACGCTTGCCGGCCTGGCCGACGCGCTCGTGAAGGTAGTCGGTGAGCTCGCTGCCGTCTGCCCTGCCGTCGCCGATCGCCTGGAGGATCGGAGAAAGTTCGATCATGCGTGTGCTGACCATGCGGAACTGGGTCAGCAGGTCGGTACGCAGAGAGCCGGTGTCGGGAACGGGCGGCGGCATGGGCGGCGCCTGGTGGCGTAGGGCGGCCAGGACCAGGTCACGTCGGTGCGGCCAGCGGCGATAGAGCACCGTCCTGCTGGTCCGAGCGCGCGCGGCCACGGCGTCGTAGGTGAGCTCGTGGTAGCCGACGGCGCGCAGCTCCTGCCAGGCCGCCTCCAGCAGAGCCGCCGGCACCTTCCCCAACGGCGACACCACCCGCAGCGTCTTCGACCCTGCGACAGTGGCGCGGGAGATGCTGCCCTACTTCGACGACTGCGCCGACCGCGCCGAAGCGCTCCGCCGCCAGGGCGCCGACGTTGTGTTCGTGACCGGGTGCGAGCTGAGTCTGTTCGCCCGCGGCTACCTGCCCGGCGACACCTTCACCGAGCGCATGCAGGTCCTGCGCGCCTCGCCGGAGGAGCGCGCCGCGGCGCTGGCCTCGATACCCGATCCCGTCAACGCCTTCCTCGCCCGCGTCGCCGCCTCCGTACGCCCCCGCTTCGGCGGCCCGATCAGCTACGCGTCCATCCCCATCGAGTACGTCGACTGGACACCCTTCGACATCGTCGGCGTGGACGCCTACCGCAACCAGCACAACGCCGCCACCTACCGCGCGGACCTGGAGGAGCACTTCACCCACGGCAAGCCCGTCGCCGTCACCGAAGCCGGCTGCTGCACCTTCCAGGGCGCGGGCGACTGGGGCGCCGGCGGGTGGACCGTCGTCGAAGACGGCCGCGTCAAGCCCGGCACCGTACGCGACGAGGGCGAGCAGGTCCGCTACATGGACGAGTTGCTGACCGTCTTCGACGAGGTGGGCATGGACACCGTCTTCTGGTTCAGCTTCGCCGGGTTCGAACTCCCGCACCGCGACAACCCCCGCGACGACCTCGACCTCGGCTCGTACGGCATCGTCAAGATGCTCGACGGCACCCAGGGCCACACCTACCCCGGCATGCCCTGGGAGCCGAAGGAGGCCTTCCACGCCCTCGCCCGCCACTGTGAGATCGGTTCGGCTCAATAAGGTGGGCCGATGGCGGACATCTACGAACTCGCGCTGACGGTGGACCTTCGCCCTGACATCACCGATGACGAGCTCGCCGAGCTGCGGTGGCATGTGGGGCAGGGGCCGCGACCCGAGCGGCTGCCGATCGGCACCGACAACTATCTGGAGGCCTACCCGCTCGGTGATCCCGACGACCCCGATTGCGAATGGGAGACGGCGGAACCAGAGCCCGCGTTCACGCAGCGCGGCGCCGCACTGTTGGTGGGCGGCGTGCTCGTCGCCGAGCTGGCCGGGCGGGAGCGTTCTGATGGCTGGGCGCTGACGGTACGCCAAGAAGTGCATCCCGACGCGTTCTATCAGCTCCGGACGCTGCTGGAATGGCTCGGCCGGTGCTCGGCCAACGCGCAGACCGACGGTAGCGAGTTCTTCGTGGGTTACCTGCGCTTCTGCGAGAGCGTGGAGATCGAACCGCTTGTTCTCTCGAACGGGCGGATTCACCTGCCGGAGGCGATCGAATCGCATACCCCGCACTGGGCGGCCGAGGGCACAGGGCCCGAGATCAGGGGATGAGGCCGACGGTCGCGGGGAGGGCGATGTGGGCGTTCTTGATGGGCTCGCCGTGGCCGACGCAGGCCAACTCCGCGTCGACATCCGCGAGCTTGCGGAACGAGCGCAGCATCTCCTCGCGGTCAAGGTTGAACACCCCGGGCATGACCTGCCCTCCCACGTGCGCCACGGTGTCCCCGGTGACGTCTCCCCACAATCGATCGTCGATCCGACGCCGTTGCATCCCTGGTCCGTCGTGTGGCATCGCCAGAACTCGCGGCCGATGCTCCAGACGCCGGCAGCCTGTCGGTTTTCGTCTACTTTGTAAAGGTCGAGCGCGGGGGAGCGGCAGCTTATTCGATGGAGGCGCTTTCTTGCCGCTTGTACAGTGGCTGGCTCCAGCTTCAAGGGGCGGCAGGGGAGAGATCATGCGCGTGCACTATCCGCGTACCCCTCACCTGCCCTGGTCACCTGGCGTGACACCGGACGACGTCCGCGCGGGAGATCTGTCCGGGCTGCGCGGGCGCGAGGTCGTGGTCACGGAGAAGCTCGACGGAGAGAACACCACCCTGTACGCGGACGGGATGCATGCCCGGTCGCTGGACTCGGCTCACCATCCCTCCCGGGCGTGGGTCAAGGGTCTGCAAGGACGGATCGGTGAACGGATCCCGGCGGGGTGGCGGGTGTGCGGGGAGAACATGTACGCCCGGCACTCCATCGCGTACCAGGGGCTGGAGAGCTGGTTCTACGGCTTCTCGGTTTGGGACGGCGATCGGTGCCTGGACTGGGACCGCACGGTCACCTTCCTGCGTGGGCTGGGCATTCCCGTCCCGCCGGTGCTGTGGCGCGGCGTCTTCGACGAGCGGGCGCTGCGGGGATTGCGGCTGAACGCGGAGCGGCAAGAGGGTTACGTGGTACGGGCCGTCGAGGGGTTCGGGCGGGGGGAGTTCGCGGGGCGGGTGGCCAAGTGGGTGCGTCGCGAGCACGTGCGGACCGGCACGCACTGGATGCACGCGAGCGTCGTGCCGAACGCGCTCGGCCCGGGGGCGGCGCTGTGGTCGGTGCGCTCGGGCGCGGACTGCGAGGTGAACGCCCTGCTGGCCGCGGTGGAACTCACCCGAGCCGGACCAGGGGACCTCGCCCGAGCCGAAGCAGAGGATCTCGCCCGAGCCGAAGCGAAGGACGTCCTCCCGGAGGCGGTGGCCGAGGTGTCGGCTCGGCTGAACGTGCTCGGCCGGTGCGGGGACGCCCGGCTGGCGGGCGTGCTGGCCGTGGCGCTGCGGTCCATACCCCGGGCCCGGTTGGCGGCCCGGCTGGCGAGGCCGCTGGGCATGCGGCTGGCGCGGCGGGTCGCGGACCTGGCCGGGCTGCACGGCGCGCTGCGCCGGCCGTACCCGGACGAGGGGCGGCGTGCCGGGCTGGGGCGCATGGCGTTGGCCGCTGACCTGGGTGTGCTGCACGCCGTGGCGGCGGCCGTGCTGGCGGGGCGCGTGGACGATGAGGCCGAACAGGAGCGTGAGCAGGTCGAATGGTCGGTCCTGCATGCCGAGGAGGCCGGGCTGCTCGGGCTGGGGCCGCTGGAGCCGTTGCGGGCCGGTATGCGCGAGGCACTGGCCGGCCTCGGTGAGGAGGCGGCCGAGCGGTGCTGGGCGGAGGCGCGTGACGCCTGGGCCAGGGGGAGGGTCACCACGGTCGAGGAGGCCGTGGCGGCAACCTGGCGGTGGCGGTCGAGGCGGTTCCCCCGGCTGGTGCATCTGGTCGGACCGTCGGGCAGCGGGAAGAGCACGTTCGCGGCCGGCCTGCCGGAGATCGACGCGTATCTGTCACTGGACGATCTGCGCGATGCCAGGGGCTCGCGGGCGGACCAGCGGGCCAACCGGGACGTGCTCGGCGAGGGACTGGCTCGGCTCGATGCCGCCCTGGCGGCCGGTGGCACCGTGGTCTGGGACGCCACCTCGCTCAACCAGCACCAGCGTTCCCTGGTCCACGCCGTCGCGCGCCGCCGCGACGCGCTGACGACGCACGCCGTCGCGCTGGTGGAGGAGGACGAACTGCACCGGCGCAACGCCCGTCGTACCCATCCGGTGCCGCCGCACGTGCTGGCCGCTCAGGTGCGGCGGTTCGTCCCGCCTTATCCGGGTCAGGCCCATCGCACCTGGTACGTCGGCGCGTCCGGAACCATCGAAGACCTGGACGGGGGTGAGGCTTGATGCGTACCAGCGAGGAGCTCTACCACTGGGTCCGCTGGGATCCGCGCTTCGACCCGTCGCGTTTCGTGCTCGGTGTCGGCCAGCGGGGCGCCGACCCCAAGCGCATCCCGCTGCCGATCTTCGTGCCCGGCGGCGACGTTCCGTGGCACCGGGTGCTGTTCGTCGAGGCGGACGGCGAGCTGGTATGGGACCGCGCCACCGGACTGGATCGGATCGACACCTGCGACGCGGGCCGGGTACGCGCCCCGCGCCGCCTGCGCGCGCCCGTCTTCAGCGCCAGAACCCCGCACACTTGGGACCCGGCCGTCGGCTGGCGGCCGAGCACGGGGTCCACGGTGGAGTCGTCCACCGTAGGGGCCGTCCGCCTCCTGACCTGGAACACCCTCTGGGACCGCTACGACAGCGACCGTATCGACACCGCGCGGCGCCGGCCCCTGCTGCTGGCGACCCTGGAAGCGGCCGACGCCGACGTCATCGCGCTGCAGGAGGTCGAGCCCGCGCTGCTGTCGCTCCTGCTGGCGGCCCCTTGGGTGCGGGCCCGCTACACCGTCGGCAGCGACCCGGATGGCGAGGACGTCGCCGACAGCGGGCTGCTGCTGCTCAGCCGGCTGCCCGTCCGGGAGGCGGCCTGGCAGCGGCTCGGCCCGCACAAGGCGGTCGCCGCGCTCGCCGCCGAGACCGCCGCCGGTCCGCTCGTCGTCGCCACCACCCACCTGACCAGCGACCACACCGCCGACGGCGCGGCGCGGCGGCGGGCCGAACTCGCCCGGATCGCCGAAGGGCTGGCCGGCGTCGAGGGTGACCTGGTCCTGATGGGCGACTTCAACGACGGCACGGACGTCCCCGCGTCGGCCCTCGGGCTCCGCGACGCCTGGACGGAGGCGTACGGGTCCGGCGACGACACGCCCACGTTCGACCCGCGTGCCAACCCGCTGGCGGCGCTGTCCTCACTGTCCGGGCGGGCCGCCCGGCTGGACCGCGTGCTGATGCGCGGCCGTCCCCGGACCGTCGCGGCCGCCCTGCGCGGCGACACGCCCGATCCCGGCGGGCTGTACGTTTCCGACCACTACGGGGTGGAGACCGTGCTCGACGTCATGGACAGCGCGCCCGCCAGGGTGCTGGACCTGCCGCCGACCGCGCGCACGGCGGTGGCGTGGATTCCGCCGGAGGAGCTGTGGCCACCCATCCAGGCGCTCCGCCGGACGCACGATCCGCAGGTTGACCGCTGGCCGCCGCACGTCAACCTGCTCTTCGGGTTCGTGCCGGAGTCGGCGTTCGAGGCGGCGGCGCCGTTGCTGGCCGCGGCGGCCGCCGAAGTGCAGCCGTTCGCCGTACGGCTGGAGGGCATCCGCTCCTTCCAGCACCGCCAGGACACGACCATCTGGCTCGATCCGGCCGCCGCCGATCCCGCACCATGGGCCCGCCTGCGTCACGTCCTCCACCAGCGCTTCCCCCGCTGTGCGGGCCGCCCAGAAGGCTTCATCCCGCACCTGACCCTGGGCCGCGTGAACGCCCCGCATCATGCGGGCATCCGGCTCGACCCGATGATCGCCCGCGTCGGGGCGGTCGTACTGCTGTCGCGGCGAGCGGACGAACCCATGCGCCCGCGCGCGGTGATCACTCTGGGAACGGGCGAACTCCGATGGCTGCCCGAGCCCGCCACGCCGGAACCCATTACGCCCGAGCCCACCGGCGCTCCGCCCGCGCTCGTACCACCCGAGCCGATTCCGGACCTGACCGACCTGGCCGATCGTGTCACTTGCCGCCTGGCGGAGGCGCTGAGTCCCGGGATCGTGCACGTCGCAGGCTCCCGGCGGATGGGTTGCGCACTCCCCACCGCCGACTTGGACCTGGTGGCGGCGCTCCCAGACACCGGTACGGACGTTGAGGCTCGGGTGCGGGCGGCGCTGCCCGAGGCCGTGCGGCTGCGGCAGGTGATCGGCGCCCGGGTGCCGGGCCTGCGCCTGCGCGTGTCCGACCTGGACGTCGACCTGACCGTGGTGGCAACCGGCCAGATCCCCCCGGCGCAGTTCCTGCCCCGCCGCGCCGAACTGGGCGAGGCGGCGGCCATCGCCCTGAGCGCGGTCAGTGACGCGGACGCGATCCGCGCCGCGGTGGGCCCCGCACACCAGCGTTTCGCCCGCCTCGCCCGTGAGGTGAAGGCGTGGGCCCGGGCCAAGGGCCTGGACGCGGCCCCGTTCGGCGGCTTGCCCGGCGTGGCGTGGGCGGTGCTGGCCGCCCGCACCATCCTCGACGCCGCCGGCGAATCCGACCTCGACCTCCTCCACCGATTCTTCAGCACCTGGGCTGCCTGGGACTGGCACGAGCCGGTCACTCTCACCCCAGCCGCCCCAGCCGCCCCAGGCGCCCCAGCCGCCCCAGCCGCCCCAGCCGCTCCGGCCGTGATGACCGTGATGACGCCCAGCGCTCCCGTGCGTAACTGCGCTCGCCAAGTCACCCGTGGCGGTCTGGACCGGCTCACCCAGGAGCTCTATCAGGCATGGGAGCTCACGGAGAACGGCTGGTCCGCGGAGTCGCTCGCCCCGCCGCCCCTCCACCGCCGTCACGCGGCCTGGGCGGTGCTGACCGTACGCTCCGACCGCCCCGAGGAGCTCGACGCGGTGCTGGGGCGGGTCAGAGGCCGCATGCTGGAGCTGCTCACCGCCCTGGAAGAAGCCGGGGCGCCGGACGTCCACGCCTGGCCACGCCTGTTCGAGAACGGCCCCCGGCAGGCCCGCTACGCGATCGGCCTGGGCCGCACGCCTCCGCAGGCCGCACAGCTCAGCGAGATCACCGGCCGATGGGCCAGGAACATGTCCGGCGTCACGGTCGAACGGGTTGATCGAGGCGTCGTACCAACCTTGATCTGATCACCATCACGACGAGACCTCATCAGCGCTGCGCGGCTCCCGGCGCTCTTGCTGGTTGAGCCGGTGACGCTGGAGGGAGGAACGGCGGTAGACCTCCTCGCGTGCCCGCATGATCTCGCCGAGCGGCGCGTGTTCGGCCGTCACCCGCCACGGGGTGAAGGAGAGCGCGTCCATCTTCTTGAGGGTTTCCTCGTCCGAGATGTCCTGCTGCGGCAGGCGCAGCCTGGCGACCGTGACGAACGGGGACAGCCGCTCGGGCCACTCGACGGTGAGGTCCTCTACCGGCATGCGGTCCAGGTCGGCGCAGAGCTGGACCTGGATGTCGAACGCGTAGGGCCGGTCCCTCATCTCGGCCACCAAGGCCGGCCGGAAGACCTCTTCCGCGGCTGCCAGGTCGATGGCGCGATGGACGACCGCGGCGGCGGAGGCGGGGTCGGGGGCGAGGCGCACCTTGGCGATGTGGTCGCCGTGCCGTACCGCGCCCATCGTGAAGTAGGTCGACAGCAACACGTTCACCAAGGGCCGCTGTGACACCGCGAGGAAGGCCAGGAACTCGTCCCACGCCCATTCGTCCTCGGCCAAGCTTCCCTTGCCGGTCACGAACTCCCGGTAGAAACGATGCCGCCCGGGCGCGCCCTGGGCGAAATACTTCGGCGCGTCGAGGAACAGTTCCTGGATGAACAGGTAGTGCTTCACCGTGTTGCAGAAGAAGACCGGCGCGTTGATGAGGGTGTAGTCGAAGGTGCCGGTGTCGGGCTCGTCCGCCAGCAGGGTCGGACCCTGGATGCCGAACATCTTCAGCGCCAGCCCGGTCGCGCGGCCGAGGCGCGCGTCGGCGCCCGCGTGCGGTGAGCCGTTGGAGAAGCGGACGAGCGCGTCGTGCCGTCCCGGTGTGGCGTAGATGCCTTGCGCGTACGCGGCGGGCAGCTGGTCGAGGATCTCGACTTCTCCTCTGACGAGCCCGTATCCCTTGGCGTGCGCGTCACGGACGGCCAGGCCGGTGCCCTCGGCGGTCACCGATTCGGCGATGTACCGCTCGGTCTTGGCGATCACCGTCTGCAGGGTCTCGTCGAAATCGGGGACGGTGGCTTCGACGTCTGGTGTGTAAGGGATGAATTGCGAGGGCATGAGCTCCTCCTCAATCCTCCAGCTCGGTCAGCCAGCGCAGGGCGCGCAGACCCGGCAGGAAGCAGTACTCGCCGCCTCGGGTGGCCACGAAGCTGGGCAGGTTCCGCAGGCGGCGCCGGATCGGCTTCTCCGGGATGGTGGCGCTGCCGGTTCCGCCGTGATGCCCGGCCACCGGGTCCTTCTCGCCGGGGAAGCCGATGAAGTTGCCGTCGTTGACCCACTCGGCCTTGATGAATTCAAACTGCCGTTCGAGATTGGCCCCGATGAAGACGCCGACCAGGCCCCGGTCGGCGCCGTCGTCTTCCAGTACGCCCTCTGGCAGTGGCGGGCCGTAGCTGGTGCCGCGGCGGATGAGGCGGTGCATCCGTGCGTCGCCGATGATGGTGGCATCGCGGGGGTTGGTACGCCGGATGTGCGCACCAGCGGGGCACCGGAAGCCGCGATCGTCGTTCGCCCGGTACATGAAGTCGTTGTTGCGGTGCGGATCGGCGCCCAGCGCCGGGTCGTCGTGCTCCGGGGTCAGCGCCAACGGTGCTCCGCTGGGCCAGCGCCCGACCATCTTCGCCGCCAGGAGCGCCTCTTCCTGGGCGCTGGAGGTGTTCGCACGCAAGTACTGGCGCCAGGCCGCCACCTTGGTGTGAATCTTGCGCACGGCAACATAGGTCCCATTGCGCCCCAGCACGTCGGGGCTGGGCATGGACGGCAGATTGCCGGTTTCGTCGGGGTAGCCGAGGATGAACTCGCCGGCTTTGATGGGGATTTCCTGGGGGTTGGAGCCGGGCAGCCCGAGGCCCTCGATGTTCGGATGGCTGATGCCGTCACGGAAGCCGAAGGTGGTACGCCCGGTCGGGAGCTGGCGGACCTCCTGCTGCCAGATCACCTGGACACCGGGCGTGTCCCGGTAGGCGACGCGGGCCCGCTCCAGAGCCTTCTCCAGCCGCGCCGCATCGGGGGAGAGGGCACTCAACGCGATATGCACCTCGCCTGTTCCGAACGGTGGCTCCCAGTGGGCCGGGGCGCTCTCGCCCAGGTCACCGATCAGGTCCGCACGCGCGGCCATGCCCTGGCGAAACGCCCGCGGAAAGCTGTCCAGCGAATCCTGCGGCACCCCCAGGGCCCGCAGTCCCTGGTAGGTGAACGCCACCGCCACCCAGGCATCCTCATTCGGGTCCGCGCTGGGGAATCCACCCTCGATCGCCGGGAGCAGCCGCCGCAGCAGCGAACGCCCGGCGTGGCGGTCATCGACACGTAGGAAGACGAACCTCCCCACGTACGGTGCGGGCCGTGGATGCAGTGCCCCGCTCTGGATGTCGTCGATCTCGATGCGCACGCTGGCTCCGCTCGCGCTTGCCGCCGCGTTCATGATCGCTTGTGCCTCCGCATCGGTCTTCAGCTGGACAACCCCGGGCTGCTAGCCTGCGGCTTCCTCCATCAGCCTCTGGAAGGCCGGCGTGGCCAGCAACTCGGCGTTCGCCGGGTTGTCCAGCGCCGCCCGGAACTCGGGGGTGTCCAGCACCGCCTGGAACGCCTCGTTCACGCGCTGGTCTTTCCAGATCTGCTGAACGGTCAGATCTGGATAAGAGCTGACGAAGACCCCCGCGGGCGCCTGCCGGGCGATGAACCAGTCCTTTATCTTCGGATCGGTGATGCCAGGGAACCCTTCGGCATGCGAGAAGACCTTGTCGAAGCGGCCCCCGATCGCCGTCTTGCCGAAGTCGTCGATGTAGGTGTCCCAGGAGCCGTCGAAGACGCTGGCGAACATGTGCCGGGTGTCGTTGTCGAAAATCACGTGGCGTGCGTCGTGCAGGGTGCCGATCTGGCGCAGTGCCGCACGGGCATCCGTGTCGGACGATCCGCCGGCGAGTGTGGCGAGATCCTCACGCAGCGCATCCGCGTGGCCTGGCTTGATCTTGGTGAAGACGGTGAACTCGCTGCACACCCCGTCCTTCATGCCCGGGCGCTCGGGCTGAGCTGATGAGGTCGCGTCTGGTGCCGCAGTCATGGTGAACCTCTCCTGCTGCGGATCCGTCCGAGGGGAGCCAGGCGCTCCAGGGCGAGGCGCCATCGCCCTCATCTCTCATTCTGACCCCACCACTGTTGGCCGACCGGTAGGCATTTGGTTCGCCGAAAACCAAGGACTGCCCATGAACAGTCGGTCCTGGAACGGCACTTGCCGGTTACGAGCTGTTGTCGGTGTGGTGCGATTCTGCGGAGTGGGCCACGGTCAGTTCACACCGGCCGTCTATGCAGGACCGCCGTACCCGGCCCATCGACATGGTCTGGATCAAACCGATGGCCCAGCAGGTCGGACACCCCCGCAGGGCCAGCAGACCAGCCGGTGCGAGCAGTAAGCCGCCCCATCCGACCACCGGAATCAGGGCGACCGAACCGACCAGCGCGCCGAACCCCACCACGCCGCGCACCAGGTGTCGCGGCAGCGAGGCGCTGGCAAAGCTGCGATCGTCAGTCATCGTTGTCTCCCATGGGTGTGCCGGGTATGCCCTGCAGCGTGCGGTGCACCGTGGCGCGGGCGCGATGCAGCCGCGACTTCATCGCGGTGGTACTGAGGCCGAGCGCGTCGGCGACCGCCCGTCCGCGATAGCCCAGAACATCTCGCATGATCAGAACGCGCCGCTGATCAGCGGGCAGAGAAGCGATCGCCGCCGCCACCCGGCCGGCCTCCAACCGCTGCAAGACCTCCTCCTCGGCCGACCACACGGTGGCGTCCACGACCGGTTCGTGGTGTTGCACCAGCCGCCGCGCCCGCCGCAGGCACTCGTTGCGGACGATACGGAACATCCACGACGCCAGCGCACCGGACGCCCGCAAGGTGCCGATCTTGCGGAACAGGATGATCAACGCCTCCTGTGCGGCGTCTTCCGCGTCTTCTGGCGAGGCACACATCGAGTGGGCGAATCGCCGCACATGCGGGTGCGCGCCGGACACCAGTGCGGCGATCGACTCGACGTCGCCATCCCGCGCGGCGACGACCAGCTGCTCAACCGGCCAACCCACCTCAGCCACGCGAACGACCCCGCCGACGCAGCACCACGACGGTACACACGCACAAGAGAACAGCCGCAACGGCGATACCAACGAGCATGACAACCTCCTGGACCTGTCCCGACGCTGTTGTCGGTACAGGTATAAGAGACGCGCACCCCACCAAAGGATTCACCTCGCCTCTCTTTATGTCCGGGGTCAGGGCTGAATGCCCGATCTGGCGATCTTGTGGCTGATGTTTTGGTACGTTCGCCAGTGACGTAAACGATCTCCCTCCAAGAGGTGCAATGAATATCAGAGCTGGATTCAGGGCGTTGACCGTGGCCTCCGGCGCCGCGATTCTGCTGATCGTCGGATCAGGTGCCGCGAGCGCGGACCCCGTGGAGGCGGAGACGGCGATCTCCTGCGTGAAGAAGATCGACAGCGGCAGATACGACATCATCTACCCCTGGGTCAAAGTCAGGAACGACTGCGCCTGGACCTACGACGTCAAGATCATCTGGAACAACGGGCCCGACAGTCCCTGCAAGGAGCTGTCGCCGGGCGAGACCATGAAGAACATCTCCTCCCCCGGCGCTTCGTACCAGAGAGTTGACCTCTGCTGACGTCGTTATGCAACAAGCCCCCCGTGCGGTCGCGCAGGGGGCATTTTCGTGGTCGGACTGGGCGCTCGTCCACACTCTGAACCCGGTCTGAGACGCGCCGGCCTTCCGCTCGCGCGGTCATCCCGTCACGGTGCTGTCGGCCGATGCCGGGTCACCGGCGCGGCGCCTGCCACCGGGTGTCGAGCCGACCGTGCCGCATTCGGCCTACCAGGCGGACGTGCAGCGTCTCCGGCGTGTTGTCGCCCGCGTCCCTGCTGATCGCCACGCTGCTGTGGCGTACCGACAGGTCGTTGGCGTTCACCACCATGCCCGGCGCGAGGACCAGCTCCACGTTGCCGCCGTTCACCCGCAGCTCGATGACCAGCTCGGGCGCGCTGCGCACCGCACTGGTCAGGTCCAGCAGCACCTCGCACCACGCGGTGCGCAGCGCGAGCCGGTGTGGCAGCGTCCACCGGCCGTCACGGCGCACCGAGCCGTGCCGCTCCTTGATGGTGAGCAGTTCGGCGGCCGGCTCGGCCGGCGTCCGAGCGAGCGGCAGCACGAGTGCGCCGTCGCTGCCCGGCAGGTCGGTGATGAGCGGGGTCAGCGCGTCGATGGTGCGGGCGGTCAGTGCCGCGTCCAGCCGCTCGTCGAACTCGACCGGGTCGAGCCGGCCGTCGGCGACGGCTGCGTGCAGCGTTTCGATGGCACGGTCGCGTTCCGCGTCGGACGCTCGCAGCGCGGGTGAGTTGAGCGGTTCTGCCGGCATCTGGCCCTCCTCGGTGGTGAGGTGGTGGCACCATGCCACCGAACTTACTGACTGACTGATCGGTCTAAGGGGACAGCTACCTAGGCGATCCGGCGGCTCGACGTCTGCTCGCCCCGCCAGGCCGCCGTTTCAGGGGGCCCGGTGACACGCTGCGCGGGCGGGGCGGCTTTCCGTCAGGCGGCGTCGAGGGCTGCGGTGATCTTGCGGATCATGTCGACCAGGGTGGGGCTGGGCCGGCCCTGGTGGGTCCGGGCGGCTGCTTCGACGGCGACGATGACGGTGCTGCGGAAGTTGTCGGCCTCTGCCGGATCCTGCTGCTTGAGCAGGCTCATGGCCGCCGTCAGGGCCGGCAGCACGTGGTCGGCGAGTTCGGCTATGGACTTGCCGTTCAGGTTGATGTCCCAGGTCTTTTCGCGAGTACGTGCCCGACCAGGCCGGTCGCGGAGCCCAGGGCGATGGAGCCGTCGGTGGCGGGGGCCGTACGGGTCCTGGCCCGTCACCGGCTGGCGGTCACGTGTCCCAGGTGACCGGGAGGCTCTTGACGCCGTAGATGTCGGCGGTCTCCGGGCGCAGGGCGACCTCATCGGCAGGGACGGCCAGGCGCAGGGTGGGGAAGCGGTTGAGCAGGGCGGGGAAGGCGACGCGCATCTCGACGCGGGCCAGCTGCTGGCCCAGGCACTGGTGGATGCCGTGGCCGAAGGCCAGGTGCCCGCCGTCCTGCCTGCGCAGGTCGAGCACGTGAGGGTCGGTGAAGCGCTCGGGGTCGCGGTTGGCGGTGGCGTAGGACAGGATGACCGTCGTACCGGCCTTGATGGTCTGACCGCCCAGTTCGACGTCCTCCAGCGCGACCCTCTGGAACTGCTTGGCGACGCTCAGGTACCGCATCAGTTCCTCCACGGCCTTGTCGGCGAGCATAGGGTCGGCGCGCAGCGCGGCCAACTGGGCCGGGTTCCGCAGCAGGGCGAAGGTGCCCAGCGCGAGCATGTTGGTGGTGGTGTCGAACCCGGCCGACAGCAGGAGCAGGCTCATCCCTTTCAGTTCCTCGTCGGTGAGGTCGCTGTCGAGCAGGTCGCTGAGCACGTCGTCGGTGGGGTTGGCGCGTTTGGCGGCCACCAGTTCGGCGAGGTACTGCTGGGTCGCGGTGTAGGCCGCGAACTGGTCCTCGTCGCTGACCTCCCCGTTGAGGAACTTGTCGATGTTGTCCTGGAAGCGGCCCCGGTCCTCGTACGGCACCCCGAGCAGCTCACAGATGATGATGGCGGGGATGGGCTTGGCGAACGCGGTCACCAGGTCCGCCGACGGCCCGGCCTTCTCCATCGCGTCCAGGTGCTCGGCGGTGACCTGCTCGACGCGCTCGGTGAGCAGCCGCATCCGCCGTACGGTGAACTTGCCCACCAGGGGTTTGCGGTAGCGGCTGTGCTGCGGCTCGTCCATGAGCAGGAACTCACCGGGCGGCGCCGGCGGGACCTCGAAGCCGCCGTAGTCGATGGTCGGGTGGTGGCTCATGAGCTCCTTGCGCGAGCTGAACCGTGAGTCGGCCAGGACCGACCGGACCAGGTCGTAGCCGGTGACCAGCCAGCCCTGATGTCCGTCGGGGAAGGGGAGACGGCTGATCGGGCTCTGCTCGCGGGCCTGGATCAGCTCCTTCGGCGGGTCGAAGGGGCAGCCGGGCTGACGCGCCGTCGGCATCGTCGTGACGCTGTGGAGGGGTTCGTTCATGACCTTTCCTTGTCTTGTAGGGCCCTAGGAGATCTTGCGGCGGTAGGTGGTCATGGCGAGGGTGTAGGTGACGATGAGGAGGCCGATGCACCAGGCGAGGGCGGTCCAGATGTCGGTGCCGATCGGTTGCTGGGTGAACAGGTCGCGGATGGCGTTGACGATGGAGGTCACGGGCTGGTGTTCGGCGAAGGCGCGTACGGGGCCGGGCATGGTGGCGGTGGGGACGAAGGCGGAGCTGAGGAAGGGCAGGAAGATGAGGGGGTAGGAGAAGGCGCTGGCGCCTTCGACGGATTTCGCGGTGAGGCCGGGGATGACGGCGAGCCAGGTCAGGGCGAGGGTGAACAGGATGAGGATGCCGGCGACGGCGAGCCAGGCCGGTGGTCCGGCCGTCGTGCGGAAGCCCATGAGCAGGGCGACGAGTACGACGACGATGAGGGAGATCAGGTTGGCGACCAGGGAGGTCAGTACGTGGGCCCACAGGACGGATGAGCGGGCGATGGGCATGGACTGGAAGCGTTCGAAGATGCCGCTCTTCATGTCCGTGAACAGGCGGAAGGCGGTGTAGGCGATGCCGGAGGCGACGGTGATGAGCAGGATGCCGGGCAGCAGGTAGCTCACGTATGACGTGGATCCGGTGTTGATCGCGCCGCCGAAGACGTAGACGAACATCAGCATCATGGCGATCGGCATGATGGTGGTGGTGATGATGGTGTCGGCGCTGCGGGTGATGTGGCGCAGGGATCGTCCCAGCAGGGCGGCGGTGTCGCCGAGGAAGTGCTTGGTCATCGGGGTTCCCCTTGCGCGTTCGTGCCGACGAGGGTGAGGAAGACGTCTTCGAGGGTCGGCTGTTTTTCGACGTATTCGACCGTGGCGGGCGGCAGTAGTTGTTTGAGTTCGGTCAGGGTGCCGTTGACGATGATCCGGCCGTGGTGGAGGATCGCGATCCGGTCGGCGAGGTGTTCGGCCTCGTCCAGGTACTGGGTGGTGAGCAGGACGGTCGTGCCGCGGCTGGCGAGTTCTTTGACGGCCTGCCATACCTCGAGGCGTGCCTGGGGGTCGAGTCCGGTGGTCGGTTCGTCGAGGAAGATGACCGGCGGGTCGCCGATGAGGCTCATCGCGATGTCGAGGCGGCGGCGCATGCCACCGGAATAGGTGGCCACCTTCCGCGCGCCCGCCTCCGTCAGCGCGAACCGCGCGAGCAGGTCATCGGCGATCTTGCCGGGATCCTTGAGATGGCGTAACCGGGCGATCAGAGCGAGGTTCTCCCGCCCGCTGAGGATCTCGTCGCGGCGGCGAACTGCCCGGTGAGGCTGATGGACTCGCGCACGTCCGTGGCCTGTGTGGCGACGTCGAAGCCGTTGACGCCGGCTGTGCCCGCGTCGGCCTTGAGCAGCGTGGACAGGATTCTCACGACCGTGTCTTGCCCGCCCCGTTCGAGCCGAGCAGGGCGAAGATGCTGCCCTTCGCCACGTCGAAGTCCACACCGCGCAGCACCTGCAGCTCCTTGTAGGACTTCTGCAGGCCCTGCACGTGGATCACAGGCTCTTGATGGGTTGTCATCTGGATATCCGTTCTCGTTATGGTTCGTTGCCTGTGACACGATCGATAGCGCTGGTCAGGGCCCGGAGTTGGACCAGTCGCAGCGCCGCCTGACCGATCCTCAGTCCGCTGATCAGGCTTCAGCGCCCCCGTGGCTGAGGGTGGCGACCTCACGTACGGCCTTGGCGATGGCCCGGTAGTCCTTTTTCAGGATCGCGCCGTGGTTACTGGGGACCTTCGCACTGATCTTGATGTTCGGGTTGCGCTCGGTAACCGCCCCAAGGCTGGCACGGATCCGTTCTTGCCCATCGCCATCCCGGCGGCTTCCGAAGGACGCCCCCGACGCGACCACGTACCGCGTCGGGACAGTGATGTTGTCCAGCACGGGGCCCAGCTCACGCGCGCGGGCCATCGTGCCGAGCTCGATGTTGATGTTCGCCATCTGCTCGGCGGTCATTCGTGGGGTCAGGCCCGTCGGGCGCAGCAGCGGCATGAACCAGTTCATCCGCCGAAACATCTTCCGGATCCGCTGCTCCATGGCCTCGGTCAGCCAGTCGTAGGGCTGGGCGCCGTCCACCAGGACCGCGCCCAGGGCACGGTCCGGATTGCTGTCGGCCCAGTGCGCCGCGACGAACGCTCCGTAGGACCAGCCGACCACCACCGCCTGGTCCACACCCCTGGCCGCGAGAACGGCATCGACATCGCGGACGGCGACCTCGAAGGAATAGTCCGCCGAACGCTTCGACTTGCCGCGAGCCCGCTCGTCGTAGGTGATGTGCCGCCATTCCGTCCCCAGATCGGCGATGACCCGCCGCCAGTACCCCTGAGTGGCGAACTGGCCATTGAGGTAGACCACAGGGATACCGGGACCGCCGGTGTCGGTCACGGCCAGGGCCGTATCGTCAACCGGCATCATGCCGGTCCACGTCGAATTCATCGGGAAAGTGCTGTGCTTCGTCATGTGTCCCACCTCGCGTTAGGCGTCGTGTACGACTTCTTCTCCAGGTACTGCCGGATCTGCTTGATCCTGACCAGCAGGTGCTCTCGGCGCTGTCGGAGAGCCCTGATCCCGCAGCCACGCCGTGATCTCGTAGCCGTACGCGGGCAGGCCGGAAAGGATCGGTCACGGACCGGCCGCCATGGGTCGGTGCGAGCCTGGGTGAAAGTCACTTCGGGGCAGCTCTATGACCACCCCGTTGGCCAACAAGACAGTCGGCGCAGGGCGATCTCGAAGAGGCTCCGGTGGCTGACCCGGCGTATTCAGCCGGTCGGCACGATCGAGAGCAGCCAGACCCCACGCCGATGGCGTGTGTGGCGGCGGCGCGCCAATGGGCGGCTAAAGTTCAGATTGGTAGTTCAACCGTGCTCTGCTGTAGCGGGCGCGGCCTCGGGGGGTGTTCCAGCACCCTCCCGGGGGGCCCGTCCAATAGGACGGCTCCTACTCGCAGAAGACCCGCAAGTAGCCATCGGTCATCTCGAGCTCCACGATCGTCTCGTCGAGGTGATCCACGAGCGCCTCAAGCTGTTCGGGCTTGAGCTGCGTCAGGTCGAACGGCACGCCCGACTTGCTCAGCTCGGCGTTGGCCCGATCCAGTGCCTGCGGCGGGATCAGGGCCGCCAGCTGTACGCCGGCCCGCAGCAGTTGCAGCGGTGCCCGTATGTTGAGCCGCCCCGACTCGCCGTCACCCTCGTCGAACTCCATCATCACCCGCAGGTACTTCGCCTTACCTTTCGGCCGGGCGGCGGGACTGGCCACCGCCGGCGGCTCGGCTCGTTCGAGTGCGGTGATGAGCCGTTCCGCCTCCTCTGCGGTGATCTTGCCCTCGGCCAGCAGGTCGAGGACGTCCTTACGTTGTTCGCTCATCGAAACCTCTCCTATCGGATGGCCACGAGCACAGCCGTACGGCTGAACTCCGCGTCGAATCGGGTGCCGGGCAACGCGCAGACGACGCGCCAGCCGATGCAGAGTGCCCGCACCAGATCGATGCGGTAGATGTGGCAGGCCACGGCGGCCCCTACGACGGCCAGGACCACAACCGGTGAAAGCACGAGCACGACCGGGACCACTGGAACCCAGATCCGGATGCGACGACGGTCCGGGCGGTTGACTCGTACGGTCACCAGCTGCGGCATCATGTCTGCCCCTCCAACTCGGACAATGCCTGCTGTGCGGTGATCTCGCCGCGGCGCAGCCGATCGATGACGTCGGCCCGCGACGGCGCCGGATCGGTCTCGACGAAGTCGAGCATCGGCGCGATCCGGTTCAGTCGTGCTTTGATCGTCGGGTAGCTCACCCCGAAGATCCGTTCCATCTGCTTGATGGAACCGTGGCACCGCACGAACGCCGTGACGAAGACCTGATCCTCGACGTTGAGCTGAGCCAGTTGCGGCAGCTCGAACTCACCCTCGATCGCGACGCCGCTGCCCGCCAGGCGCACCCGCTCGACGACGAACGGCTGGCCCCGGGTCAGGTTCGTGAGCTCCTGCCAGTCCATCGCCTGATCTCTCATATCTAAAGTTATACCCGGATAGGACTTCAACTTTCAAGAAGTCGATCTTAATTTTCTTAAGCTTCTGCTTTCATCGGACTCCTTGGCTGGCCCACCGCCCGCCCTGCCGCCCGTCCTGGCCCCGCCGCTTCCGCTGCCGGACCTGGAGGCAGAAGGTCGGCGAGCGCCACCAGTGCGGTCGCAGTCGCTGCCGATCTTGACGGCGATCAGTCCACCCGATGGCGGAACTTCCACCGGCCTGGCCCGCCGCAAAACGATCGAGGGGCAACGCAGTCGCGTTGCCCCTCGATCGTTCCCCCGCGCCTACCAGCGCAACTTCCCGGTGTCGTCCTGGAACGTTCCTGTCGGACCGTCCGCGTCGAGGGTGGCCAGGCGCACGACAGTTCTGGCGCTCTCTTCCGGTGACCTTCCGATCCCGAAGGCCGCGGTCATGTCGGTGGCGGTGGTGCCGGGCTCGATCGCATTGAACTTGATGCCCGGCTGGGACTTGGCGTACTGAACCGTGAGCATGGTGGCTGCTGACTTGGACGCGGAGTAAAGCGTGAGGGGCAAGTTGAACTCCGGCCGGTCGGGGTTGTTCACTGCCCAAAAGGATCCGGCGCTGCTCGAAACGGTGACCACGTTAGGGTTCGATGATCTGCGCAGCAAGGGAAGTGCCGCCTCCGTGACGCGCACGATTCCCACCGCGTTGGTGTCGAACACGCGGAGAGCCGTGGGACCGTCGATGACTCCGTCTCCCAGGATGCCCGCGTTGTGCACCAGAACGTCGAGCCGGCCCTCGGCCGCGTCGATCGTCGCCAGAGCGCTGCTCACCGATGCGTCGTCGGTCACATCGAGTTGCACGAATCGTGCGCCAAGTGCTGCCGCGGCCTTCTCGCCTCGCTCGACGTCACGCGCGCCGATGTAGACGACGTGGCCCAGGACCAGAAGCTGTTTGGCTGTTTCGAAGCCGATGCCTTTGTTGGCCCCAGTGATCAGTGTGATGGTCATGCTTTTCCCTTCGAGATATGTGGGTTGCTGACGCTGATCGCGGAGGTCAGCCGGTCAGCTGCCGGAGTAGTTCGCCGGCGTCATGCACGTGGACCTGATAAATGGCGTACTCGACGATTTCGAACGAGGCGCCGGTGGGCCACGCCTTCGCCGGAGTGCCCGTGTTGACCAGACGCGCAGCCATACGGTCACCGTCGAAGAGCAGTTCCTTGAGCTCCCAGTGCAGGTCCGGAACCGCGTCCACGTCAGCTTTCTGAACCGCGGCGGCGATCTCCTCCGGGCGCCCGAGCCGGCCCCGCGGCACACGCGTAGCCAGGTGCTGCTGGAACTGCGCCGGGTCGGTTAAGTAGTCCCACATCGACGCGCCCTTCCATTTCTGCAGCGATCGCTACAGAAGTCCGACGGTAGCACTTCTGTAGCGATCGCTGCAAAAAGCGGTAGACTGAAGGAGTGGGGAGGAAACAGAGCGGCCCCATCGGCCGGCCGCGAAAATTCGACGCCGACGAAGCTCTCGAGCGCGCCGTGCTGACCTTCTGGGAGCACGGCTACGAGGGGGCCAGCACGGCCCACCTGGCGGACGCGATGGGCATCTCCACCACCAGCATGTACGCGGCCTTCGGCAACAAGGAGGAGTTGTTCCGCAAGGCCCTGGAGCGCTACACCGAAGGACCGAGCGCATACCTGGCAGAGGCCCTGGAGGAGCCGACCGCCCTCGGCGTCGCCACCGCCATCCTGGCCGGCATCGTTCGAACCACTACCCGCCCGGCCCAACCCCACGGGTGCCTGGGCGTCCAGGGCGCACTGGCCGCCAGCGACTCCGGGCGTGAAGTCCGCGACCTTCTCGTCGCCTGGCGCAACGATTCCTACTCCTGCGTCCGAGAGCGGTTCCAGCGAGCCGTCGACGACGGCGACCTTCCTCCGGAAACCGATCCGGGGCTCCTGGCCCGCTACGTCACCACTCTGGCGTTCGGCATCGCCGTGCAAGCCGCGAGCGGTGTCGGCCGCGACGAACTCCAGGAGATGGCCGACGCCGCCCTGCGCAACTGGCCGCTCTCCTGAGAACCGCCCCGGGCTGATCGGCAGATAGTGGTGGCCTCGGTGGCCTGGTAAGCAGTGCGGCGCCGATGGGGGCGACCTCACGCAGCTCGCGCAGGCGTCCGTGCAGGTCCGGGCGATGGAAGGGGGAGGAGCCGTGGAAGCTGATGTGCTCGAACAGCAGCGGTGACAGGCGCGCGCGGATTTGCGGTCCGACGGTCAGACCGCTCGTCTCCAGCCGGTCGACGGCGGCGCCCACGTAGAGACTGTTCCGGGGTCGTGGTCATGTCTCGCCGGGAACGGGGTGGGCAGCGTCCTCCGCTCCGCGGTCGACACCGACGGCCCGAAGTCCTGATCCGGCGACGAGGGCGTCGCCGAGTTCCGAGCGCAGATAGAGGACCGAGCGGCCGTGGCGGGCGCTGGCGAGGAGGCCTGCGGCGCGGAGGGTACGGAGGTGCTGATTGACGGCCGAGGGGGTGACGCCCAGGCGGCCGGAGAGTTCGGTCGATGAGGCGGGGGCCTCGAGCATGGTGAGCAGCCCTGCCCGGGTGGCGCCCAGAAGGTCGGTGAGCACTCCTGGGGAGTGACGGGGCTCCGGTTGCCAGAGGGTGCCGACGCCCCGAGTGCCGTACATGATCAAAGGGGGCTCGGCCGGGGAAATGGGGACGGTGGCGGCCCGGCCGAAGAGGGTCGGGACCAGGGTGAGGCCCTCGCCGCTGGTGGAGCGCCGATAGCGGGCGTCGCTGATCAGCCGCATGCGTACGACGCCGTCCTTCAGCTGAACGCGCTCGTTGAGGTCGGCGAACATGGCGGCCAGGCCGCGGGCCGAGATGACCTGGCCGCGGTGGACCACGTCGGCCTGCAGGACCGCGCGCATCCTGGGCCACCAGGGCGCGAAGCAGGTGCGCCAGTAGTCCCGCAGCGCGTCCAGGATGCGGGCCGACGGGTCGCCGCGCAGCGGCTCGGGGAGCCGGGGGTGGATGGCGCGTAGGTCGTCGAGCACCCGGTCCACGGGCACGCGGGCGACCGTGGCGAGTTCGTCGTCGATGCGGGTGAGCGGGGCGTGGGGGCGGGGTGACAGGTAGTCCGGTGTCCACATGTCGTCGTTGGTGAGCGCTTGCAGCAGGGGCAGGTCCAGCATGGATCGGGCCTGCTCCGTGCGGCGCAGCCAGGGCAGGTGCACGGGATAGCGCCCAGGGTCGCGGAACGTGCGCAACGACAACGTGAGCTCGTTGAGCGGCGAGATGGCGAAGCGGACGTCGGCCACGTCCATCCCCGCGAGTTCGTACTCGATCAGCCCCGCCATGAAGCCATACGCTACATCAATTGGCGACAAAGGCCCTATTACGGGATAAAGGCCCCCGTGATTCAGACCTTCTTCCCTCAGGACCGCGTCGCCCGCTCACTGACCGTCAGCACGATGGCGTTCGCGCTCTCCAGCGGCGTCTTCTACACCGTCAGCACGCTGTACTTCACGCTCGTCATCGGGCTCAGCGCGGCGACGGTGGGTCTCGGGCTGGGCATCGCGGGCGGCACCGGGGTGCTGGCCTCGTACGCGGGAGGGTGGCTGGCTGACCGGGTCGGCGCGCACCACGTCCAGACGGTGGCGACAGCGCTCAACGGGGTTGCGCTGCTCGCCTACACGTTCGTCTCTGACGCCGTCGTGTTCACCCTGATCGCCTGCCTGGCCGTGATCACGCGTGCGGTGGGCTCCTCGTCGAAGCAGGCGATGCTGGCGCGGTGGTATACCGGCCCGGAGCGGGTCGAGGTCCGGGCACGGATGCGCGTGGTCACGAACGTCTTCATCGGCCTGGGCACGGTGGCCGCTGCGGCGGCGCTCCTGATCGGCACCGCGTCGGCGTACCGTGTCGCGGTGGTCGTCGCCGGAGTCCTGCTGCTGGCGGCCACCGTGCCGCTGGCCGGGCTCGGGCGTCAGGTGCCGGAGCTCGCCGCCAGGATGGCAGCTGTCAGGGAGCGCACCGCGTCCACCGGGCCTTCGCCACTCAGCGACCGTACGTACATCGCGAGCGTGGCGTGCAACGCCGTGGTGGCCACGCAGTTCGGCCTGCTGACCGTCGGCATGCCGCTCTGGGTGGCCACCACCGACGCGCCCACCGCCATCGTCTCCGTGCTACTCGTCCTCAACACCGTGGTCGTGGCCGTACTCCAGGTGCGCGCCTCGCGCGGCACCGACGACGTGCGCAAGGCCGGGCGCGCGGTCAGGCGCGCGTCGTGGTTGCTCGCGATGGCATGCGGTCTGTACGCCCTGGCCGGCTTCGGAAACATGATCGTCGCCTGCGTCCTGTTCGTCCTGGCCGCGTTCGCCCACACCATGGGGGAGATCCTGGGCGAGGCGGGTGGCTGGGGCATGGCCTTCGAACTGGCCGACCAGCGCAGCGCCGGCGCCTACCAAGGCCTCAGCCAGACCGGCTACGCGATCGCGGCCATGTTCTCCCCGATCCTCGCCACCGCCGCCGTCGAACACGGCACCGCGGGCTGGGTCGGCCTGGCCGCCCTCTTCGTCCTGGCCGGCACGGGCGCCGCCGCGGTGGCCCGGCACGCGGCGGGCGGCGTCGGCGGGTTCCATCTCCCACAGCGATCGGACCGAACCACGCCCGTGCCTGCTCCAGGTGCATCACGTCGGAGCTGATGGTCCCGTACGACAGCCCCGCCGCTGCTCGCGCCAGCACGAACCCGGCCAGTACGTCGGCCTCCAGCGCTTCCAAGTCCTCCACGGTGGCCGGGGCGACGCGACACCCGCAGATCCGTCAGCCACGATTCGCACTTTCGACACGAAGGATGCTCGCCACGCCGACAGTGCTTTTGTCATTGCAGGATCTCCAGCTGTACCTGCCAGGAGACGTCAGGTACAGCTGGCAGCGTGGGCCGCACACCTCACAAAAAGGAGCTGGCTGGATGAGCGGCATCGAAAAGACCCTGGCAGAACTCGAGCAGCGGATGCTGGACGCTGACGCTGCCTATGACGAGCGCTTTTTCGAAGAGCACTGCGCCGACGACTTCGTAGCCATGGGACATTACGGAATCGTGTCCAGGCAGCAGGTTCTCGACATGTACGTCAAGGGAGCCGGGAACCCGGACCGGCGCAACCGAGCACACGATGTTGTGGTCAAGCCGCTCGGCGACGCAGGAGCCGTCGTCACCTACAAACTGACAAGCACTACCGGCGATGAGACGTCCTCATGGCTTGCGTCGACGGTCTACCGCCGGACCTCCGAGGGCTGGCGCGTCGTCCTCCTCCACCAGACGCCCATGTAGGCCTGCCGTGATGACGTTCGCGCCGGCCGCACCCACTGCTCGGCCCCACCGACAGCACTTGCCTTCCCAGTGGATGGTCACCGCGCGGTCGTCGACGTTGCCCACGAGCTCGGCAGTACATCGTTCGGTCTGACAGTCGTTTTAACCTGTTGAATACCGGTATTGACCTTATTGATCTATTCGCTTCGGCAGTCGATCATCGAGAGCAGTAGCGCTCCTCGCCCCAGGAAGGATCTTCATGATTCGCCGCGCATCGCTGGCCGTCCTGCTCGCTCTCGGCACCCTCACCGTTATCAGCTCACCCGCGCACGCCCGCGCCTGCCAGATCGACTACCACTGCGAGACGTACTACTACACCGACTCGAGCCGCACCACGCTGAAGGGGATCAAGTACGAGAACTGCGTCGGAGATGAGACGTGGGTGGGCACGCGTGGGTCCTACCCGGAGTTCCACGAGACCCCCTGCTGAGCGTCCGCTCAGAAGTCTCCGCTCGGTAGAACAACGATAGTGGTCCCATGATCACGGGTGTGATCATGGGGTTACTGCTTCGATCTACTTCACCAACAGTGAGCCATTCCGAGTGCTGCGAACGGCCGCTCCAAGGCGGGTAAAGAGCCGCCAAAGCCATGCTCTAGCGTGATCACCCATGAAGGCGGCTCGGTATCTGTGCTGGCTGGCCTGGGCGCAGAAGGGCCGGGTCGCGCTGGGCGCGACACTGGGAACCCTCTGGATGGTGGGCCTGACGCTCCCGCCGTACCTGCTGTCCAGGGCGATCGACGACAACCTGGCGCCCGGCTGGGTGCTGGCGCTGCTCGGCGCGGGCCTGGTCAACGCCTGGCTGGCGATGTTGCGGCACCGCACGATGACCAAGATCCGGATGGACGCCTACTTCCGCACCGTGCGCGCCCTGGTCGGGCAGATCAACAAGCTGGGCGCCCACCTGCCCAAGCGCGCTTCGACAGGCGACGTGGTGACGATCGGCATCGGCGACATCATCACCATCGCCGCCTCGCTGACGGTGACCGGCCCCGGCGTGGGCGCGGTGATCAGCTACGGCGTGGTGGCGGCGCTGCTGCTGCAGGTCTCCGTGGTGCTGGCCGTGGTGGTGCTGCTGGGCGTGCCGCTGCTGGCGATCCTGCTCGGCCCGCTGCTCGGGCGGCTGATGAAGGTGCAGAACGGCTACCGCGAGAACCAGGGCAGGCTGACCACCCGCCTGGTCGACCTGATCGAGGGGCTGCGGGTGCTCAACGCCTTCGGCGGCAAGGGCACCTACGCCGAGCGGTACCGCGCCGACTCGGCGAGCCTGCGCGAGCAGGGCTACCGGGTGGCGTCGCTGACGAGCTGGATCGGCGCGCTGGGCGCCGGATTGCCCGCCCTGTTCCTGGCCGCCGTCATCTGGCTGGGCGCCCGGCTGGCCGCCGAGGGGGCGATCACGGTGGGCGAGCTGGTCGGGGTGTACGGGTACATCGCCGTGCTGGTGGTGCCGGTCTCCTTCTTCATCGAAGGTAGCTTCCAGATCAGCCACGGCCTGGTCGCCGCCCGCCAGGTCACCCGCTTCCTCGCGCTGCGCGCCGAGGAGCGGCCCCGGCCCGCCGGGCCGGAGGTCGCGCCGGGGAGCCTGGTGGGGCTGGTCAGCGCCCGGCCCGAGGAGAGCTTGGCGCTGCTCGAAGGGCTGGGCGGGTTCGACGGCACCTCCTTGATCGCCGACCACGACGCCGCTCTGTTCGCGGGCACGCTGCGCGAGGTCCTCCAGGGCCGGGGCGAGGCGGACGACGAGGCCATTCACCGGGCCGTGCACGTCGCCGCGGCGCAGGACGTGCTCGCAGGGCTGCGCCACGGGCTCGACTCCATGATCGAACCCGGCGGCCGCAACCTGTCGGGCGGCCAGCGTCAGCGTGTACGCCTGGCCCGGGCGCTGCTGGCCGAGCCCGAGGTGCTGCTGGCCGTGGAGCCCACCTCCGCGCTGGACGCGCACACCGAATCCCTGCTCGCGGGGCGGCTCCGTACGGCACGCGCCGGCCGTACGACGGTCGTGGCCACCACCTCGCCGCTGCTGCTCACCCAGGCCGACCAGGTGCTGTTCATCGAGGACGGGCGGGTGGCCGCCTCCGGCACCCACCGCGAGCTGATGGAGTCCACCCCCGCTTACCGGTCGGTGCTCGCATGAACCGCGACCTGCCCATCGCCGACCGCCGGCAGGTACGGCGAGCCGCCCTGCGCCTGGTCAGGAGCGACGTGCCGGGCTTCACCGCGACGCTGCTGCTCAACAGCCTGGCGGCGGCGGCCGCGCTGGTCAGCCCGTGGTTGCTGGGCCGCATCATCGACTCCATCAGCGCCGGAGGCACGGTCGACCTGCTCGCCGCGATCGCCGTGGGCGCGGCGCTGGCCCAGCTGGTTCTGTCCAGGTACGCCGAGAAGATCGGCACTCGCTTCAGCGAGCGTGTCCAGGAACACATCCGCGCCGAACTCCTGGACCGCGTGCTGGCCCTGCCCGCCGCCACGGTCGAGCACATCCGCACCGGCGACCTGACCGCCCGCGGAACCACCGACGTGGCCGTCGTCGGCCGCACCCTGCGCGACGCCGCCCCCGCGATCCTCGTCTCGAGCCTGCAGGCGCTCTTCCTGATCGTCGCCGTCTTCCTGGTCGACCCGGTCCTGGGCGCCTGCGGCCTGCTCGCGCTGGCCGGCATCGTGGCCGCCTCCCGCTGGTACCTTCGCCGCGCCCGCCCCGCCTACCTGGAGGAAGGCGCCGCCCGCTCGGAGCTGGCCGAGCACCTGGCCGCCAACGCCGCGGGTGCCCGCACCATCGAGGTCCTGGGCCTGCAGGCCAAGCGCACGCGGGCGGCGGAACGGGTGATCGAGCGCAGCCGGGCCGCCCAGCTGCGGACCCTCTTCCTGCGCAGCGTGCTCTGGCCCTCGGTGGAGGTCTCCTCGCTCCTGCCGCCCGTGCTGGTACTGCTGCTCGGCGGGGTGCTCCTGGACCGAGGCCAGGTCACGCTGGGCGCGGTCGTCACCTGCGTGCTCTACCTGCGCCAGCTCGGCCAGCCGATCGAGACGATCCTGATCTGGCTGGAGCAGTTGCAGAGCAGCGGTGCCTCCTTCGCCAGGGTCGAGGGCCTCGCGACACCGGCGCGGGAGGAGGTGGCCGCTGCGGCCTCCTCGACCTTGGCGGCCAGACGTGCGCCGCCCGCCGCGGCGCCGCAGGGCGACCGCATCGAGGCGCGCGGCGTGCACTTCGCCTACGAAGGCGGCGACGACGTGGTGACCGGCGTCGATCTGACCGTACGGCCCGGCGAGCGTCTGGCCGTCGTCGGCCCCTCGGGAGCCGGCAAGTCCACCCTGGGCAAGCTGCTGGCCGGCATCGACCACCCCCGCCTGGGCACGGTCACCGTCGGCTCGGTGCCCGTCGCCGACCTCTCCCCAGCCCAACTCCGCGAGCACGTCGTCCTGGTCACCCAGGAACAGCACCTGTTCCTCGGCACCGTCCGCGACAACCTGCTGCTGGCAGATCCGACGGCCGGCGACGACCGCCTGGGCAAGGCGCTGGCGGCGGTCGGCGCCGACTGGATCGCCTCGCTCGACGACGAGCTGGGATCCCAGTCGTCCGGCGCCACCCTCGGCCCGGACCGGGTCCAGCAGCTCGCCCTGGCCAGGGTCATCCTGGCCGACCCGCACACCGTCATCCTCGACGAGGCCACCGCCATGCTCGACCCCCGTACGGCCAGGCGCGCCGAACGCTCGCTCGCCGCCGTCCTGGAGGGGCGGACCGTCATCGCGATCGCCCACCGCCTGCACACGGCCCGCGACGCCGACCGGGTGGTGGTCATGGACAACGGCCGGGTGGTGGAGGTCGGAGCCCACGACGAGCTGGTCGCGGCGGGCGGGGTGTACGAGGCGCTGTGGAGATCGTGGCACGGCTCGCGGAGCGTCGGCGCGCAACCAGAACAGGGATGACCATGACACAGATGTCATTGCGCTGGACGCTGGCGGGGTCGGGGTGGGCCGATTGCACCGTTGCCGACGACCAGGCCGAGGCGGAGGTCACCGCGTCCTATATCACCGCGGCTCCTGAGGAACTTCTGACCGCGACAGCCCGGCTGGTGCTCGGGGAAGAGCAGACGCGGGCTCAGTTCGAAGCCGAACCGACAGCCTTCCGCTGGATCTTCTATCGAGGCGGCGACGACGTCTGGGTGCGGCTGCTTCAATTGCCCGATGGCCGCCGTCATGACAACGCCGGCACCGAGATCTGGTCGAGCTGGCAAACGGTCGACACCCTGGCCCGAGCCGTCATCCGCTGTTTCGACGACGTCGTGCGACGCTATGACGAAAGCGGATACCACGGAAAGTGGGGAGAGCCGTTCCCTCGGCTCGAACTTGAAGCCCTTAGGACCGCATGGCGCAACCACACCGCACGCTCATCCCAGACCGAATAACTGCTCCAACGTGTGGAGTTTCAGCCGAACCACCCACATGTTGGCTCGAACTTGTCAGGCCCGCCGCCGAGCCCGATAGGCGGCCACATGCATGCGATTCCCGCAAGTACGGCTGTCGCAATAGACCCGAGACCGATTGCGTGACTCGTCCACGAACACCCGGTCGCAGTCAGGCGCCGAACAGGTCCGTAGCCGCTCCCACTCCCCGTCCACCACCAGATGCGCCAGTGCCACCCCGCAGTCCGCCGCCAGATGCTCGGAAAGGGTCGCGTCCGGTGCGAAGTAGTGCATGTGCAGCGGATGCCCATCGTGCTCCGTCAGCCGGGGCGTGATGCGCGTCTTCGACAGGAGCCCGTTGAGGAGGCGTACGGCGGTCGGCTGGTCCGGGGCGGTGAAGACGCGGTGGAACGCCTCCCGCAGCAGCCGCACCTGCCCGAGGTCGCGGGCCGTGAGGGCGCCGATGCCGCTGACCTGGCGCGACTCGACGAATTCGTGCAGGTCGGCCAGCTCGGCCAGGCCGTCGGTGTCGCCGCCGGTCGACGGGGAGGTGTTGACCAGCTCTACGACCGTGGCCAGCGAATACACCATGTCATGGCCAAACGGCATGTTGACTCCTGTCGAGTACCGGTTCTAGCGTGGTCGCAGCGTATCTCTCTCCAAGGGTGTCAGGGGTTTCTGTGGGTGCACATCGCCGTATCGTGCTGATCGCGATAGCGGGTGCGCTGATCATCTCCACCTCCGCGCCCCTGGTGCGGTTGTCGGGGGTCTCGCCGGCCACCTCGGCGTTCTTCCGCTGCGCGTACGCGCTGCCGCCGATGCTGGTGCTGGCCTGGTTCGAACGGCGGAAGCTGGGCCCCCTGCCTGCCCGCAGCCGCAACCTGGCGTGGCTGGCGGGCGTGCTGTTCGCGTTCGACCTGCTGTTCTGGCACCAAGCTATCAAGTACGTGGGCGCTGGGCTGGCGACCGTGCTGGGGAACCTACAGGTCTTCATCGTGGCCTTCGCGGCGTGGGCGCTCTTCCGCGAGCGGCCGTCGAACCGGCTGATGCGGGCCACCCCGGTGGTGTTCGCCGGAGTGGTGCTGATCTCGGGGGTCTTCGACAGCGCCGCATATGGGGCGAACCCGGTGCTCGGAGTGGTGACGGGGGTGGCCACCTCGATCTCGTACGCGGCGTTCCTGCTGGTGTTGAAGGGTGGCTCGGGGCGTACGGTCGGGCCGTTGGCGCACGCCACCGTCGTGGCCACGCTCGCGATGGCCGCGCTGAGCCCGGTGTTCGGGGGCGCCGACTTCGTGCCGAGCTGGCCGGCGCACGGCTGGCTGCTGCTGCTCGCGCTCGGGCCGCAGGTGATCGGCTGGACGCTGATCTCGTTCTCGCTGCCCAGGCAGCCCGCCGCGCTCACCGCGCTGCTCCTGCTCATCCAGCCCATGACGACGGTCGCGCTGTCGGCCGTGCTGCTCGGTGAGCACCCGTCGCCGTTCCAGCTCGCCGGGTGCGCGGTGATCGTGCTGGGAGTGCTGTACGGCTCGCGTCGTGCTCAGCCCGCCCGTACCGAGGCCGAACAGGCCGAGCAGGTGCCGAACACCTCGACCGTGTGAGTGATCTCGGTGAAGCCGTGCTCGGAGCCGACCGTCTCCGCCCAGCGTTCGACGGCGGGACCGGCCACCTCGACCGTCCGGCCGCAGCGGCGGCACACCAGGTGGTGATGGTGGTCGCCGCTGGCGCACGCGCGGTAGACGGACTCGCCGTCGTCGGTGCGCAGCACGTCGACGAGGCCGCCGTCGGCCAGCGCCTGGAGCGCCCGGTAGACCGTGGTCAGGCCGATCTTGGCGCCGTGGGCGCGCATCTCGGCGTAGACGTCCTGCGCGCTGCGGAAACCATCGCTCTGGCGGAGCGTGTCGTGCACGGCGTCACGTCTTGTGGACATCATCGTGTGACCTCCTCGACGCGCATGCTGGATGGCTCGCTCACTGTGGACTCCCGGGGTCGGCCTCGCCGTACGAACTTACCGACACCGAGCGCCAGGACGAAGCCGCAGAGGGCAAGAAGAACGATCGCGGCGCCCGGCGGCACCCTGGCGGACAGCGTCGAGCTGAGCAGCCCGCCCACCGCCGCGACGACGCCGAACAGCATGGCCAGCCCCATCGTCGAGCGGAACCCTCTGGTGAGCTGCTGACTGGTCGCCACCGGGATCACCATCAGCGCGCTGACCAGCAGCAACCCGACCACGCGCATGGCGATGACCACGGTCAGCGCGGCCGTGACGGCGATCAGCAGGCTGAGGAAGCGCACCGGCAGGCCACTGGCGCGGGCCATCTCCTCGTCCTGGCAGAGCACGAACAGCTCCCTGCCGAAGATCACGACCACCGCGATCACCGCGACGGCCAGCGCGCCGATGATCCAGATGTCCTGGGTGGTGACGCTGGCGATGGCGCCGAACAGGTACGAGTTCAGCTTGGCGTTGCTGCCACCCGGCGCGATGCCCATGAGCATGACGCCGCCCGCGATGCCGCCGTAGAACAGCAGCGCCAGAGCCACGTCGCCGCTGGTACGCCCGCGCGCCCGGACCAGCTCGATGGCCACGGCGCCGATGACCGACACGGCCACGGCCGTGAGCACGGGCGCGGTGCCGGTCAGGAAGCCCAGCGCGACGCCGGTCAGCGCCACGTGCCCGATGCCGTCGCCGAGCAGGGCGAGCCTGCGCTGGACGATGAACGTGCCGACAGCGGGTGCGCAGAGCCCCACCAGCAGGGCCGCGATCAGCGCGAGCTGGAAGAACTGCTTGTCCAACAGCTCGATCATGACTCTCCCTGCCATCCGGAAAGGGGTCCCGCGGCCGCCTCGGCGGCGTGCGGGTGTACGTGTTCGTGTCCCGGCCGCGCGCAGTCGCCCTCGGGCCGCGGCGGCCTTCCGTCGTGCGCGATCCGGCCCTCGCGGATCACCACGCCGCGGGTGATGAGCGGCTCGAGCGGGCCGAGCTCGTGGGCGACGAGCACGATGGTCTTGCCGTTCAGCACCAGCGTGGCCAGCGTGTCGGCGAGCAACTGCTGGGTGTCCGCGTCGACGCCGGCGGTGGGTTCGTCCATCACGTACGTGTCGGGCTCGCCCGCCAGCGCGCGGGCGATCAGCACCCGCTGCTGCTGGCCGCCGGACAGCGACTGCACCGGGTCGCCCGCCCGGTCGGACAGCCCGACGGCCTCCAGCGCGCTCGCCGCCGCCGCCTTGTCCTCGGGGCTGGTACGGCGCAGCCGGCTCTGCCTGGCGATGCGGCCGGAGGTCACGACCTCGCGGACCGTGGCGGGCACCCCGCCGCCGACGGCCAGGCGCTGCGGCACGTAGCCGATGCGCCACCACTCGCGGAACTTCGCGGGCGGCGTGCCGTACACCAGGGTCTGGCCGCCCGAGAGCGGGGTGAGGCCCAGCAGGGTGCGGACCAGCGTGGACTTGCCGGAGCCGTTGGCGCCCATGACGGCGACGACCTCGCCGGGGCAGACCGTGAGGTCGATGCCGCGCAGGATGTCCCGCCGGTCCAGGCTCACCCGGCCGCCGGTCATGGAGAAGGCGCTGTCGCTCATGCCGGGCACCCCAATGCGCTCTGCAGGGTCTTCAGGTTGGCGCGCATGGCCGACAGGTAGTCGCCCTGCGGCTTGCTCTCCAGCGGGTCGAGCACCGCCGTCTTCGCGCCGATCTCCTTGGCGAGCACCTCGGCGACCTTGGGGCTGACCAGGGATTCGGTGAAGATCGTGGTCGCCTTCTCGTCCTTGGCCAGCTTGGCGACCTCGGCGATGCGGGCGGGGGAGGGCTCGGTCTCCGGGTCGAGGGTGATGCCGATCTGCTTGAGGTGATAGCGGTCGGCCAGGTAACCGAACGCCTGGTGGCTGGTGACCAGCGTCTTGGTCGCGCAGGTGGTCAGGCCCTTGGCGTACTCCTGGTCGAGTGTCCCCAGCGCGCCCGCCGTCTTGACCGCGCGGTCCCGGTAGCCCTGGGCGTGCGCGGGGTCGATGGCGGCCAGCCGCTCGCCGAGCTTGGCGGCGACGGTGGCCAGGCGGGACGGGTCCAGCCAGAGGTGCGGGTCGTACGCGATGTCGTGGCCTTCCTCGTGCTCGCTCGCGGGGAGGGTCTTGACGGCGGTGGCGACGTCGAAGCTCGTGTCCTGGGCGACCGCGTCGTCCACGGCCGGCTGGACGCCCTTGATGTAGACGGTCAGCGCCGCGTCCTCAAGCTGGGCCACCTGGTGCGCGCCGAGCTCCAGGTCGTGCGGTTCGACACCGGGGGCGGTCAGCACGGACACGTTCACGTCGGAGCCGCCGACCTGCTCGGTGAGCCACTGGAGCGGGTAGAAGGCGGCGATCACGGCGGGCTTGCCGTCCTTGGCCGTGTCCGCGGCGCCGGAGCCGGAGCAGGCGGCGGTCATCAGGGTGGTCGCGAGGATTGCAGCACTGATTCGGGGCGTTCGGGACATCACGCCACCGATTATGGGGAAAATGAAAATGATTGTCAAAATCTATGGCTAAAACACTCCGAACCGGTCGGCCGCAAGGACCAGGAGGAAGGCCAGCATCACGACCCGCAGCAACCGCCCGCCGACGCTCAGCGACGGCCAGGACAGGTACGCCAGCCAGCCCACGAACGCCAGCACCGGCAGCACCGCCACGCCGCCCAGCCAGTTGTTCACGGCGAACCCGGCCAGCAGGAGCACCACCAGCGCGGCGGGCGCCGCCCACTTGGGCACCTGCGTATACAGGAACGCCAGCGGGGTCGCGCTGCGCTCCTCGACGGACTTGCGCAGGCCGGTCGCGCCGGGCGTGAAGAACTGCTCGCCGGCGGGGAGCGGTCGCCGGGGATTCTTGCGGCGGTTGTCTTTGGAGGCCACGCGCCGAGCCTAGCGCCGCCGGAATCGGCCGGTGGGTGTGAGCAGGCCAGGGGCTGGAATTGCCCAGCGGTGCGTAATCGTCTGACATCCTGGTGTGCGTGCTCGCCGTAATCCGTTACACCGTCCCAGAGTCCCAGTCCCAAGACTTCGTCAAGCAAGGCCATGTCATCCTCCAGACACTGGCCGACCAGCCCGGATTCCTGCGCGGCCGGTTGGCCCGCTCGGTCGACGAGCCCAATCTGTGGGCGCTGGTCAGTGAGTGGGAGGGCGCCGGTTTCTACCGCAGAGCCCTGTCCGCGGCGCGGATGGCGATGTATCCCCTGATGATCCTCATGGTCAACGAACCGAGTGCGTTCGAGGACGTTTACCTACAAGACGGCGAGTAGAAATACTCGCGCGCGAGGGCTCCCGGGCGTCCCCTAAGCTGGGAGCTCATCCAATTCCCTCGCCGACCTCCAGCCGGAAAGAGACGCAACCAAAATGGCACGACGCACAGACGTCATGGACACGATCGTCAGCCTCGCCAAACGCCGCGGGCTCGTTTACCCGTCGAGCGAGATCTACGGCGGACTGCGCGCATCGTGGGACTACGGTCCCCTGGGCGTCGAGCTGAAGAACAACGTCAAGCGGCAGTGGTGGCTTTCGATGGTCCAGTCGCGCGACGACGTGGTGGGCCTCGACTCCTGCGTCATCCTGGCCCGCGAGGTCTGGCAGGCCAGCGGCCACGTGGAGACCTTCACCGACCCGCTGACCGAGTGCCAGTCGTGCCACAAGCGCTACCGCGCCGACCATCTCCTTGAGGCGTACGAGGAGAAGAACGGCAAGGCGCCCGAGAACGGCCTGGCCGACATCACCTGCCCCAACTGCGGCAACAAGGGCGCCTTCACCGACCCGAAGCAGTTCAGCGGCCTGCTCAAGACCTACCTCGGCCCGGTCGAGGACGAGTCCGGCCTGGCCTACCTGCGCCCGGAGACCGCGCAGGGCATCTTCATCAACTACCTCAACGTGCAGCAGTCGGCGCGCAAGAAGATCCCGTTCGGCATCGGCCAGGTCGGCAAGTCCTTCCGCAACGAGATCACGCCGGGCAACTTCATCTTCCGCACCCGCGAGTTCGAGCAGATGGAGATGGAGTTCTTCGTCAAGCCGGGCAGCGACGAGGAATGGCACCAGTACTGGATCGACGAGCGCTTCCGCTGGTACTCCGATCTGGGCATCAACAAGGACAATCTCCGGCTCTACGAGCACCCCAAGGAGAAGCTGTCCCACTACTCCAAGCGCACGGTCGACGTCGAATACCGCTTCAACTTCGCGGGCGGCGAGTGGGGTGAGCTCGAAGGCATCGCCAACCGCACCGACTTCGACCTGACCGCCCACTCCAAGGCGTCGGGCGTCGACCTGAGCTTCTTCGAGCAGGACACGGGCGAGCGCTACGTGCCCTACGTCATCGAGCCGGCGGCGGGTGTCGACCGGGCCACGCTGACGTTCCTGCTCGACGCCTACACCGAGGACGAGGCGCCCAACGCCAAGGGCGTCATGGAGAAGCGCACGGTCATGCGGCTCGACCACCGGCTCGCCCCGGTCAAGGCCGCGGTGCTGCCGCTGTCCCGCAACGCCGACCTGTCGCCGAAGGCCCGCGACCTGGCCGCGCAGCTGCGCCGGCGGTGGAACGTCGAGTTCGACGACGCGGGCGCGATCGGCCGGCGCTACCGGCGCCAGGACGAGATCGGCACGCCGTTCTGCATCACGGTCGACTTCGACACCCTCGATGACCAGGCGGTCACGATCCGCGAGCGCGACTCGATGGCCCAGGAGCGCATCTCCCTCGACGCGGTCGACTCTTACCTCCGCCAGCACCTTAACGACTGATTTTCTTTTACGGCCAGCATGGGCCAGCCCCACCCTCCGTGCGGGGCTGGCCTCCCTCCAGGGGCACGCTCCTGCGGTTTACCTGGCTGGGCGCCGTGACGTGCGCATTCTTGACCCCGTTCGTGGTCTTTCGGGACCGTGGGCGGGGTCGATGTCGTTATGCCGGAGGGCGTCTACCAGGTCAGGACAGGTGGTTTCCGAACCAGTCCAGGACCCGTTGGTACGCCTGCGCGGCGGCCTTGGCGTTGTAGCGCGGGCCCGTGTCGTTGAAGAAGGCATGGTTCACGCCCGGGAAGGTCACGATCTCGTGGGGGAGGCCGGCCTTTTCCAGGGCGGCCTTGGCGGCGTCCCTGCTGGCGTTGACGCGGTTGTCCTGCTCCGCGTAGATGGCCAGGACGGCGGCCTTGGTGCCCGTGAAGTCGGCGTGGTCGGGGAGCGGGCCGTAGAAGGGTGCGGCGGCGGCCAGGCGGGGTTCGGCCGACGACAGCAGGAGCCAGGTCATGCCGCCGCCGAAGCAGAAGCCGATCACGCCCAGCTTCGCGCCGTTTGCGCGATTGGTCAGCTCTCCCAGGCCCGCCTTCATGTCGGCGACGAAGCGTTCGGGCGGGATCTCGCCCAGCTTGGCGGTGGCCTGCGCGGAGTCGGCGAACGAGGCGGTGCCGCCCTCACGTGACAGCAGGTCGATCGCCAGGGCCGAGTAGCCGCTGGCGGCGAGCCGGCCGGCCACCGAGCGGATGTGGTCGGTGAGGCCGCGGTTCTCGTGGATGACCAGGACGGCGCCCTTCGGGTCCGCGGCGGCGGCCCAGGCGCCCTGCAGCGTCGTCCCCTCGGGGCCGGGAAAGGTGATGGGCCGCGTGGGCAGGGGCGATGGGCCGGCCGGGGAGGCGGATGTGGCTGGTGTGCCGGCAGGATCGGACGATGCCGCCGGGGCGCCGGATGAGGCCGCCGGAGCGGCTCCGGATGAGGTCGCTGACGTGCCGCGAGCCGGCTCCGGTGGCGCGCCGCAGGCGGTGAGCAGGGCGCTGGCGGCGGGCAGGGCGATGCCGAGGAGGCCCAGTCGGCGCAGCGCTTCGCGACGTGGGATGAGGCCGTCCGCGTGGTCGATGGCCACCTCTTCCGCGAGGTAGCGCTGGATGGGCGTCATGTCGGGAGATGTACCCCTCTCCAGCGAAAGGCCGGGCAAAAGATTGAGCGGCGGGCGCGACCCCTGCACACAGCCAGGTGATGGCGTGTGGATTCAGCGGCGGGTGCGGCTCCTGCACGCGGCCAGCGTGATGGCGTACACGATCGGGGGCAGGACGAAGATCGCGATGCGCAGGCCGTACACGATCCAGGTGTAGGTCTCGTGCGGTGCGGTGAGGAGGGGCGTCGGCGCGTTCGGGTCCGGCGGGGTCTCCGAGACCCATGTCCCGGCCCACAGCACCGTGAAGAAGGTGATCACCGCCGCGCCGAGGGCGGTGCGGACGGGGGCGTGCGAGGGGCGGTCCAGCAGGTTGTGCACGCGGCGATCCTTGGTGAAGCGGCGTTCCAGGAACGGGTAGAGGAACAGGACCGTGAAGAAGGCCGTCAGGACCAGCATCGGGATCCAGAGTCCGACCTGCAGGACGAAGCCGCCGATCGTGATCTCCCAGGGCGGCGTCAGGCGTAGCGCGCCTTCCAGAACGCCGTAATACCAGAACGGCTGGGCCGACGGTGGCCAGCCGCCGGGCTGGTACGGCCCGTGCTCCCACACCGGGTTGACCTGGACGAAGGTGGCCAGCAGTGCCACGACGGCCATCGTGAACATGGTGGTGGCGCCGTTCTTGACGATGAAGTACGGGAAGAACGGGCCGCCCGTGACCCGCGTCTCGTCCGACGTCGGGGTGCGGTGATCGGTGTGCTTCTGCCGCCAGGTCAGGACGATCCCGTGCAGCGGTATGAGCGCCAGCAGGATGCCCGGCACCAGCAGTACGTGCGTCACGAAGATGCGCGGGATGACCTGGCCGGGGAAGCCGCCGTCGAAGACGAACGCCGACAGGTAGCCGCCGACGAGCGGGATCGACAGCAGCAGGCCCTGCGCCTCCCGCAGGCCGGTCATGGCGAGTTGGTCGGCGGGCAGCGAGACGCCCAGGAACGACTCGAACAGCGCCAGCCCGAACAGCACCACCCCGGTCATCCAGCTCAGCTCGCGCGGCTTGCGGAAGGCGGCGGTGAAGAAGACGCGGAACAGGTGGGCCACGATCGACAGCACGAAGATCGTCGCCGCCCAGTGGTGCATCTGGCGCACCAGCAGGCCGCCCCTGACGTCCAGGCTGATCTCGCGCACCGAGGTGAAGGCCACATCGGGGTTGGGTTTGTAGAACAGGGTCAGGAAGGTGCCCGTCAGGACGAGCAGGACGAACGAGTACAGGGCGAACTCGCCGAGCAGGAACGACCAGTGGCTCGGGAAGAGCTTGCGGAGATTCGGGCGGAGCCAGTGGGCCAGGCCGAGGCGCTCGTCCAGGAAGTTCGCGAAGCCCTGCGCGGCCTTGGCCGATCCGGCGACCGCGCGGGCGCGACGCTGTGGCTTGGTAGGAGTGGCCATCGGGCGCCTCCTGCTAGACGGTGATCCGATTGTATCATCCGGATCTTTCCAGGAATTGGTATAAACCAATTGGTATAAACCAATTCCTGGCTAAACAGAATATTAATTGGATTAGACCGGTTATGTGCCCTTCACCAGGTGAAACGTTGACTTAACGGGTGAGTGCAGTTTCATCATGATTATCGCCGGTAGAGTCCGGAGCAGAGGCGTTGATTGGAGCTGTGGTGGCCAAGTACGTTTACGACTTCACCGAGGGCAACAAGGATCTCAAGGATCTTCTCGGAGGCAAGGGAGCAAACCTTGCCGAAATGACCAATCTCGGACTGCCCGTTCCTCCCGGGTTCACGATCACCTCCGAGGCGTGCCGCCACTACCTGGCCGAGGGCGCGGTCCCCGACGGCCTGGAGCGGGAGGTGTCCGAGCACTTGGGCGCGATGGAGAAGCGGATGGGCAAGGCGCTCGGCCAGGCCGACGACCCGCTGCTCGTCAGCGTCCGCTCCGGCGCCAAGTTCTCGATGCCCGGGATGATGGAGACGGTCCTCAACATCGGGCTGAACGACGAGTCCGTCCACGGCCTGGCCAAGCAGGCCGGCGGCAACGACCGCTTCGCCTGGGACTCCTACCGCAGGCTCATCCAGATGTTCGGCAAGACCGTGCTCGGCATCGACGGCGAGCTGTTCGAGCACGCGCTCGAGACGCTGAAGGGCGACCGGCAGGACACCGACCTCGACGCGGCCGAGCTGCAGGGCCTGGTCGAGACGTTCAAGGGCATCGTGCGCGACCAGACCGGCAAGGACTTCCCCGCCGACCCGCGCGAGCAGATGCGGCTGGCCGTCATGGCCGTGTTCGACTCGTGGAACGCCCCGCGCGCCATCCTCTACCGCCGCCAGGAACGCATCCCCGCCGACCTCGGCACCGCGGTCAACATCGTGGCCATGGTCTTCGGCAACGTCGGCAACGACTCGGGCACCGGCGTCGCCTTCACCCGCGACCCCGGCTCCGGCCAGCAGGGCATCTACGGCGACTACCTGCAGAACGCCCAGGGCGAGGACGTCGTCGCCGGCATCCGCAACACGATCCCGCTCCAGGAGCTGGAACGCCTCGACAAGAGCTCCTACGACGAGCTCCTGCGGATCATGGAGACGCTGGAGAACCACTACCGCGACCTGTGCGACATCGAGTTCACGATCGAGCGCGGCAAGCTCTGGATGCTGCAGACCAGAGTCGGCAAGCGCACCGCCGGCGCCGCGTTCTGCATCGCCACCCAGCTCGTCGACCAGGGCCTCATCACGCTCGACGAGGCCGTCACGCGGGTGACGGGCGACCAGTTGGTCCAGCTGATGTTCCCGCGCTTCGACTCGGGCACCGAGAAGAAGAAGATCGCCAAGGGCATGAACGCCTCGCCGGGAGCCGCCGTCGGCAAGGTCGTGTTCTCCTCCGAGCGCGCCGTCGAGCTGGCCGACAAGGGTGAGGACGTCATCCTGGTGCGCCGCGAGACCAACCCGGACGACCTGTCCGGGATGATCGCCGCGCGCGGCATCCTGACCAGCCGCGGCGGCAAGACCTCACACGCCGCCGTGGTCGCCCGCGGCATGGGCAAGACCTGCGTCTGCGGCGCCGAGGAGCTGGAGGTGTCGGTCGCCGAGCGCAGGTTCACCGCGCCGGGCGACGTCGTGGTCAACGAGGGCGACGTCATCTCCATCGACGGCACCACCGGCGAGGTCTTCCTCGGCGAGGTGCCCGTGGTGGACTCGGCCGTGGTCGAGTACTTCGAGGGCCGGGAACCCGACGACGACCTGGTCCGGGCCGTGGACCGGATCATGCGGCGGGCCGACGAGGTGCGCCGGCTGGGCGTGCGGGCCAACGCCGACACCGCCGAGGACGCGGCCAGGGCGCGCCGCTTCGGCGGCGAGGGGATCGGGCTGTGCCGTACCGAGCACATGTTCCTGGGCGAGCGCCGGCAGCTCGTCGAGGACCTGGTGCTGGCGTCCGGCGACGCGGAGCGCCAGGCGGCTCTGGACGCGCTGGAGCCGCTCCAGAAGGCGGACTTCGTCGAGATATTTCGGGCTATGGGCGGTCAGCCGGTGACCGTGCGGCTCATCGATCCGCCCCTGCACGAGTTCCTGCCCGACATCGTGGACCTGTCGGTCAAGGCGGCGACCGGCGAGACCTCGGACAAGCAGCGCGACCTGCTGGCCGCCGTCAAGCGGCTGCACGAGGAGAATCCCATGCTCGGCCTGCGCGGTGTACGGCTCGGGCTGGTCATTCCCGGCCTGTTCGCCATGCAGGTACGCGCCATCGCCCAGGCGGCCAAGGACGTGCCGGGAGCCAAGCCGGAGATCATGATCCCGCTCGTCGCCGCCGTACAGGAGCTGGAGGCCGTCCGTGAGGAGGCCGCCGGGATCCTCGCGGACCTCGGTGTCGACGCCCTGGTCGGCACCATGATCGAGACGCCCAGGGCGGCGCTCACCGCAGGGCAGGTCGCCGAGGCCGCGCAGTTCTTCTCCTTCGGCACCAACGACCTGACCCAGATGACCTGGGGCTTCTCCCGCGACGACGTCGAGGCGGCGTTCTTCTCGCGCTACCTGGAGCTGGGCATCTTCGGCGTCTCCCCGTTCGAGACCCTCGACCGTGACGGCGTCGGCCGGCTGGTCAGGATCGCGGTCGAGGAGGGCCGCAAGGCGCGCCCGGACCTCAAGCTCGGCATCTGCGGCGAGCACGGCGGCGACCCCGACTCGGTGCACTTCTGCCACGAGGCCGGGCTCGACTACGTCTCCTGCTCGCCGTTCCGCATCCCGGTCGCCCGCCTGGAGGCCGGCCGCGCGGCCCTGGCGGAGTGCGACTCGGACACCCGGTGAGGAACACCCGCTGAGGAACGCCCGCTAGACGGCCGCCTCGGCCTGTTCCAGCGTGGCAGGCACGTAGTCGTGACGCATGCCCAGGTCGCCCAGCCACTTCCGGAGTCCGGGAACGGCGGACGGGTTGGCCGCGACCTGGGCCGCGTACTCCGACAGCGCCACCTCCTCGCCGTCGTCGAACAGCAGCCGCGCCGGGCCCGCCCACGACAGCGTCCACCGGGCCTGGCCGTGCTGGATCAGCACCGCCTCCAGTGCCTGCCCGAGCACCCCGGCCAGCAGCGTTTCGGACGGTTTCCAGCCCAGCTCGCGCAGCTTCTCCTCCAGCTCGGGGCGCCGGTCCCTGGCGATCGCCTCGAAGGCCGCGTCGAGGTACGGCCGGGCGGCGCCCAGCACCCGCTGACCGGCCAGCGCCAGGTCGTTCAGCGCTTCGGCGTTGCGGGCGGCGTACATGCCCTGGGAGATCAGCTCCTCCCACGACACCGGCCGCAGTCCCGTGAGCGCCTCCGGTGTCCACATCGACTGCTCTACCGCCTGCACCGCCACGTTCGCGTCACGCAGCATGGTGAGGGCCGAGCGGGGGTCGGGCACGTGCTCCGGCTCGGGCAGCAGCTCGATGGCGGCCAGCCGCTCGCTCAGGCTCGGGTGCGAGTCGTAGAGGGAGGTCTCCTCCGGCTGCTCGCCGAGCTTGGCCACCTCGGCCTGCCTGGCCGGGTCGCTCATCAGCGCGTGGAACCCGCCGAACACGGCCGCGGGCCGGTTGCCGCCCACGCCGGTCATCGACAGGTAGCCGGCGGCGTAGATGTCCCAGGCGGCCGCCGTGCCGTGGATCTTGCGCAGCGCCTCCGACATCGCCTGGCGCCCGCCGATGCCCACCGCGAACCGGTCGGCCTCCAGCTCCTGCCTGCGCGACACGCCCTGGGAGACGAGCAGGTAGAGCTTGGCGTAGTACGCGAACAGGCGCTGGATGAACGGGTGGTTGCCGAGCCCCTGAACAGTCGCGATCAGCGACACCCGGCCCCGGTAGACCGGCGCGCCCAGGCGGGTGTGGGCGCCGCTGTAGTGGCCCAGCTCGTGGCCGAGCACCGCGCGCATCTCGTCGACCGTGAGGGTCTGCAGCAGCGGCAGCCCGATGTACATGCGCCGCCTGGTGGCCTTCATGCCGAGGAAGCGGGTGTCCTCCGACACGGCCGCGTTGACCTCGGGCACCAGGCGGATCTCGTCGGGTGGCGCCGTACGGACGCGCTGGGACAGGTCTTCGACCACCTGCCAGAGGGCGGGCTCGTGCTCGCGGGTGACCAGCACGCCCGGCTGCTCGCCGTCCTTGCGGCGGCTGACCATGATCAGGGCGCGGACGAGCGCGCCCGCCGCCAGGGTCAGGGGGACCGCGAGCTTGAGCGCGTTGACATGGAAGTCCACCAGCAGCAGCACGTCGAAGAAGACGGCCGCCGCCAGGATGAGGCCGACGAGCACGTAAAAACCGGCGAGCAGGCCGAAGGCCAGCACCGCCCGGAACGCAGTGGTCATGGAGGAGGGCTCCCGGGGAAGGGGGTTCTCGCGAGGGTTGACACTAGCGGAGACCGGAAACTGGATAAAATCACAGCTCTTATGGCCCGCTACGACGAGCACGACCAGGCACGCTGGGTGCCGGAACCTCCCGGCAACCCGGAGCGGAGCGCGTTCGAGCGCGACCGCGCCCGAGTCCTCCACAGCTCCGCGCTCCGCAGACTGGCCGCCAAGACGCAGGTGGTGGGGCCCGGCGAGACCCTCGGCGGCGGCCAGCACATCCCGCGCACCCGGCTCACCCACTCGCTCGAATGCGCCCAGGTCGGCAGGGAGATGGGCGCGACGCTCGGCGTCGACCCCGACCTGGTGGAGACGGCCTGCCTGGCGCACGACCTGGGCCATCCGCCGTTCGGCCACAACGGCGAGGTGGCGCTCAACCAGCTGTCCACCTCGTGCGGCGGCTTCGAGGGCAACGCGCAGAGCCTGCGCCTGCTCACCCGGCTGGAGGCCAAGGTCCTCACCGAGGACGGCGGCAGCGCCGGGCTCAACCTGACCAGGGCCGCGCTCGACGCGTCCATCAAATACCCGTGGACCTGCGACAGGTCACCGAAGTTCGGGGTCTACGACGACGACCTGCCGGTCTTCGAGTGGATCAGGGACGGCGCGCCCGAAGGCCGGGTCAGCTTCGAGGCGCAGATCATGGACTGGGCCGACGACGTCGCCTACTCCGTCCACGACCTGGAGGACGCGCTGCACTCCGGCCACGTCACGCCCGAGGCGCTGCTGTCGGCCGGCGAGCGCCGCCAGGTCTGCGAGACCGCCCGCACCTGGTACGCGCCCGGCGCCGACCTGGCCGAGCTCGAAGCCGTCTTCGCCGGGTTGCTCGCCACCCCGCTCTGGCCGCGCCGCTTCGAGGCCACCTTCGCCGACCTGGCCGGGCTCAAGGCGCTGACGAGCGGCCTCATCGGCCGCTTCTGCCGCTCCGCCGAGACCGCCACCAAGGACGCCTACGCCTCGCGGCACCGCGCGGAGCTCGTCGTGCCGTCGGCCACGCGGCTGGAGTGCGCGCTGCTCAAGGGCATCACCGCCCACTACGTGATGACCACCGAGGACCACCACGCCAACCAGGCCAGGCAGCGCGAACTCATCTCCGAGCTGGCCTCCCTGATCACACTCGGCGCGCCCGCCACCCTGGAGCCCGCCTTCAGACCCTCCTACCTCGGCGCGCCCAACGACGCCGCTCGCGTCCGGGTGGTCATCGACCAGATCGCCTCCCTCACCGACACGTCGGCCGTCGCCTGGCACAAGCGTCTTTCCGGATGACCCCCGGCGGGCGGATACTGCGCCCATGGCTACATATGTGATCGTCGGCGCGGGCCTGGCGGGGGCCAAGGCGGCGCAGACGTTGCGCGAAGAAGGCTCAGGCGACCAGATCGTCCTGATCGGCGCGGAGTCCGAACGCCCTTACGAACGACCGCCCCTGTCGAAGGAATACCTGCTGGGCAAGAGCGAGCGGGAGAAGATCTTCGTCCACGGCGCCGACTGGTACGCCGACAATGACGTGGATCTCCGGACCGGCCTGCGGGTCACGCGTGTCGACCTCGACGAGCACGCGGTCAGGTTCGCCGACGGCTCGCGCCAGCCGTATGACAAGCTGCTGATCGCGACGGGGGCGACGCCGAGGCGGCTGCCCGGCCCCGCCCTCTACCTGCGCACGGTCGGGGACAGCGAGGCGCTCAAGGCCCGCTTCGCCGACGCCGAGCGGGTGATCGTCGTCGGCGCGGGCTGGATCGGCCTGGAGACCGCCGCGGCCGCCCGCAAGGCCGGGTGCGAGGTCACGATCGTCGAACCCGACCCCACGCCGCTGTATCGGCCGCTCGGACCCGAACTCGGCGAGGTCTTCGCCCGGCTGCACCGGCGCAACGGCGTCGACCTGCGCACCGGTACCGGCGCCGCGGAGATCACCGAGACCGGCGTGCGGCTCAGCTCCGGCGAGCGCCTGGCCGCCGACCTGGTGGTCGTCGGCATCGGCGCGGCGCCCGAGGTCGGCCTGGCCCGCGACGCCGGACTGGACGTCGGCAGCGGCATCCTGACGGACGCCGCCCTGCGTACCTCGCATCCCGACGTGTTCGCCGCGGGCGATGTCGCCGAGGCGTTCCATCCGCTGTACGGCCGGCGCATCCGGGTCGAACACTGGGCCAACGCGCTCAACGGCGGCCCCGTGGCGGCCCGGTCCATGCTGGGCCAGGACGTCACCTACGACCGCCTGCCGTACTTCTACACCGACCAGTACGACCTGGGCATGGAGTTCACCGGCGACATCCAGGGCTACGACGAGGTCGTCTACCGGGGCTCGGTCCCCGACCAGGAGTTCGTCGCCTTCTGGCTGCGCGAGGGCAAGGTCGTCGCCGGCATGAACGTCAACGTCTGGGACGTCATCGACGAGATCAAGCAGCTCATCCGCTCCGGTGTGACCGTGGACCCGAAGGAGCTCACGCCGGATCGGTGATGATGATCGGGGTCTGAGACGGCTTGGCGCCGGTCTTCTTCTTCTTTTTCTTCTTGGTGGTGGTGGTGGGTTCCGGCGCCTGCTGCTTCGACGCGCACTGGACCGAGCAGGGCGGCGTCTCGCCCACCCGGCCGCGCAGCTTCAGCGTCTCCTCCTTCGGCGACAGCGTCTTGTTGCCGGACTCCCAGGCTTCGAGGTAGGTCCAGGGGTTCACCATGCCCCGGCGCACCCACCAGTAGGCGGGGCCGGTCTTCCAGGAGATCGCGAAGTACAGGTTCGGGGCGGTGATGCCGGCGTTACCGGAGTTGCCGACCCGGCCGAGCGTCTGCCCGACCTTCACCTTCACGCCCGGCTTGAGGCCGTCGGCCACGGTGTCGAGATGGCCGCCGAGGTAGCGGACGCCGTCCTCGCCGATGATCGTGACGTAGCGGCCCTCACGGGCGGCGCCCACGTCGGTGGCGGACGACCACCTGTTCAGGGTGTTGACCTCGTCGACCACGCCGTCGACGGGCGACACGAAGGCGCATCCCTTGGCCGCCCAGATCGTCGTCTTCGGGAGTACGAGGAGCTTGCGCTCGTAGGTCGTCTTGCAGCCCTGGACGGGGAAGGAGTAGGTGTACTTCGACACCTTCGGCGGCGGGATCTTGGTCGGATCCTCGCCCTGGGGCGGCGTGTCGGCCGACTGGGCGTCGCCCGACGGGATGGTGCCGGTGACGGACGGGCTGGCGCTCGCCGTGGCCGCGGCCGATGACTGCGCGCTGACGCCCGCCACACCGGTGGCCGGCGAGCACGCGCTCGCCAGAAGCGCGGCGCCCGCTAAAGCCGCCCATCGTCCGAGATGCCCCGCTCGCATGATCTCCACCCGTGTCGATGTTCCACCGCAAACATTTACCTTTGTAGCCGACCGGGGACGTGCTACCGACATATTTCCCCCTTTCGCGACTCGACGGTGACATCCCCTTATCACCAGGTCACCGTTACCTTACGGAGGGCAGTCATGAGCCCGGGTGGGGCCGGTTGTCGTAGCGCGGGAATAGACTCACCGGCGTGGCTGGCCGGATCCGTGACGTCGACATCGCGCTCGTTCGTGAGCGATCACCCATCGCCGATGTGATCGGCGAGCACATCCAGTTGCGCAACGCGGGGGGCGGCAACCTCAAGGGGTTGTGCCCGTTCCACGATGAGAAGAGCCCGTCCTTCAACGTGACGCCCGAGCGCGGCATGTACTTCTGCTTCGGCTGCAGCGAGGGCGGCGACGTCATCACGTTCGTCGAGAAGATCGAGCACCTGACGTTCGGCGAGGCGGTCGAGCGGCTGGCGCAGCGGGCCGGCATCCAGCTGCAGTACGAGCAGGGCGGCTACATGCCGCGGCGCGACCTCGGCGAGCGGGCCCGGCTGATCGAGGCGCACAAGGCCGCCGCCGAGTTCTACGTCGACAAGCTGCTCGGCCCGGACGCCGCGCCCGGGCGGCGGTTCCTGTCGGAGCGGGGGTTCGAGCGGGCCGACGCCGAGATGTTCGGCGTGGGTTACGCGCCCAACGAGTGGGAGGCGCTGGCCCGGCATCTCATGGGGCGGGGCTTCACCGCCGAGGAGATCGTCAAGGGCGGGCTGGCCAAGGAGGGGCGGCGCGGGCCGATCGACCGGTTCCGCGGGCGGCTGATCTGGCCGATCCGTGATGCTACGGGCGACGTGATCGGGTTCGGGGCGCGCAAGCTGCTCGACTCCGATGACGGGCCGAAATATCTCAACACCCCTGATTCCCCGCTCTACAAGAAGAGCCAGGTGCTCTACGGCATCGACCTGGCCAAGCGGGAGATCTCCAAGCGGTCCCAGGCGGTGATCGTCGAGGGCTACACCGACGTCATGGCCTGCCACCTGGCGGGGGTGCCGACGGCGGTCGCCACCTGCGGCACGTCGTTCGGTGAGGAGCACATCAAGATCCTGCGGCGCTTCCTGCTCGACCAGGCGGAGTTCCGCGGCGAGGTGATCTTCACCTTCGACGGCGACGCGGCCGGGCAGAAGGCGGCGCTGCGGGCGTTCGCCGACGAGCAGAAGTTCGTCACCCAGACCTACGTGGCCGTGCAGCCCGACGGGCTCGACCCGTGCGACCTGCGCGTCAAGCAGGGCGATGCGGCCGTGCGCGACCTGATCGCCAGCCGTGAGCCGCTGTTCCAGTTCGCCATCCGCAGCACGATCAGCCGTTACGACCTGCGCAGCAACGAGGGCAAGATCGCCGCGCTCGACGCGGCGGCGCCGATCGTGGCCGGGATCAAGGACGTCGGCCTGCGCAAGCGCTACGCGATCGACCTCGACCGGTGGCTCGGCTTCATGGACGAGCGGTTCGTCATGCAGCGCATCGCCGAGGTCGGCGGGGCCCAGCAGGGCCGCCCGCAGCGGGCGCCGAAGTCCGCGCCCGTCGATCCCAACGTGCGGGTCGAGGGCGAGTTGCTCAAGCTGGCCATCCAACGGCCCGCGCTGCTCGGCCCCCGCTTCGACGCGCTCGACCCGCGGGCGTTCACCGCGCCCGACCACGTCCTCGTGCACCAGGTGATCACCGCGGCGGGTGGCGCCGCGTCGGCCGGCCACGGCGGCCGGGAGTGGGTCGACCGGCTCCTGGAGCAGTGTCATGACGACGTGACGCGGGCGCTGGTGACCCGGTTCGCGGTCGAGGCGATCCGGGCCGACTCGCACACCGAGGAGCGCTACGGGGCGGCCATGCTGGCGGCGATCGAGGCCATCGCGGTCGACCGGGCGATCGCTCAGGTCAAGTCGCGCATCCAGCGGCTCAACCCGGTGGAGGAGCAGCAGGACTACAACCGGCTGTTCGGCGAATTGGTGGCGCTGGAGCAGCAGCGCAGGGTCCTCCGGGACCGGGCCGCGGGCAGCTGAGGGTTTTCGGCGGGGATGTGAGCATCCGCCTTGCCCACGGTGCCGGCCGCGAATGGGGCTCCGTAACGGCTTGTTCAAGAGCTGCCGAGCAGAAGATGTCGGGAACTTGTTGAATCCAGATGACGGTGGCGGAATCCTTCACGAGCCCCGCCGGACCTCGGAGTTAAGCGGCATCCGGGCAGGCTGCGCCATGCGACCGGCGACAACCCCGGGCCGGACGCGTCTTACTCGACCGCGTAATTGACTTTACTTTCCTGATCAAAGTCCCGCCAAACCTTTAAGTGATCTCGTTTTGGTAAGGGTCACGGCCTTACCTTCGGTTACAAAAATGGGTCTGCCATTTTACGGAACCAATACTGCAGACTGTGTCCCGTGGGTGCATCGGTACTGCCAAGTGGACCGCCATCCGTAGATCAAGTGGCGGACCTCGTCGCGAAGGGAAGGGAGCGCGGAAGCGTAACCGTCGATGACGTCGCAGCCGCGCTTGACCGCTCAGAGCTCCCGTCCGACGCGTTGGAACGCGTCGTGCGGATGCTCGCGGAGAACGGCGTGGAGGTTCTCGAACCCCAGGGAGAGGAAGAGACCACCCGCGCCGACGAGGAAGACGTAGGCAAGCGGGCCCCGACCAGCGATCTTGTCCGTATCTACCTGCGGGAGATCGGCCGGGTGCCTCTGCTCACAGCCGAAGAGGAGGTGGAGCTCGCCAAGTCGATCGAAGCCGGTCTGTTCGCCGAGGACAAGCTGGCCAGTGGCGTATCGCGGCTGGCCTTCCCTGAGTTCAGGGAGCTCGTCTGGCAGGGAACCCGGGCGAAACAACGCCTCATCGAGGCGAATCTCAGGCTCGTCGTCTCGATCGCCAAACGTTATGTGGGTCGTGGAATGCTCTTCCTGGACCTCATCCAGGAAGGCAACCTCGGGCTCATCCGCGCGGTCGAGAAGTTCGACTACACCAAGGGATACAAGTTCTCCACTTATGCCACGTGGTGGATCCGGCAGGCGATCACGCGGGCGATAGCCGACCAGGCGCGCACCATTCGCATTCCGGTGCACATGGTGGAGACGATCAACAAGCTCGTCAGAGTGCAGCGGCAGCTCCACCAGGACCTGGGCCGTGAGCCCGCGCCCGAGGAGATCGCCAAGGAGATGGATCTCCCGGTCGATCGTGTGGTGGAGATCCAGCGCATCGCCCAGGAGCCGGTGTCACTGCAGTCGCCGATCGGTGAGGAAGACTCCGACCTCGGCGACTTCATCGAGGACGCCGACGCGGTCGTGCCCATGGAGGCGGCGGCCTTCATCATGCTGCAGGACCAGCTCGACGACATCCTGGCGACGCTGTCGGACCGCGAGCAGCGCATCATCCAGCTCCGCTTCGGCCTGGCCGACGGGCATCCGCGCACGCTGGAGGAGGTGGGCAGGGAGTTCGGCGTCACCAGGGAGCGCATCCGGCAGATCGAGTCGAAGACGCTGGCCAAGCTCCGCCACCCGACCAGGGCGCAGATGCTGCGGGACTATCTGGATTGAGATGTTCAACCGTTCGAGCTGGTGACCTGCCGATCCGGTAGGTCACCAGCTCTGGTTCTGGCTCATTCGTGGTGGGGCGCGAGCCGGCTGCGCCGCGCCGCCGCCGCGCTCGCCGCGTCCGGGCACGAGGTTGTCGGATACGACCCCGGGAACACCCCGACGCCCGAGGGCGTCACCCGGGCCGAGGTCGCCAGGCAACTCGCCGGTGACGGCGAGGCGGTCATCGAGCGGTTCCTGACCGGCACCCGGAAGCATGCCGTACGGCGAGCGCACGAGATGCACGACACAGGCGCCTACCTCGCTGACCTCGGCGTGCCGGCCGAGATGACCCGCGCCACCGAGCAGGCCCTGCGCCGGTTCGCCACGCAGGGGGGCTGAACGTTCTCTCGCCGGGGAGGCACATCACGGGGGTGGGGCGAGTCGGCCGGCGGGCCGGGATCCTCCCCGGCCCGCCGTTCTCATGAACTCTTACGAACAGCCCTCGAACTGCGGGACCGCGATGGTGCTGAGGTTCAGACCGGCCTTGCCGAACCACTTGTGGAGCAGCTTCGAGGCCGTCCCGTCCTGGTACATGGTGGTGATCGCCCGGTTGACCGCCTCACAGCCCGCGACGTCGCCCTTGTGCATGCCGACCCCGGTCCGCTGCTCGTTGAACTGGGCGTTGACCAGGCGCAGCCCGCTGCCGTCCTTGATGGCCAGCCCGGCCAGGATGACGTCGTTGGTGGTGATCGCGTCCACCCGGCGATCCTTGAGCGCCGCCAGGCAGGCCGCGTAGTCGCTCACCGGGACCACCTGCGCGGCCACCTTGCGCTCCTCCACGACCCGCTGCGCCGCGTTCGAGCCCGCCACCTGGCAGATCTTGCGGCCCTTGAGGTCGCGGACGTTCCCGATCGACGGCTCGTCCGGTCGTACCAGGATGTCCTGGTAGGAGATGTGGTACGGCCCGGCGAACAGGACCTTCGACTTGCGGTCCTGGCTGATCGTGTACGTCGCCAGCACGAGGTCGGCCTTGCCGTCGACCAGGACCTTCTCCCGATCGGCCGCCAGCACCGGGATGAACTCGAAGTCCTTGCCGAGCTTCTGGGCGATGTAGCGGGCCACGTCCACGTCGAAGCCCTCGAAGGTGCCGTCGGCCTTGCGCGCGCCGACCGACGGCAGGTCGGTACGGACCCCGATGACGATCTTGTCCTTGGACTCGATCGACTCCGAGCCGCCCATGCCGCACCCCCCGGCGAGCAGCGCCGTCAGGACCAGCACCGCGGGTAGCAGCCGCTTCATCGATACTCCTTGAGCCGTGGCCACACCCCGGCGATGACCAGCAGGCCGAGGCCGCCGATCGCGAACGGGAGCAGCCGCCACAGATTGTCGAGCGCGCTCTCGCCGGCGTCCGTGGCCCGCTTGAACACGGCCTCATGCTGCTCGGCGAGGTTCAGCAGCGCCTTGTCGTAGGCGTCGAAGGACTCGCGGACCGTCCCCAGCCTGGCCGACACGGCCTCACTGGCCTGACCGCTGGCGGCCAGGGCGCGGAACTTGGCGTCGGCGTCCTGGAAGCGGGTGTACGCGTCGAGCGCCCGCTCGCCGTCGCTGCCGCCGAGCTCGGTGCCCAGCAGGCCGAGGAAGTGCTTGGCGCCCTGCGCCACCTTGGCCTGGTAGCCGTCGAGGTTGCCCGCCTCCAGGTAGATCACCGACTGCGACTTGTCGAGGAAGGTGTGCTCGTAGGTGTCGGCCCGGCCCTTGTCGAGCAGGAACCGGCTCTGGTCGCCGTGCAGGCTGTTGCTGATCGCGCGGGCCCTGGCCAGCGTGAGCACCGAGTCGAAGCCGTCGGCCTTGGCGGTGCGCAGCTCTCGCAGGTCCCGGCCGAGCACGTTCACCCCGGCGACCAGCGCGACGATGGTCACGACGGTCGCGGCCAGCAGCGCCGGCCCGAACACCCGGCGGAAGCGCCGCGCCAGGAAGACCTGCAGCCAGATCAGGCAGCCCAGCGCCAGCAGCCCGGCCACGATCACCGCCAACCGTACGGCAGGCACCATGACGCTCTTCTCGTCATAGGTGCGCCGCACGATCGTGCCGCTCTCCAGCGTCAGGTTGTAGGCCTGGGGGAGCAGGACCAGCCGCATCAGGTCGGTGGCCTGCCGGTACACCTCGACCACCTTCTGCGGCGGCGGCCCGGCCGGGTGATCGGCCTGGGTGTCGAGCAGCAGCGCCTGCCCGGCCAGCCGTTCGTAGCGGCCGAGGCCGTCGAGCACGGACTGGACGGTCTGCCGCTCGGCGGGGTTGTCGCCGGACAGCTCGAACGCCTTCAGCAGCGCCTGGTTGGCCTCGGAGCGCCGCCGTTCGTACTGGGCGATCGCGGCCTGGCGCTGTGTGCCGTACTCCTTGCCCATCAGCAGCGCGTCGGCGACCTGCGCGTCCATGTCGCTCAGCCCGAGGTACAGGCCGGCGGTGGCGACGACCTGCGGGCCCGCGTCGCGGCCGATCACCGTCAGCCCGTCGCGCGCGCTCGTGCTGCCGACCGCCAGCGCGGCGAAGAGCAGCGCCAGGGAGGCCACGGTGATGCCGGAGATGACCCGGATCCGGCCCGGCACGCTCCGGCGCTCCGGAGCCGGGGTCCCCGGCGGGGCCGGCACGGCCTGACCGGGCCGACCGGCCTGGACGATGGTCATGGCGCCCCCTCGTGGCTGGTGACGGCGGTCCCTGTGACGGCGGTCCCTGTGACGGCGGTCATGGTGTGCCTTCGCGGATCGTGATGACGGTCCACGCGCCGAGGTGGATGCGGTCGCCCGCGCCCACCCGGACCGGCACGTTGACCATGACCGGCTTGCCGTTCACCTGGGTGCCGTTGGCGGAGCCCGGGTCCACGAGCGTCCACGAGCCGTCGTGCTGGGCCAGCAGCACGGCGTGCAGGTGGGACACGCCGGGGTCTTCCGGCGGCCCGGTCAGGTCGATCTCCGGCCGCAGGTCGCGGCCCCGGCTGCGGCGGCCGATGCGTACCTGCTCGCCCGACAGAGCGAAGGACCGCTCGGGACAGTACGGCGGGTAGGCGACGACGTGGGCGTCGGGGCCGCCCTCGGCGATCACCTGGTCGTAGTAGGCGCGGTCGGCGGCGGTGACCGCCTCCCAGCGGGCGCCGGACACGGGCGCCAGCGACGGCGCGGTGCCGGAGTAGTCGTGGCCGCACACCTCGCAGAACTGCCCGGCACGCGGCGTCTGGCAGACGGGACAGTCCTCCACCGCGCCCCCGGCGCCGGTGGGTGCGGCGGAGCCGGCCGGGCTGGTGACCGGCGCCGGCGCCGCGGAGCCGGCCATCTGGAGGCCGCAGACGTCGCAGTATTCGTCGTCACCCGACGCGTGGCCCTGTGGGCAGGTCGCCATCAGCTGCCCTCCCCGTCCTTGCGCAGCCTGCTGGTACGTACCGAGCCCGTGTCGAGCTCGATGGCGTCGGCCTTGTCGACGTTCCTGCGCAGCCGGGCCGTGCCGGAGGCCGGATCCACCTCGACGACCTTGTCGAGCAGCCTGGCCGTGTCCTCGCGTCCCGAATCGACGGCGAGCTGTTTGGCCTTGGCCAGCCGGGCCGTCGCCTTGTCGACGTCGCCGGCCGCGCGGGCGCTCAGGCCGTCCTGGATCAGCTCGTGCAGCTCGGCCTGGCCGGTGTAGTGGGCGACCTTGCCGTTGATCCGGGTGGACTGGGCGAGGTCGTCGGTCCACTGGGCGAGCACGTTGCCGCTGGCGAAGACCTCCTGGGTGTCGGGGCGGAGCAGCTTCACCCAGCCCGCGCGGATCTCGCTGCCGATCTGGCCGGGCGGCACCTCGACGCACAGGTGGTACTCGCGGTCCTCGGTGCCCCACGAGCCGGTCGGGTAGTCGCCGGTCAGCGGGTTCACGTCGGTGCGCTTGCCGGTCAGGTCGAGCAGCGTGGGCGAGACCTGCTTGACCCACTTGAGCGTCGCCGTCTGCGGCACCCACACCCGCATCACCAGTTCGGCCACAGTCTTGCTCATCGAGGTCTGGGTGAGCTTGCGGAAGAAGTCGGCCAGGTCGCCCTGGTTCCTGACGAAGTCGAACGTACCCAGCAGCGCCTCGGCGACCTTGCGCAGCTCGGCGGGCACCCAGTCGTCGCCGACGCCGAGGCTGTCGCAGACGAACGCGCCCTCGCAGCGGGCCAGCGCGGCGGCGAACACGTCGGCGCGCTCGTTGTTCTGGCCGTCGGTCATCAGGATGGCGTGCCTGATCGCGTTCGGATGGGCCGACAGCATCTGGGCGGCCAGTTGCAGCCACTGGCCGATCGAGGTGCCGCCGCCGGCGGACAGCTGGCCGATGGCCCGCTGCGCCTCGGCCCGGGTGGCCGCGTTGGCCCGGACCAGCTCGGGGCCGCGCGGGTAGACGCCCCTGGCCCGGTCGGTGCCGGCGATCACCGCGAAGTGGACGCCGTCGCGCAGCGTCTGCACGGCCGTCGCGGCCGCCTGCCGGGCCTCCCGGATCTTGCCGCCGCTCATCGACCCGGACGTGTCGATGATGATCACTTCCGCGGCCTCGGCCGGGGCGGCCGTGGTGGTGGTCACCGAGCCGGTGGAGTTGATCGTGAGGATGGCGTGCACCTCGCGCCCGTCGATCGGGAGGTACTTGTTCTGGTCGATGTGGAGGGTGAAGGTGGGCTGGTCACCCATGTGCGTCTCCTAGAGGGATCAGGACGATGGTCACGTTGTCTTGCCCGCCGGAGTCGAGCGCGTGTCGCAGCATCACGCGGGCCATGTCCAGGGGGCTGCCGGTAGAAGGGAAGGTGTAGCCGTCGAGGTAGCGCCACAGGCCGTCGCTGCACACGAGCAGCAGGCCCGGGTGCTCCGGCTCCAGCACGCGGACGTGCGGGCGGACGTCGCCGTAGTCGGCGCCGAGCCAGGCGGTGATCTCGCCCGTGGGCGCGGCGTCGTCCTCGGTCAACTGGATGCCGGTCAGCTGGACGCCTGGCGGCGGACCGGTCTGGGCGGGTCGGGTCCCGGCGGGCGGAGATGCCCCGACCGGACGAGTGGCGGCGGTCGAATCGGCGTCGCCCGGTGGTGTGGCGGTGGTCGAATCGGCGTCGGCCGGCCGGATGCCGGCCGTCGGGTCGGCGTTGACCGGCTGGGTGCCGACGGACGGATCGTTCGCGGCCGGTCGGACGCCGGGGGACAGCCAGTACGCGCGGGAGTCGCCCGCCCAGCCGAGCGTGATCCGGCCGCCCTCGACGACCGCCGAGACGTAGGTGCAGGCAGGAGCATCGTCCACCGAGGTGGCCAGCTTGCCCACGGCCCGCCCGGCCAGGTCGAACGCCTCCTCGGCGGACACACCCCTGGCCAGGGCGGCGGACGCGGTCTCCACGGCGGCCGCCGACGCCTCGTCCGCGCGGGGCGAGCTGCCCACGCCGTCGCTGACCACGACCACGGTCCGCGTGTCCGTGGACAGCAGCGCCATCGCGTCCTCGTTCCGGCTGCGGCGCAGGCCCTTGTCGGTCACGCCCGCCGTGCCGTTGTCCAGCGTGAGCTCGGTGTGGTCCCGCCCGGTGGGCTGGCGCAGGCCGCACCGTTCGCAGTAGCCGTCCGCGTCCACGGCCGGCGCGCCGCACGAGGTACAGGAAGGCGCGCCGAGCGGATGGCCGCACGCCTCGCAGAAGGCGTCGCCGGTGAGCACGGGAGCCTCGCAGACCGGGCACCGCACGTCCGCCCGCGGGGCGGCGATGTGGTCCATCACACCCACGTCCGGGGCCGGACGGCGTTGGCCTGGTCGACGAGGGCCTGGCGCTCCTGGCGGGAGCTCGCGGCCACGGCCAGGCGGCGGAAGATGTCTTCCAGCCGTTTGCGGACGCCGGGTTCGGTGAACTCGGCACCCGCCAGTTTCAGCCCGCCGGGCGGCTTACCGGTGTCGAGCCAGGACAGCGCGCTCTCCAGCAGTTCGGCGATGAGCAGCTCGCGGCGGCGCGGGTCGAGGTGGGCGAGGTCGTCGAGGCGGTCGGCCGCGGCCGACAACTCGTTCGGCTTGCCCGGGTCGGCGCCGGGCGCTCTGGCCACCGAGGCCACGACCGCGAGCTGCGCGGCCACCCGGTGGCTGGAGGTGACGGGCACCTCGTCGAGCACCCCGATCCGGCCCGCCCTGGCCAGCCCGAACGCGGCGCTCACGTAGGAGTGGTCGGTACGCCACACGCTCTCGTACCAGCGGACCGGGTTGTCGTTCACGCACTCCAGCGCGAACGCCAGCCCCAGCTTGGGCGCGCACTCGCCGGGCAGCAGCGAGAAGCACTCGTCGAAGATCTGCGCCGCCCGGCCGGGCTGCCGCGCGGCCAGCAGGTGAACGGCCCGGTACCAGGTCACCCGCCAGTCGCCGGGCAGCGCCCGCTCGGCCTCGTCCAGCGCCTGGAGCGCCTGGTCCGAGCCCTGCTCGGCGAGGAGCCTGGCCTTGGTCAGCAGCGTCTCGGGCGTCCGTGCCATCCCCTCGACCTGGCTGACCAGCACGTCGGGATCGCGGCCGACCAGGCCGGCCAGCGCGCCCGCCGCCGGGTCGGCGGGGTCGGCCAGCGGCACCGGCAGCGCGGCCGCCGCCTCCAGCGGGTCGAGCCCGTCGAACACCCGCCCGCGGTCGGCGGCCAGCGCCGCTCCCGCCGCGAGCCGCTCGGGCCCGAACATCGACGACTGCGCGGGGTACGGCACGCCCTCCGTCACCGCGCTGATCTCGCGCAGCACGCCGACGAGCTGTTCCTCCATCTCCTCCGCGCTCTGGAACCTGGCGGCGGGATCCGGCGCGGTCGCCCGCCGCAGCAGCCGCGCGAACGACTCGTTGCCGCAGTCCGTCGGCAACGGGTTCTCCGCGCCGCCCTTGGCCGGGCTGAACGACGGGATGGTCAGCACCGCCAGCGTCCTGGCCACCGTGTACAGGTCGGAGGCGACGGACGAGGGCCGGGTGTCGAGCTCGGGCGCGTGGTAGCCGACCGTGGCCCAGGACGTGCCCGGCGGCGAGCCCACGCGCTGGACCGCGCCCAGGTCGATGAGCTTGAGCCGCTTGCCGACCCTGATCACGTTGGCCGGCTTGAGGTCGCAGTAGACCAGGCCCTGCTCGTGCAGGTAGCCGAACGCGCGCAGGATCTCCCGCCCGTACATCAGCGTCTCGCGCAGCGGTAACGGACCCTGGCGGCGCAGTTCGTGCAGCGACTGGCCGCCGACGTACTCCATGACGATGTAGCCGAGGCCGGCGGAGCGCTGGAAGTTGATGATCTTGACGATGTTCGGGTGGTCGACGGTGGTGAGGAACTTCCGCTCGGCCTCCGCCGCCGCCAGCGCCTCGGCGTCGGCGGTGTTCAGCAGGCCCTTGAGCACCACCCAGCGGCCGTCGAGGTTCTCGTCGGCGGCCAGGTAGATCCAGCCGAGGCCACCGTGCGCCAGGCAGCCCAGCACCCGGTACTGGCCCGCCACCAGGTCGTCCTGGCCCAGCTTGGGGGTGAAGGAGAACTGGGTGCGGCAGTGCGGGCAGAACCCGTCGGGCAGCCCGGCGCGTCCCTGCCTGGAGCGGCCGACCGGCTCACCGCACGCCGGGTTGGCGCAGAACCGCTTCTCCTCCGGCACCTCGGGATTGGCCATGATCGCGCTGGCCGGATCCCGGTAGGGCACCGACGGCAGGTCGGTCAGCTCGCCCAGCACGCCGGCCCGCGACCGGCCACTGCTCAGCGGGCCGGTCATCGGCCGGCTCACCGGCCGGGTGTCCGGGGATGGTGAGGAGGCCGATGATGAGGGGGCGGACACGGGCGCGGCGGCTGTCGCCGCGTGCCCGCACAGGTCGCAGTAGCCATCTTCGATCGTGCCCGTACAGCCTGGCTGGGCGCATCCGGTCATCGGCCACCTCCGTGGATCGCACGCTGGTACAGGTCGACGGCTTGTGCCGCCTTCGTCAGATCGCAGGGAGCGCTCCACAGCAGCAGCCGCGCCCGCTCGTACAGCTCGGTGGCGGCCGGGTCCTCCGCCAGGCCCTTGCGCACCGCCATCGCCTGGCACGCGCCGAGCAGCCCGCGCAGTTCGTTCCGCCGGCCGATCAGGCCGAACAGCGCCTTCGCCGTGGCCTGTGCCTGCTGGGCGGCCTGCTCGGTGCTCTGCTCCAGCGCCGTCAGCCGGCCGGACCTGTCGAGCCAGGTGCCGGTCGAGGCGTCGAGCGCGTCGAGTTCCCCGGCCAGCGCCTCCACCTTGCTGCGCGGCTGCGCCTGCGGCGGCAGGGCGATCTTGGCGACGACCGTGCCGTGGGCCACCCTGGCGTCGCTCTCGGCCGCCCGCACTCGGTCCAGCGCGGCCACCAGCTCCTCGCGCCGCCTGCCGTACTCCTGGCTGACCCGCAGGGCCCGCTCCAGGTCCGCGCGGGCGCTCGCCAGGGCGCCGGTGACGCGGGCCAGCTCGTGGTCGGGTGGGGCCGAGCCGAGGGGGTCTTCCAGTGCGGCGGCGCGCATCCGCTTCAGCTCGGTCTCCGCCTGGGTCAAATCGAGGGTCTCGCCGAGCTGCCGCTGCAGGTCATTCACCACGCGTAGCTCGGCGTCGGCGGCGTCGAGGCGGGGCAGCGCCGCGGACCAGATCGTGTCGATCTCGGTCAGCACGTCCGTGGCGAGCTGGAAGGCGGCGTCCATCCGGGCGACGGTCTCGTCCAGGGTGAGCCGCTCGTCCGCCTGGGGGAGCAGGGAGCGTTCCTCGACCGGCTTGGCGGCCGCCTTCAGGACCACCGAGCGGCCGGACAGCAGCTCGGTCAAGGTGGTGAGCTGCTCCGCGCCGAGGCGGCCGCGGGGGCCCTTGACCTGCTCGGCTGTGCGTAATACGCCCCGGTAGGTGTCGTAAAGCGCCCACAACGCGGCGAGCGCGCTCTGCGCGGCGGCCCAGCGGGTCTGGGTCGGGCCGCGTAAGGAGGCGCCCTTGAGTAACTGATAGGTGGTGTGCGCTTCAAGATCGAGCAGGTCGCCGGAGATGCGGTCGCGCTCGTCGGAACGAGCGCGCAGCGCGTACTCCGCGCCCTCCCTGCTCATGGGTGGTCCGAGACTCATCACGCTCCCCGTGATACGGGCCCCCGCGCCCCGTTGTCTACCGGCTAAACGGTGAAACCGACCGGTTGGTTCCGAAGGTAGGGGAGACCCTGACTTGTCCCTGATTCAACCCTGTCTCACCTGCAATTCGCTTAAAGGATCTCGTAGCGTCTTAGGCATGGGACGCATACTTCTCGCAATCCTGGCGATCATCGCCGTGTTCATCCTCATCGGCCCCCTCGTGGGCTTCGCCTTCACGCTGCTCAAGTGGGGCCTCATCATCGGTGCCGTGGCCTTCGGGATCATGCTCGTGTCCAAGTGGGTTCGGACGTAACAACCTGGCTTCCTGCGGCTCGGCGGCGCATAGTGGGTTGATGGAGGCGCGGCCGGCGGTTGACGATGCCGCGCTCGGGCGCGAGGCGATGTCCGTGCTCGAGGCGAACTGGACGGGAACCTCCACCGTGCCCGCTCCAGGTCTCTACCCGCACCAGTGGAGCTGGGACTCGGCGTTCGTGGTGATCGGCCTGGCCAGGCACCGGCCTGACCGGGCAAGAGCCGAGCTGCTCAGCCTGCTGGCCGGGCAGTGGGCGACCGGGATGGTGCCGCACATCGTCTTCCACACTCCCGAGGCGTACTTCCCGGGCCCTTCGGTCTGGCGCTCGCAGGACCACGACGCCGCGCCGCGCGTGCTCACCTCGGGCCTCACCTCGCCACCGCTGCAGGCGCTGGCCCTGTCGTGGCTCTACCGGCACACAGGCGACGCCGACTTCGTCAGGCGGGCGTTTCCGGCGCTGGCCGCCCAGCACGCCTACCTGGCCACCGAGCGCGACCTCGGCGGCTCGGGGCTGGCCGCGATCGTGCACCCCTGGGAATCGGGCATGGACGACAGCCCGGCCTGGGACCAGGCGCTCGCCGCGCTGCCCGAGATCAGGTACGGCTACCGCAACGTCGAACTCGACGAGCGCCACCCCGACAGCGACCATGACCGCTACGTCTGGCTGGCCCTGCGTTACCGCAACGCCGGCTACCGGTCCGAATACCTGCGCGACGAGCACCCGTTCGCCATCGAGGACCCGATGTTCAACGGGATCTGGCTCGCCTCCTGCCTGGCCTTGGCCGACCTGGCGCCGCTGGCCCGCGCCGACCCGGTGCCCCACGCCGAGCAGGCCGAACGCATCAGGCGGGCGCTCCTCGACCGCCTCTGGGACGGCTGCTTCTACGCCCGAGACCTGCGGGCCGACCGGCTCATCCGCGTCTGTACGGTCGGCGGCTTCGGCCCGCTGCTCGACCCCGGCCTGCCCAGCGACCGCGTCCAGGCGGCCATCGACGTGCTCGAATCGGCCAGGTTCATGGGCGCCACCGGCTACCCGGTGCCCAGCTGCGAGATCCGCGCGACCCAGTTCGACCGCACCCGCTACTGGCGCGGCCCGTCCTGGGTGAACACCAACTGGCTGCTGCGCCGCGCCGCCGGCGTGCACGCGCTCGACTCGCTCGGCCAGCAGCTCACCAACGGCACGCTCCGCCTGGTCAGGCAGGCCGGGTTCCGCGAGTGCTTCGACCCGTTCGACGGCAGCGGCCGGGGGTGCAGGGACTTCTCCTGGAGTGCGGCGCTGACCCTGGACCTGCTCGCCGATAGCGTGAAGGAATGAGCTTCCTTCGCCGCCTGCCCGCCGACGTCCGCAAGGCCCTGGTCACCGAGCCGGGGGAGCGGGTGCTGACCTTCGCCGCCACCGGCGACGGGCACGTGGTGGCCACGAACCTGGCGCTGCACCTGCCCGGCGGGGTCCGCGTACCGTACGAGACGATCGACCGGGCCGCCTGGGACGAGGAGGGGCTGAACGTCCTCACCATGTCCGGCGAGAGGCACCGCGTGCTGCTGCCGGAGCCGCGGCTGCTGCCCGAGACGGTGCGTGAGCGGGTCAACGCCACCATCGTGGTGAACAAGCACGTGGACCTGCCCGGGCGTGGCGGGGTACGGCTGGTGGCCAGGCGCCGGCCCGGCGGCGAGGTGCTGGGGTGGACCCTCGTCTTCGACGAAGGTCTCGATCCGGACGACCCGGGTGTACGGGCCCAGGCCGAACAGGCCCTTGAGGGCGTACGGCGCAGCATGGGCGTGTGAGCTGTTCCCCGTTCCCCGGGCATGGGTCCCATGCCCGGGGTGGCCGGTCTCAGTAAGGGATGCCGGTTTCGTTGGTCTTCTTCTCGTTGACCTGTTCTCCGGGCCAGCCGGTGCCGGTGTCGGCGTGGTCGTGCTTGTTGAGGAACGGGATCCGATGCTGGAGCGTGTCACCCACCTTCGACCTGGCCACTCCGGCCGCCTTGGACACCTGCGCGCCGACCACCCCCGCGGTCTCCTGGAACCTGGGACTGTCGGCAACACGCTGGGCCGCCCGCTTGATCTGCTCATAGCGTTCGCGACCAGCCCGGCTGCCCAGGACGTAGCCGACAGCGAGCCCAATGGCGAACGTCATTCGATAACGCATATTGCACCTCCGCTGTCTCCGGACTACCCCGCTGACGATGCGACACGCACTCCTGGAGTGCGCTAATCTATTCCTGCGCCCAAGGGGAGCGGACCGCAGGACCGCCGACCAGCGCGAAACGTTCGATCCCGCGTAGCTCAACGGCAGAGCAGCCGGCTGTTAACCGGCAGGTTATAGGTTCGAGTCCTATCGCGGGAGCAACACCGAGCTCCCCCTTCCCGGATCCTGGGAAGGGGGAGTTTTCGCTTCCCAGGACTGACTATGGAGCTCCTCTTGCCGGTCAGCACCCCGAGGCCACCCCGCCGCTGCCGCCATTCACGCTTTGTAGTCATAAGATCACTGGATTTTTGATTTGCCGGGACAAACGGCTGCCAGACGGTGAAGGATGGCAGGAGCTGCGGTCACGTTGCGAAGGCGGTGTGGAGAGGGCGCCGCCTGCAAGGAGGTGTCGCCGACCCGGAATCGGCGGGGCGCTCCGTTGATGGAAAAGTGCTGGTTACTGCGTTGCGTACCTGGATCAGGTCCCTGCGTCCCTTCGAGGCCATCGCCGTACAGGCCTTCATCGAGCGAACGATCGACATCCGCGAGGCGGAGCGCTTCATCAGGCTCTTCCACGCCGAGAATCCCGGCGCCGGCGACGTGCACGCGCGGCTGCGTGAGGTCGCCAGGGACGTGGCCCGTCATGGGACCTACGTCCATACGTTCGAGGAGCTTCAGTTCGGGGCCAGGGTGGCCTGGCGTAACAGCAGCCGCTGCATCGGGCGGCTCTACTGGCGGTCGTTGAGGGTGCGCGACCGCAGGCAGGTGAACACCGCTGAGGGGGTGGCCATCGAGTGCGTGGCTCATCTGCGCGCCGCGACAGGTGATGGGCGGATCCGGCCGACGGTCACCGTGTTCCCGCCGGACACGCCGGCCAGGCGCGGGCCCCGGGTGCTGAACGAGCAGCTCATCCGGTACGCCGGGCATCGCATGCGGGACGGCTCGATCGTCGGGGATCCCCGCTACGCCGACTTCACCACGATGGTCAGGGGGCTCGGCTGGCGTGGCGGGGAGGGGAGGTTCGATGTGCTGCCGCTGGTGATCCAGCCGGAGGTGGGGCGGCCGCTGCTCTGTAATCTGCCGGGCGACGCGGTTCTGGAGGTGCCTTTCACGCATCCGGAATATCCGTGGTTCGCCGAGCTGGGGCTGCGCTGGCATGCCGTGCCGGCCATTTCCAGCATGTGCCTGGAGATCGGCGGGTTGTGCTATCCGTGCGCGCCCTTCAACGGCTGGTACATGGGGGCGGAGATCGGCGCCCGCAACCTCGCCGACGTCGACCGCTACGATCAGCTGCCCGTGGTCGCCGAGCGTCTCGGGCTGAACACCGCCACCGACCGGTCGCTTTGGCGGGATCACGCGCTGGTCGAGCTGAACGTGGCCGTGTTGCACTCGTTCGAGCGGGCGGGGGTCACGATGACCGACCACCATACGGAGTCGAACCGGTTCCTCACGCACCTGGAGCGGGAGGAGAAGGCGGGGCGCGTCTGCCCGGCGGACTGGTCGTGGATCGTGCCGCCGATCTCCGGCGGCGTCACCCGCGTTTTCCACCGCTACTACGACAACCCCACGCTGACTCCGGCGTTCGTCCACCACAGCGGTTGATCGCGCGGCCTGCGTGGAGTGGCCTCGGGTTTCTTGCGTTCCGCCACTAGAATATGATTCGGTTGCCCCATGGCGGAACTCGTTCTCACCTCGGCCGACCAAGGCGTGCTCACCCTGACCTTCAACCGCCCCGACAGGCTCAACGCCTGGACGGACGCGATGGGCCGGCGCTACTTCGACCTCCTCCAAGAGGCCGAGGAAGACCCGAACGTGCGGGCCATCGTGGTGACCGGCGCGGGCAAGGGCTTCTGTTCGGGCGCCGACTTCCAGACGCTCAGCGCCCTCCAGGCCGGCTCCTACGACGAGACGCCGGATCCGCGCCCCAACACCTTCCCCACCACCATCGCCAAGCCGATCATCGCCGCCGTCAACGGCGCCTGCGCCGGTCTGGGCATGGTCCACGCGCTGGCCTGCGACCTGATCTTCACGGCTGAGGACGCCAAGTGGACCACGGCCTTCCCCCGCCGCGGCCTGATCGCGGAGTACGGCCTGTCCTGGATCCTCCCGCGCCTCATGGGCCAGCAAAGAGCCATGGACATCCTCCTGTCGGGAAGGGTCTTCACCGGCACGGAAGCCTACGAACTCGGCCTGGCGAACCGCTCGGTCCCAGGCGACTCGCTGCTCGCCACGGCCCAGGAGTACGCCAGGGAGCTCGCGATCCACAGCTCACCGGCCTCCATGGCCATCATCAAGCGCCAGATCTGGAACGACTGGAACGTCACCTTGGAAGAATCAGCCAAGACGGCGACCCAGGAGATGCTCGCCTCCTTCAACCGCCCGGACTTCGCCGAGGGCGTCGCCAGCTTCCTGGAACGCCGCTCACCGAACTTCCCGCCCCTCTAGCCAGGAAAGAAGCCGCCCGGACGGCGCCCCGAAGACCACCCAGACGGTGCCGGTGCGCACGTAACGGCGGCAAGCCGGTGAACCGGAGGAGCGTTCCCCTGGACAGAGGCCAGCCCCGCGCAAAGGGTGGGGCCCACCGGGCTGGCCGTAACAGAAAAATTGGCCCTAACAGAAAGTCAAGAAAGGCGTCGAGCGCCTGATGCGGGGGTGGCGGGGAGGAAGCGGGGCGGCTGCCAGCCGCGTTCCGCGTAGGCGCTGTTCACCGACTCCTTCACCGACTCCAGGCGGTCGTCGGCCACCAGCGCGATCGCCGAGCCGCCGAAGCCGCCCCCCGTCATGCGGGCGCCCCGGGCGCCGCCGCGCAGGGACGCCTCCACGGCCAGGTCCAGCTCCGGTGACGACACCTCGTACTGGTCGCGCAGCGACAGGTGGGACGCGTTCAGCAGCGCCCCGATCTCCGTGATCGCCCCTGCCCGCAGCAGGCCGACGAGCGCCTCGACGCGGTGGTTCTCCGTGACGATGTGCATCGTGCGCTTGCGTTCGTCGCCCTGCAGCTGTTCGAGGGCCCCGGCCAGGTCCGTGACGTCGCGCAGTGCCGCGACGCCCAGCTTGCGGGCCGCCGACTCGCACTCCGCGCGGCGCTTGGCGTACTCGCCGCCCGCGTGCTCGTGGTGCACCCGCGTGTCGATGATGAGGATGCTCAGCCCGTGCGCGGCCAGGTCGAGCGGGATGTTGCGGGAGCCGAGCGAGCGGCAGTCGAGGAACAGCGCGTGCCCCTCGGCGCTCAGCGCGGACGCGGCCTGGTCCATGATGCCGCACGGCATGCCGACGAAGTCGTTCTCCGCCCGCTGGCTGAGCAGGGCGCGCTCCATGGGCGTCATGCCCAGGTCGTACAGGTCGTCGAGGGCCGAGGCGACGGCCACCTCCAGCGCGGCGCTCGAGCTGAGCCCGGCGCCCGCGGGGATGTCGCCGTCGATGGCGATGTCGGCGCCGCGTACCCGGTCGCCCAGCGTGGCCAGGACGCCGACCACGTAGCGGGTCCAGCCGCGGGACTCCTCGTGGCTGGAGATGACCACCGGGTCGCCGGGCGACTGCAGGGACAGGAGCCGGATCGTGCTGTCGTCGCGCGGGCTGACCGCCGCCGTGACGCCCCACGGCACCGCGAAGGGCAGGACGAAGCCGTCGTTGTAGTCGGTGTGCTCGCCGATCAGGTTGACCCGGCCGGGCGCGTGCCAGACGGTACGCGGGTCGCCGCCGAAGGCGGCACGGAAAGCATCGGTAACGCGCATAATCCAACACTCCTCAACAAAGCTCCGACCGTAGACTAGCGCCATGGAGGAGTTGGTGGATCCGGCGCTCGCCTCCGTCCGGGTCTTCCTCGTCCGCGACGACAACAAGGCGCGCAAACTCAAGTACAACCTGGGCCACCCGCGGGTGCTCACGTTCGGTGGCGCCTACTCCGGCCACATCAGGGCTGTGGCGGCGGCCGGGCAGCGGGATGGGTTCGAGACGATCGGGGTGATCCGCGGCGAGGAGCGGTTGCCGCTCAATTCGTCGCTGGCGTACGCGGTGTCCTGCGGCATGCGGCTGACCTACCTCGACCGGGGGACGTACCGGCTCAAGCACACGCCAGAGGTACAGGCCGCGCTACGTGAGCAGTGGGGCGACGTGGCGATCCTGCCGGAGGGCGGCAGCAACGCGGCGGCCGTGCGCGGGTGCGCCGAGTTGCCCGCCGATATCGCAGGGCTGCCCGGTGAGATCGGTGGCGGCTACGACGTGATCTGCTGCGCGGTGGGCACGGGCGGCACCCTCGCCGGGATCGCGGCCGGGTTGCCGGAGGGGCGGCGGGCGATCGGGTTCGCGGTGCTGAAGGGGGCCGGGTTCCTGGAGGGTGAGGTCGCGCGCCTGCAGCGGGAGGCTTACGGGCGTGTGTGGTCCAACTGGTCGGTCAACCTGGACTACCACTTCGGGGGCTACGCCCGCTCGACTCCGGTTCTCGACGACTTCATCGCGAAATATCGGGTCGAGGGGGTGTATGTCGGGAAGATGCTGTACGGCGTCTTCGACCTCGTACGCCAGGGCGCCTTCCAGCCGGGCACCCGCATCGTCGCCGTCGTCACCGGCGAGCCCTGGAACCCGGCGACCTGAATCCAGGCGACCTGGAACCCGGCGACCGGTCAGTTCTCGACCCCGGTCCAGGTGTGCGGCGCGCCCACCGGCTTCGACTCCGGCGACCCGCGCTGCCGCAGGTAGATCGACAGCGTCACCATCGACAGGACGGCGAGCAGCTCCGACTGCCAGTTCTGCAGGGTCCGGTTCCAGAAGTCCGGTGAGGTGGCGTAGGTGCCCCACGAGACCGGATCCCGCAGGTCGAGCAGTCGCTGGGAGTTGTACGACGCCACCCCGGCCACCGACTGCGCCAGCCACGACAGCACGAAGACGAGCCCCATCACCAGCCCGAGCGAGTTGCTGTACACCTGGCGCCGAATCCCGCCGACCTTCGCCCAGGTGGGGGAGTCGGGTCGCGCGTGGCGGCCGACGAGCTGCTCTTCGTCCGATCCGGGGCCCGCGTCGTCGACCTTCTTGGACTCCGGTGAACCCTTCTGCACCAGCCAGACCGTCACCATGATGTAGAGGAAGAACTGCAGGTATTCGGACTGCCAGTTCTCGGCCACGTCCACGGCGAAGTCGGAGGAGGCCACGTACTTGAAGATCGACACCGGCTCCCCGCCGTCGACCAGCTGCTGGTCGTTGAACAGGGCCAGCCCCGCGATGGCCTGCCCGCCCAACGCCAGCAGGAACATCACCAGGAACGTCAGCGACAGCCCGTTCTCCTTGATCTTCTTCATAGGTGGACCAGGCCCGTCGCGAAGACGCAGATCAGCCCCGTCGCGATGACGACGAGGGTGATCACGAACATCACCCGCATCAGTTCTCCACCTCGCAGTCGTAGGGGCGGTCGCCCTGCGGACGGCAGCTCGCGGCCGTGACCCGCCACCCGTCGCTGTAGCGGTGCAGGAAGAGAGTGTCGCCCGACAGTCGTACCTGGGCGTCGTCGCCCCAGACCCGCACCGCGGTGACCGGCCCGGCGGCGCCCAGCTTCAGGTCGCGCAGCGCCTCGGCGCACGTCTGGCCGGGGTCGGGCAGCTTCTCCGCGGTCTGTTCGGCGAGCAGCGCGCAGGCGGTGTCCTCCTGGTGCGCGGCGAGGGCGGTGCGGAAGCGCTCGGCGGTACGGGCCGGAGAGGTGGTGTCCACGGCGCACCCGGCGATGATCAGCGTCACCGGCAGCACGGCGAGCAGCATCCTCACGCGCCCCCTGCTACCCACTTACGTGTCGGGCATGCTCCTAACCGAGCTGGTCGAGGATGGGGGCGACGAGTTGGTTCAGCTCGCGTACCAGCACCACCAGGGCCCGCTCCGCGCTCTGCTCGACCTGATCATGCGGGCCCTCGGGCTCCGGCGGCAGGTCGTCGAGCGGCACCGGCACCTCGACCAGCAGTGTCGCCCGCAGGAACGGGATCCTGGCCAGGTCCTGCTGCGTCGGCTCGACGTACTGGCCGAACGTCTCCTGCCAGCCCAGCCAGCCGCGGTCGCGCCACCAGGCCCGCGAGCGGGTGAGCTCCTCGGGCAGCGGCGAGACCAGCCGGATCCGCGCGTTGAGCGTGCCGTCCCACGTGTTGCGGTCGCAGGTCGCCTCCAGGATGCGGCGGTCCCAGCGCACGTAGCCGGGGTTCAGCGACGGCGGCGTGGCCAGTCGCCAGGCCGCGCAGGCGAACCTGACCGGCGCGATGTCCCCCCACTCGAACTCTTCGAGGTTCTTGCGCACGTGTACGGCGTAGCGCCCGTCACGATCCCTGTCGAACTCCTGGTCGATCCAGAACGCTCTAGCCATGGGGACTACGCTACGGCGCTCCGAGCGGTGATGGCCCCAGGTCCGGAGATCCGGAGAATGTGCGGTAACCAGGCGACTACACATGTAGCTTTTTCACATTATTAGCTGACTGGGGAGTACGGCATGGAGTCAGAACAGCTCGCCGCGGCGATGAGGTACTGGGAAGATGGAGACCTCGGTGCGGCGGCGGTGCTGTTCAGGGAGAACGCGGCCACCGGCGATCCCGAGGCGTCGCATCTGCTGGCCTGCCTGCTGGAGGAGCAGGACGACCTCGACGGGGCGGAGGCCGCGCACCGGTCGGTGATCCAGTCGGGCGACCCGGTCTTCGGGCAGCGGTCGGCCATCGCCATGAGCATGATGCTGATCGCCGCGCGGGAATGGCCCGCCGCCTACCGGGTGCTGATGATCGCCTCCGACGGCGCCGACTTCGAGGTGGCCGCGCTCGCCGAGACGGCGCTGGTCCTCGTACTGACCGAGATGGGCGACGGCCAGGGCGCGGCTGAGGCGCTGGAGCGGGCGCGGCGCTGTGACAGTCCTGCCGTGGCCGAGCTGGCCGCCCAGCTGGAGCTGCCCGACTTCGTCCCCCACGATCCCGGTACGGCCCGCGACCTGTACGAGCTGGCGGAGGACGAGGACGACTACCGGCAGTTGCTGACCTGCGGCGATCCCGAGGTGGTGTCGTTGTCGGCGTTCCGGCTCTTCCAGATGTACGCCGATGAGGAGGACTTCGTGGCCGCCCGCGAGGCGTGCGAGCACGCGATCGCCGTGGGGCACGCCGACCACCTGGCCACGGCCCACCGGCTGCGCGGCGCGGTCCTCGTCGATCTCGGCGAGTACGCCGAAGCGGCGGCCTCCTACGCCACGGCCGCCGAGGACCCCAGGCCCGAGGAGCGGCTGCCCGCGCTCATCGAGCAGGCCAAGGTGACCGCGCAGCTCGGCGACGTGGTGGCGACGAAGGCGATCTTCCACCGGGTGATCGCCAGCGGCCAGCGCGAGTACGCCGTCGAGGCCCAGGCGTGCCTGGCACAGATGCACACCGAGGCCGGGGAGGTGGCCGAGGCGCTCGCGGCGCTGCGGGCCGTACTGGAGGCGGGGGAGTCGGAGTGGTCGTCGATCTGCGTCACACTGCTCGGCCTGCTGCTCGACCGGCACCCGGACGATCGGGAGAGCCTCATGGCGCTCGTACTCGACGCGGCCGAGCACGACGACCCCGACACGGCGTTCAAGGCCGCGCTGCTGATCGACCACGCGGCGCGGCAGCAGCCGCTCGCCGACCCGGTGGAGGAGCAGGCGCTCCTGGACGTCGACGAGGCCCTGCGCCACCTGCAGGCGGGTGACCTGGCCGGGGCGCGGCGGCTGCTGCGCAGGGCCATCGACTCCGGCGCGGCCACGCAGTCGGTCCGGGCCATGATGACGCTGGCCGAGCTGGAACTGGGCGAGGGCGACCGCGAGCAGGCCGACGAGCTGCTGTCGTACGTCGCCGAGGGTGACGATCTGCTGCAGGGCTTCAGCGCCGAGTTCTTCCTGCACCTGCTCCGCGAATCGGGTGACGAACCGCATCCCGTGCTCCGGGCGGTCATCGACCACCAGCGCCTGGGCAGGGAGGAGGGGCTGGTCCGCTACCGCCAGGCCATGGAGCACCCGAACCCGGCGACGGCCGCGATCGGCACCGCGGTGTTCGCGCAGGTGCTGGCCTCCATCGGGTATGACCTGTCGGACGCGGCCCAGCTGTTCCGCGCGGCGGCCGAATCCGGTGATCCGCTCGCGCTCTCGTACACGGCCACCATCTTCAAGGACGTCCTGGTGAACCAGGACCAGACCGAGGAGGCGGTCGCACTGCTGCGCCGGGCCCGCGTCGATGGGCATCCCGGGTTGGCGCCGTGGGTGGCGTACGGGCTGGGTGAGCTGCTCAGTGAGGATCCGGGTGAGGACTTCGGCGCGGGTGAGGGAGCGGGGGCGCGCGAGCGTGATCTGGTGGAGGCGCGGGCCGCGTTCACCGCCGCGATGGAGACCCGCCATCGGGGGCTGCGGGTCGAGGCGATGGGTGCGTTGCTCGGGCTGTTCGAGCGCCAGGGCGATCTGCTGGCCGCGTGCCGTCTGCACGAGCGGTTCGTCGCCGAGGGTGACCCGGTCCAGGCGCCGCGCAACGCGTGGCTGCTCGGACTCACCCGGGTACGGATCGACGACCTCGACGGCGCTCGTGCCGCGTTCGCCCATATCCCGGAGACTCACCCGGAAGAGGGGGACACAGGACGCTACGCCCGGTTCCTGCTCGACCGCGACTTCGGTGCGGCGGCCGCGGCCTTCGAGGAGATAGCCGACGACGGCCGGTCCTGGATGGCGGCCATGCTGGCGATGCAGAGCTCGCACGCCTGGCACCGGCAGGGCGAGACGGCCGCCGCGGACGGGGCGCTGTCACTGGTGCTCGACATCGGTGACCCGGACTTCCAGCAGGAGGCGGCCTGCTACCTCGGCGCCCTACGCCACGACGCCGGCGACCCGCACGGCGCGATCGCCGCCTGGCAGCAGGCCGCGACCGGCCCCGACGAACGCCTCGCCACCATCGCGCACCGCGACCTCGCCCGAACCTGGCACACCCTCGGCGACCTGGCCACGGCGGCACAGGCATACCGGAAGGCACTGGCGGGGTACGGCGAGGCGGGTGTGGGGCACCAGGAAACGGTGGCTGCCGGGCACGCGGCGAAGGACCAGGGGACAGCCGCCGGGGCTGAAAGGGCGTCCGCGGCAGGAGCGTACGGAGAGGCGACGGTCGAGGCGCACGTGGCTGAGGCTGCGTTGCGGCTCGGGGAGATTCTGATCGCGAGTGGGTCGACCGACGAGGCTCGCGAAGTGCTGCGGGTGGTGTTCGGGGATGCGGCGGTGCCGCAGTTGGCCCGGCTGCTGCGGGATGCCGGTGATCTGGAGGGAGCGCTGGCGGCTGCGGAGATCGCGGTGGGGATCGCACCGGGCGCGGAGGCGGTGTGCCTGCTGGGTGGTCTCCTCGCGCGGACCGGCGATCTCGCGGGGGCGCGGGCGGCGTTCGAGCGGGCCGTGGCGGCTGATCCGGGGTCGGCGGGTGTCACGCTGGTGGAGGCGGGCCGGCGGCTGGAGGAGGCGGGCGACCAGGACGGCGCCCGTTCGGCCTACCAGCGTGCGGCGGTTCAGGACGTGGACCGGCAGGCCGCGGCCACGGCCCGGGTCCGGCTCGGCACGGCGTCGCCGGAGGAGCGGCCGTGGGTGCTCGCCGCCGAGGGCGACCGGCAGGGCGCGCTGACGGCTCTGACCGAGCTGACCGGTTCGGCGTCGATGGCCCGGCTGCTGCTCGCGCTGGACGCGGGCGAGCCGGCCGAGGTACGCCGCCTGCTGACCGCATCTCCTACGGCCACCGACGAGGCGTTCGCCGAGACGCTGGAGATGGCCAGGATGACCCGGGACGACGCTCTCGCCAGGGCGCTCTACCTGCTGGTCATCGAGCTGGGCGGGCCGAGATGGGCCGCGCCGGCAAGGCTGGGGCTCGGCGCGGACCTGGCCCGTGACGGCCAGTACAGCCAGGCCGAGCTGTGCCTTCTGCCCGCGACCGGAAGCGACGACGCCGAGATCAGCCTCATGGCGTGGCGCGACGTCTCCGCCGTCCGGCGTCGGCGCGGGGACCTGGACGGAGCCGTCGAGGCGCTGCGGGCCGCGATGCCGTCGACCGCCGTCGAGCTGGCCGGGTTGCTGGAGGAGGGCGGCGATCTGGCGGGCGCCGGTGACGTGCTCGATCGTGGCGCCGCGGCCGGGGATCTCGCGAGTCTGCGTCATCTGCTCGTCAATCTGTTCCAGCGGCGGGAGTACGCGACCGTCGCCGCCGAGGCCGAGCTGGCGATCGGTACCGGCGACCCTGAGACGGTGGCCATGGGCTACTGGGTGTGGGGTGACGCGTGCAAGGCGACGGATGACCTGGCGGGCGCGGTCGCCATGTACCGCAAGGGGATCGACACCGGTCACCCGAACGCGGGGATGCGGGTCGACCTCGCGGACGCCCTGCACGCGCTGGGTGACACGGCCGCCGCGGCGGGGGAGGCGCGACTGGCCATCGAGTCGGGCGAGACCGACGCCGTGGCCAGGGGCGGCCTTCAGCTCGGCTGCTGGCTGCACGAGGACGGCGACCCGCTCGGGGCCGCCGAGGCGTTCGCCGCCGCCGCGGGGACGGGCGCCGCGGGGACGGGCGCCGAGCCAACCCACGAATCGGCCAACGAGTCAACCAACGAGCCAACCCGAGAGCTGGCCCAGATGGCCCTGAACAATCTGAGCACCCTGGCCTACCAGGCGTACGAGCGGGGCGAGCACGCGCTGGCCGTACAGGTGCTGGCGCATCTGGGGCCGCACGCCGGGGTCAAGGCCAGGGAGCTCGCGGAGCTCTGCGACGACCCCGACGCCGTCCACCTCTACTACGAGCTGGTCGGCTCCGACGCCTTCACCGAGCTGGGGGTCGCCGAGCGGCTCGCCGAGCTCGGCGAGACGGCGCGGGCGCGGGCCGTCTACGAGCGGCTGAACGAGCACGAGGACCCGGACGTGCGGTTCGTCGCGGGCGGCAGGCTGCTGGCGCTCCTCGACGTCGAGAACGACGTCGCCGCCTTCTACGACCTGGCCGAACGCCAGGCGGGTGACGCCGACAGCCCGGTGCGGTCGGTGTTCGGCAGCCTGCTCGGCATGCTCCAGGGCCGCCAGGGCGACACCGAGGCGTCGCTGCGCACGCTGCGGGAGGCGGCCCAGAGCGGTGAGCCCACCGCGTTGAGCGTGCTCGCCCAGGCCCTGGTCGGGACCGGCGAGGTGGCCGAGGGCAGGGAGGTATACCGGCGCGTGCTCGTCGCGGGCGACGACGAGCTGGCCGCCAGGGCGATGGTCGCGCTCGGCCACAGCTACCACGACGAGGACGAGGACGAGGCCCGCCGGTGGTACGTCCGGGCGGTCGAGTTCGGCACCGGGCACGTCACCGCGCTCGGGGCGATGCACCTCGGGGCGCTGGCCAAGCGGGAGCGGGACTTCCCCGAGGCGCTCGGCTGGTACCAGCGGGTCATCGACTCGGGCGACACGGAGTCGGGCATGGCGGCCGCGCACCTGGGGGAGCTCTGCTACTGGCTGAACGACCGCGACGGCGCCGTGCGCTACTACGAGCTCACGCTGGGGCTGACCGAGCAGCCCGACCTGGTCGCCGAGGCCGCCTTCCGCCTGGGGGAGATCCGCTACGCCCACGGCGACCTCACGGTGGCCAGGCGGATGCTCCGGCTGGCGGCCGGCACCGACGACTCGCCCTTCGCGGCCGACGCCGAACAACTGCTGGCGAAGCTGGGATGAGCTTGTGCTTAATTAAATGACCAATTAGTCTCATCTAGTCAATCATTTGAGGTGAGACTGATGGCCAAGGTCGGCCGGCCCCCGCAGGACCCCGCGCGCCAGTTGGAGCGGGCGCACCGGATCCTCGACGCCGCCGCCGAGCTGTGCCTGCGCTGGGGCTACGACAAGACGACCATCGACGACGTGGCCAGGCGGGCGGACGTCGCCAAGGGCACGATCTACCTGCACTGGAAGACGCGCGAGCTGCTCTTCGCCGCGCTGGTCCGCCGTGAGCGGGTCCGCATGCTGGGCGAGGTCCGCGAGCGCGCGCCCGCGAACCTGCACGAGCTGCTCCGAGAGCTGGTCGGGGGGGTGCTGCGACGGCCGTTGATGAAGGCGCTGATCCTGGGCGACTCGGCGGTGTTCGGCAAGCTCAGCAGGCAGAAGCAGAACAGCGCGGCCGCGTTCGAGCAGGGCGCCGCGTTCGAGACGTACCTCGGCGAGCTGGTCGGGCGGGGAGTGCTCCGCTCCGACCTGGCTCCCGCCGAGCACCTCGCGATCCTCGTCTCGGTCGTCTACGGGTTCCTGATCACGCAGAACATGCTGCCCGAGGAGATGCGGACGCCGGAGGACCGGCTCGCCGAGCTGGTCGCCGACACCGCCATCCGGGCCATGGGCGCGGACGGCGTGCCGCCGGACGGCGACGCGCGGGCCGCCAGGCTGGCCACCCTCGGCTATCTCGACACCATCGAGGAGATCGCGCAGCGGAAACTCGCGGTCTCCCTAGGCGCTAAGGAGCGTGTCACGTGAGGGCCTTAATCCCTCTCGACGATGCCGCCGCCGACCTCGCGACAGCAGGGGGAAAGGGCGCTTCCCTGGCCAGGCTGACCAGGGCGGGACTGCCCGTTCCCCACGGATTCCACATCACCACCGAGGCCTACCGCGCGTTCGTCGCGGACTTCCACGACCGGATCCTCGACGCGGCCGCCGCCGGCGACGCCGCCGCGATCGCCGCCCTGTTCGCCGAGCACGACATGCCCGCCGCGATCGCCGCCGAGATCCGCGAGGCGTATGACGCGCTCGGCCACGACGTGCCCGTGGCCGTCCGCTCGTCCGCCACGGCCGAGGACCTGCTCGGCATGTCGTTCGCCGGGCAGCAGGACACCTACCTCAACATCAGGGGCGAGGCGCTGCTCGACGCCGTCAAGCGTTGCTGGGCCTCGCTCTGGAACGCCCGCGCCATCGCCTACCGCGAGCAGAACGGCGTGCCCCAGGACGACGTGGCGCTGGCCGTCGTCGTGCAGGAGCTCGTGGACGCCGACGCGGCCGGCGTCCTGTTCACCGCGAACCCGGTCAACGGCGCCCGCGACGAGATCGTCATCAACGCCTCCTGGGGCCTCGGCGAGGCGGTCGTCGGCGGCCAGGTCACCCCCGACACCGTCGTGGTCCGCGACGGCGCCGTCGCGGAGTCGCGCATCGGCGACAAGACGGTCATGACCGTGCGCACGCCGTCCGGCACGCGGGAGGAGCCTGTCCCCGACGACCTGCGGCGCCGGGCCGTCCTCGACCCGCCGCAGGCCGCCGAGCTGGCCGCGATCGGCACGCGCATCGAGGAGCTGTACGGCACCCCGATGGACGTCGAATGGGCCAGGCGCGACGGCTCGTTCTTCATCGTCCAGGCCCGCCCGATCACCGGCCTCAAGCAGCGGGCCGAGGAGTGGAACGACAGCCTCAAGGGCGACTACCTGTGGACCGGCGGCAACCTCGGCGAGGCCATCCCCGACGTGATGACGCCCGCGACCTGGTCGTTCGTCCGCCTGTTCATCCATGAGGCGATGGCCGCCTCGGCGCTGCCCGGGTTCGACCTGGTCGGCAACATCGGCGGCCGGTTCTACATGAACCTGAGCGTCATGTACACGATGGCCATCTCGCTCGGCATGCGGAAACGGCTGAGCGCCGTCGAGCAGATCTTCGGCAAGCTGCCGCCTGGCCTCGACGTGCCGCTGCTGACGGTCTCCCCCTGGGAGATCGTCAAGAAGGTCGTGCCGATGGGCATCAACATCCAGAAGCGCGTCCGTACGAACCTCAAGGGCCTGCGCCCCTTCCTCGCCACCGCGCAGCAGCGCGCGGAGGACCTGCGCGCCCGGATCGCCACCGCGGAGACCGGCCCCGACCTGGCCGCCCTGTGGGAGCGTGAGATCGAGCCGTACGTCGTCACCAGTTGCCGCATGCTGGAGGCGGCCGGCCGGCAGGGCGGGGCCACGCTCGTGTACACCCGCGACAAACTGCGCAAGATGATGGGCGACGTCGACGCCGAAGCCATGCTCACCGGCGCCAACGCCGACGGCGAGTTGGCCAGTCTCGGCCCGGTCCTCGGTCTGGGCAAGCTGGCCAGGGGCGAGATCGACCGTGACACGTTCGCCCGCTTGTACGGGCATCGCGGCCCCCACGAGTTCGAGGTCTCCCTTCCGCGCCCCGGCGAGGACCCGGCCTGGATCGACGCCCAGCTCGCCGGGCTCCGCGACATGAGCGCCGACACCGAGGCCCTGTTCGCCCGTCAGAAGAAGGCGCGCGAGGAGGCGTGGGCGCGGTTCGCCCAGCGTTATCCCCGCAAGGAAGCCAAGATGCGGGCCCGGGTCACCCGGTGGAACCAGGTCGTCCGCGACCGCGAGAGCGCCAGGTCGGAGAACATGCGGGCGTTCTGGGTGCTGCGCGCTTTCATGCTGCGGGCCGGGCAGCTCACGGGGCACGGCGACGACGTGTTCTTCCTCTATCTGGAGGAGATCCTCGGCCTCCTGCGCGGTGACGCGTCCTCACTGGACCAGATCCCGGTACGGCGGGCGACCTACGAACGCTACGCCTCGCTGCCGCCGTACCCGACGCTGATCGTCGGGCACTTCGATCCGGTGCGCTGGGCCGCCGACCCCGGCAGGCGGAGCGACATCTACGACGCGCGCGGCGGGAGCGCGCCGGTCAGCGACACGGTGACCGGTTTCCCCGGTGCGCCGGGCATCGTTGAGGGCGTCGCCCGGGTGATCGCCTCGCCCGAGGACGGCGAGCGGCTCAAGCCCGGCGAGATCCTCGTGACGACGCTGACCAACATCGGCTGGACACCGATGTTCCCGCGCGCCGCCGCCGTCGTGACGGACATGGGGGCGCCGCTGTCGCACGCCTCGATCGTGGCCCGCGAGCTGGGCATCCCGGCCGTGGTCGGTACGGGCAACGCGACGATGCGGCTGCACGACGGCGACCGCGTCCGGGTGGACGGCGAGCGGGGCACGGTCGAGTTGCTGGGCTGAGGGTGCTTCGGGCGTTGATCGGGTAGGCCGGAGTCGTGCGCGAATCCGGCCGCCGCGCCTGGCACGAGCTGCCCGGTCCCCTGGTGGAAGAGGTGGAACGCCGCCTCGGCTCGGCCGTGCGGCGTTTCGAGGAGCGCCGGGGCGGGCCGCCGCCCTCCGCCTGGTGACCGTCTGCGCCCGCGAGCTCACGCCGTCGCCGATCGGCGGCCTGCCGACGGTGGCCGACCGTATGGCTGGCCGCTGCGAGACCTGGCAGGCCAGGGAGCGCGACGGCGCCACCGACGGTCTCGGCGCCTGGGAGCGGGCGCGGCTGGGGCGGCTGGCCGAGGTCGAACGGGACTGGGCGTCGCTGGTCGTCGGAGACTCGCTGCTGCACTTCGATCCGCGTTTCGACAACTTCCTCATCACCCCGCACGCGCGGGCCGGCCTGGTCGACTGGGGCCGCGCGTGCACCGGCCCCGCGTGGGCCGACCTGGTCTGCCTGCTGCTGGAGTCGGATCTGGGTGACGCCGACCCCGAGGAGCTGTTCGCCGCGCATCCGCTGGGCCGGGCGGCGGAGCCGGAGCGGGTGGACGCGCTGCTGGTGGCGTTCGCCGGCTACTGGACCCGCACCATCAGGCGTCGGACTTGCCGAGGAAGCCTGAGGTGCGGAGCCAGTCGGCGGAGACCTTGCTCGGCTCCTCGCCGTCGACGTCCACCTGGGCGTTGAGCTTCCGCATGGTCGTGTCGTCCAGCTTGGCGATCACCGGCTTGAGCACCTTCTCCAGAGCCGGGTACTTCTGGTACGTCTCGTCCCGTACGGTGACGGCGGCGTTGTAGATCGGGAAGAAGTGCTTGTCGTCCTGCAGCACGGTCAGGCCGAGCGCGGAGATGCGGCCGTCGGTGGTGTACACCTCGCCGAAGTTGCAGGTCTGGCCCTTGTCGGTCTCGGTGTAGACGACGCCGGTGTCGAGCTGGCTGATCTTGTCCTTCGGGAGGTTCAGTCCGTACGCCTTGGACAGCCCCGGCAGCCCGTCGTCACGGGTCGAGAACTCCGACTCGACGCACAACGACGCCTGGTCCGGGTTGGTCTTGGCCAGTTTCACCACGTCGGAGATCGTCTTGACGCCCAGTTCCTTGGCCTTCTCCGAGCGGATCGCCAGTGCGTAGGTGTTGTTCAGCGGCGTCGGCCCGACCCAGCGGATCTTGTTCTTCGCGAGGTCCTCGTCCGCGGTGGCCCTGAACTGCTTGGCCGCGTCCGGGATGGGGGTGGCGTTCTTCAGGTGCTCGATCCAGCCGGTGCCCGAGTAGTCCCAGTACATATCGATCGACTTGGACTCCAGGGCCTTGCGGTTGGGCACGGTGCCGCCGAGGTTCGTCTTGTCCTCGACCTCGGCCCCGTGCGCCTTGAGTAGTTGCACGGCGATCTGCCCGAGCATGATGTTCTCGGTGAAGTCCTTGGAGCCGATGACGAACTTGGCTCCGGACAACTCGTTGCCCGCACTGGCGGCCTCGACGGAGTCGCTCGAACCACAGGCGCTCGTGGCGGTCAGGGTCAGGGCGGCGGCGGCGAGCAGGGTGAACGTCTTGCGGACATGCATGAAAAAAACACCTCTTGAAGCTGGACTTGCGTGGGGTCAGATGCCGCGGGGCTTGAGCAGGTCTTCGGCGAGCGCGCTCAGCCAGTCGATGAAGAAGGCGATGCACGCGGTCAGCACGGCGCCCACGATGGTCACGGGCATGCGGTTCAGCTTGAGCCCGTTGATGATCAGCTCGCCGAAGCCGCCCGCGGCGACGAACGCGCCGAGCGTGGCGACGCCGACGGTCAGGACGAGCGCGGTCCGCAGGCCGGCGAGGATCGCCGGCACGGCCAGTTTGAGCTCGACCCGGCGCAGCACCTGCCCCTTGGTCATTCCCATGCCGCGCGCGGCCTCGATGAGCGCCGGATCGACCTGCTGCACCCCGACCATCGTGTTGCGCAGCACGGGCAGCACCGCATAGGCGACCAGGCCGACCAGGGCGGTCTGGAAACCCACCCCGAACATGAACGTGCAGAGCACGAGCAGCCCGATGCACGGGATCGCCTGGCCGAGGTTGGCCACGGTGAGGATGACGGGGGCGATCAGCCGGTTGCGCGCCCGCGAGGCGACGACGCCCAGGGGGATCGCGACGATCACGACGAGGGCTGTGGCCAGGAGCGTCATCTGGATGTGCTCCACGGCCTTGGCCAGGAGGAACTCCCGGGTGAGGCTGCGGCTCTCGATCGAGTCCAGGTTCTGCGCGCTGACCCATACGTATAGGCCGATCAGTACGCCGCACAGGACGACCGGGGTGATGACGTGCCGCAGACCTGACACGCGCCAGGACGGGCGGGTCCGGCCCGCACGGAGTGTCGCGGTGGTCACCGGCGGACCGCCTCCTTCAGAGCGGCGGCCGGGCCGGCTCCCACCGGCTCCTTCCGCACGGGGGCGGTCCCCGGTGCCGGTTCGGATCCCACCGCCTCGCACAGCGCGTCGTAGGTGAGCACGCCGGACGGCGAGCCGCAGCGGTCGGTGCCGTGCGCGAGCATGACGTCCAGAGCCTCGCGCAGGCTGGCGTCCGCGGTGATCTGCGGCATGTCCGCGCTCCCCGGCTGCTGCGCGCACTGCACGTCCGCCACGCGCAGCAGCGCGAGCCGCTTGAGCGTGGCGTCCTGGCCGATGAAGCCGGCCACGTAGTCGTCGGCGGGGTTGGCCAGGATGTTCGCGGGCGTGTCGTACTGCGCGATGTGCGAGCGCTCCCGGAGTACGGCGATGCGGTCGCCGAGCTTGATGGCCTCCTCGAAGTCGTGCGTGACGAAGATGATCGTCTTGCGCAGCTGCTTCTGGAGCTTGACGAACTCGTTCTGCAGGTGCTCACGGGTGATGGGGTCGGTGGCGCCGAAGGGCTCGTCCATCAGCATCACGGGCGGGTCGGCCGCCAGCGCCCTGGCCACGCCCACCCGCTGCTGCTGCCCGCCGGAGAGCTGGCTGGGGTAGCGGTCGTGGAAGGCCGACGGCTCCAGGTTCACCAGGGTCAGCAGTTCCTCGACCCGGTCGGCCGTACGGGCGGCGGACCAGCCCAGCAGCTTCGGCACCAGGCCGATGTTCTGGCCGATGGTCAGGTGCGGGAACAGTCCCACCTGCTGGATGGCGTAGCCGATGTGCCTGCGCAGCTCGTCGGGGTGCAGGCTCAGCACGTCCTCGCCGCCGATGCGGATCTCGCCCGACGTGGGCTCGACCAGGCGGTTGATCATCTTCATCGTGGTCGTCTTGCCGCAGCCCGACGGGCCGACGAAGACCACGAGTTCACCGGCGGGGATGTCGAGGTCGACGTGGTCCACCGCCGGCGCGGGCTGCCCTGGGTAGTGCTTGGTCAGTGCCCGCAGCTCAATACGCGCGCCTCCGGTGTCACGGTCGAACACGAAGCCCCCTTGGGATCGTCAGTTGACGTACAGCGAAAAAGAACAGGTCGAACAGCACCGCGATGACCACGATGCCGAGCGTGCCGGCGAGCGTCGCGTTGAGCGCGTTCACCGAGCCCAGCCGGGACAGCCCTTCGAAGATCTGCGTGCCGAGGCCGGGTCCGTCGACGTAGGCGGCGATGGCCGCGATGCCGATGAGCATCTGCGTGGCGACGCGCACTCCGGTGAGGATCAGCGGCCAGGCCAGCGGCAGCCGCACCTTCAGCAGGACGCGGATCCGGCTCATGCCCATCCCGCGCCCCGCCTCCACCATGGCGGCGTCGACGCCGCGCAGCCCGGCGACCGTGTTCCTGATGATCGGCAGGAACGCGTACGCGGTCAGCGCGACCAGCGTGGATCCCCATCCCAGCCCGGTCACCGGGATGAGCAGGGTGAGCAGTGCCAGGGAGGGGACCGTCAGGATCGCGGCGGAGATGCCCAGCGAGGCACCCCGGGTCTTTGGAAGGTCGTGGGTGAGGAGTCCGATGCCGACGCCGACGGCGGTGGAGACGCCGATGGCGATGCCCACGACCAGGGCGTGTTCGGCGGCAGCCAGCGAGAGGGTGTCCCAGCGTGAGACCACGTACTCGCTGAAGTTCATAGAGTGTCCGCCTTTGCTTACGCTTGTAGGAATGTGTAAACGTATGTGACCAATTGCAGTCATCGCAAAATGGGTTGCGGTCAGCGCAACTGAGCGAGGGTGGGAATGAGCGAGAAATCGCCGCTGTCGTCGGCCGGACTCCGGCGGGACATGGACATCCTGGAAGTGCTGGCGGGCAACGGGGACGATCGCGACGTGGACGGGTTCGGCGTCAACTGGATCGCGCAGCGGCTGGGCCGGGAGAAGAGCCAGGTGTCGAGGGCGCTGCGCGGTCTGGAGGCCGAGGGCATGGTCGAGCGCGACCCGCTGACCAAGCGCTATCGCCTGGGCTGGCGGCTGTTCGCGCTCGCGGCGCGTACGCAGCAGTCGAGGCTGGTCCAGCTGGCCGTGCCCTTCCTGCGGCGGCTGGCCACGGCCTGCGACGAGGACACGCACCTGTGCGTGCAGCGCGGCGACATGGCGCTCACGCTGATGACGCTGCCCTCCTCGCGGGCCTTCCACCGGATCTGGGAGGGCATCTCGATCCCGGTGATCATGGCGGCCGCCGGCCGGTCGCTGCTGGCGGACTGGGACGACGCGCAGATCCGCGAAAGCCTGCGGGCCGCCCTGCCCGCCGGCCTGGGCCCCGCGGTCAACGACGAGAAGCAGTGGCTGGCCGACGTCGCCCACGTACGCTCCTTCGGCTACGCGGTGACGGCGTTCGAGCTGGACGACGGCGTGTTCGGGGTGTCGGCGCCGGTACGCGACCACCGCGGGGTGATCGCGGCCGCCGTCTCCGTGTCGGTCACCCGCTCGCCGAGCGAGTCGCGCCTGCACGAGATCGGCGGCATCGCCGCGGAGACGGCGCGTCAGCTCTCGGTCGCCTTGGGGCTGCCGCCGGGCGGCCGAGGCGTTCTGTCGGCCATGCCGCTGCGGGTGCGGTGAACCGGACGCGTCGCGAAAACGCGTCCGGCTCGCCGATGTCAAATCTGTGACGCCTCACGAACCCCGGCCGTACGCTCGCCCCCGCCCTTGTTCAGCCGGGCGATGGGCAGCAGCGTCGCGGCGGTCAGGCCGCTCAGCAGGCCGAAGGCCAGGTGGAAGTCTCCCGTCGCGTCGCGTAGCGCGCCCACCAGCAGGGGTGCCAGGGCGGCGCAGGCGTAGCCGACGAAGAACGCCATCGCGCTGATCCGTCCGGCCTCGGCGGCGTCACGGCTGACCACCACGGGCAGCGTGAGTACGAGCGTGAACAGCCCGCCGTGACCGACGCCCAAGGCGGCGATCCACAACCAGGTGACCGTCGCCGGCGCCGCCGCCAGCCCCGCGAACCCGATCGCCGTCAACACCGTCGTCAGGGCCAGCCCGGCGCGCCGGTCCCGCCCTTCACCCAGCAGCGCCGGTACGGCCAGCATGGCGACGACCTGGATGGAGATCAGCACGGTCAGCAGCACCCCCGCACCGGTGGCGCCACGCCGCCCGTCCTCGTGCAGCAGGGGGACGACCCAGGCCAGTTCGCAGTAGTACAGGGCGGAGTTGGCGGCGGACAGTGCGGTGATCCGCCAGGCCACACCGCTCCGCCAGGGCAGTCCCTTGGTAGCGGGGCCCACAGGGGCTGGGCCGCTGTCGAGGCCCAGGGAGGTGGCGGAGGCCGACCACATCGCCATGCCCGCCACCGCGAGCACCGACCAGGAGGCCAGCGCCCCCGGCCAGGAGCCGATGGCGTCGGCGAGCGGGGCGGTCACCCCGGCCGCGACCGCCCCGCCCAGGCCGAGGCCGGCCGTGTAGATGCCGGTCACCAGGCCGGCGCGGTCGGCGAAGCGGGTCTTGACCACGGCGGGCAGCAGCGTCTGCGCGATCGCGATCCCGGCCCCGACGGCCGCCGCGCAGGTCAGCTGCAGCCAGGCGGCGCCGCCGATGACGCGGGCCGCCGTCGCCACGGCGATGACGGCGAGCCCGATCAGCACGCCGCGCCGCAGCCCGAACCTGCGGCCGACCACGGCGGCCAGGGGCGCGCAGACCCCCATGGCCAGCGTCGGGATGGTCGTCAGCAGCGCCACTCCGGTGGCGGACAGGTCGAGGTCGGTCTGGATGCGGTCCACCAGAGGGGACACGGCGGCGATCGCCGGCCGCAGGTTCGCCGCGGCGACGAACAGCGCGACGGCGGCCGCGCCGAGGGCGGTACGCGTCATGGGGACTCCCAATTGATCTCGGACATTTTCCATCCGAGTTCTATCACGGACATTTCTTATCCGGAATGGGTAGGCTGCGGACATGAAGATGTCCAACGGAGTGGAGTGGGCGCTGCACGGCTGTGTCACGCTCAGCCAGAGCCGGGACCCGGTGCCGGCGGCGCGGCTCGCGGAGCTGCACGGCACCCCTCCGGCGTACCTGGCCAAGCACCTCCAGGCGCTCTCCCGGGCGGGCATCGTACGGTCGACGGCCGGCCAGGTCGGTGGCTACCTCCTCACCAGGCCCGCCGCGGCGATCACCGTGCTGGAGGTGGTCCAGGCCATCGACGGCACGTCACCCGCCTACCGGTGCACGGAGATCCGGCAGCAGGGGCCGCTGGCCGTACCGGCCGAACGGTGTGACCGGCCGTGCGCGATCGCCCGCGCGATGGCCTCGGCGCAGGAGGCCTGGTCCGGCGCGCTGGCAGCCGTCACGATCGCGGACCTGGCAGCGGGCATCGACGCCGACAGCGAGGGTACGGCGATGGCCGACGTCCGCGGCTGGCTGACCTCTACCGCGTGATCAAAGAGACAGTCACCTCCAGCCCGCCTCCAGGCAGGGCGCGAGCGTCCAGTGTGCCGTGGTGGGCCTGGACGATGGCGGCGACGATCGACAGGCCCAGCCCCAGGCCGTCGCCGGTGGCTCTTCTGCCGGTCTCCAGACGCTGGAAGGGCTGCAGGAGCGTGGGGACTCGTTCGGGTGGGATCACCGGGCCGCTGTTGGAGATCCTGAGGGTGGGCCGGCCGCCCTCCACGGCGGTCGTCACCTTGATCCAGCCGTCGGGCACGTTGTGCCGTGCGGCGTTGTCCAGCAGGTTCGCGACCAGGCGTTCGAGCAGGGCGCGGTCGCCGGACGCGGGTGCCGGGCGCAGCGCGGGCTCGACCCGGACGCCTTGGTCGCCCCGCTGGTCGAGGGCCTGCCCGGCGATCGCGGCCAGGTCGAGAGGTTGCCGGTGATGCAGGCCCTGCTGGCTACGGGCCAGGGTGAGGAGGGCCTCGATGAGCCGTTCCTGGTGCTTTCCGTTGGCGAGCAGACGTTCCAGTACGGCCCGCAACGACCCGGCGTCGGCCGTGGAGTCGGTGAGCGCGATCTCGACCATGGCCTGCTGCAGTGTCAGCGGCGTGCGCAACTCGTGGGAGGCGTTGGCGACGAACCGCCGCTGCGCGGTGAACGCCGCCTCCAGCCGATCCAGGAGCTCGTCGAAGGTGTCGGCCAGCTCCTTGAGCTCGTCGTCCGGCCCGGACGCGGCCAGCCGCCGGTCGAGCCGGTCGGCCGTGATGCGCCGGACGGTGGCCGTCATGTCGCCCAGCGGTCGTAGGACGCGCCCGGCCATGAGCCGCCCCAGCAGTACCGACGCGAACGCCATGACCGCCAGCGCGACCAGGGAGTTGACCAGCAGCCGGCGCAGGCTTTCGGCGTGCTGCTCCTTCACCTGGGGCTCCGGTACGGGCAGGTCGAGCCCTCCTGGTGCCGTGGGAGCGGTCGGCGGCCCTGGGAAGGGCGAGTACACGACCAGGAAGTAGATGAGGGTGACCAGCACCACCGCGGCCAGCAGGAACAGCCCGCTGTACAGGAGCGTGAGGCGCAGCCGGGCCGTCCGCCTCATATCCGGTATCCGGCCTGCGGAACCGTCTCGATCAGCGGTGGGTCGCCCAGTTTGCGGCGCAACCGGCTGATCGTCACCTTCACGGTCTGCGTGAACGGGTCGGCGAACTCGTCCCAGCCCTGCTCCAGGAGCTGTTCGGCGGAGACCACGGCACCCCGGGCGGCCAGCAGCAGCTCCAGCACGGCGAACTCCTTGGGGCTCAGCGACAGCCGCCGCCCGTCGCGGGTGGCGATCCGCGTGGTCGAGTCGAGGCGCAGGTCGCCGTGGACGAGCACCGGCGGCAGGGCCGGACGCGTCCGCCTGGCCAGCGCCCGGAGCCGGGCGACCAACTCGGCGAAGGCGAACGGCTTGGGCAGGTAATCGTCGGCGCCGACCCCCAGCCCGGTCACTTTGTCGTCGATCGTTCCGGCGGCGGTGAGCATCAGCACCCGCGCCGGGTAGCCCGCGCCCACGAGCGACCTGCACACGTCGTCGCCGTGCAGGCCGGGCAGGTCGCGGTCGAGGATGACCACGTCGTAGTGGTTGGCGGAGGTACGGTCGAGCGCGGCGTCGCCGTCCAGCACCACATCGACGGCCATGCCCTCGCGGCGCAGCCCCGCGGCCACTGTCTGGGCCAGTTCCTCGTGGTCTTCGACCATCAGCACCCTCATGATCCACCCAGGATGCCCAGCCGCCGGTTACAGCGGGGTAACCGCCGCCGTTCCCGTCCCGTAACCGGTCCTCGGCTTTGCTGGGCTCACCGAACAGAAACGATGGAAACGGAGGAGCCATCATGCTCGGCTCAACGATCAGGAACGTGATCCTCGCCGCCGCGGTCGTCGCAGCGGGAGTGGGTGGGGGCGCGAGTGCGCTGTCCGCCCCGGACGGCCCCGGCACGGACGCCAAGGCGTTCACCGACTGCATGCGTTCGAAGGGGCTGCCCGACTTCCCCGAGGTCGCGGTCTCCTCGGACGGGCTGGTCAACCTCGAGATCAACGGTGAACACGTCGACGTCCTGTCCGTCAGGTACGGGGCGGCGGTGAAGGCGTGCGAGTCGCTGCTGCCCACCGGCACCCACCTGCCGGGCGCGCCCGACGCGCCCTCGGCGCCTGCGGCGCCGGTGATCCGCGTGGCGCCCGCGGCGTTGGCGGCGCCGGTGATCAGCGAGGCCCCTGTGGCGCCGGTGATCCCTTCCGGCTGAGCGGTCAGGGGAGGTTCGGGCGGACCGAGTCGCGGACGACGATGTGCGTGCCCAGCAGGACGTGCTCGGCGGCGCCCGTCCTGCCGCGCTCGCGTTCGAGTGCCAGCCGTACGGCGGTGCGGCCCAGCTCCTCGTGCGGTACGTGCACGGTGGTCAGGTCGATGTCGGCGGCGGGCGGCAGGTCGTCGAAACCGACCATGGACACGTCGTCGGGAATGCGTAGGCCCCGCTCCCTGAGCGCCTGGCGGGCACCCGCGGCGATCAGGTCGTTCCCGGCGAAGATGGCGGTGAAGTCGCGCGGTCCCGCGTCGAGCCGTTCGCGCACCATGCGGTAGCCCTCGTGGCGCTCCATCGTGCCGGCCACCTCCAGCGCCGGATCGTGGGGCACGCGGTAGGCGGCCAGCGCCGCCCGGTAGCCGGCGATGCGGCTCTCCGGCGTGCTGTAGCCGTCCCGTCGCCCGAGGAACAGGATGCGCTGGTGGCCCGCCGAGAGCAGGTGGCTGGTGACGGCGTACGCGCCACCGGTGTTGTCGTATTCGACCACGATGGCCGGTACGTCGGGCCCCAGCGGGGGGCGCCCGCACAGGACGAGCTGCGAGCCCGCGAGGGCCAGCGCGCGGGCGTACTCGCCCATCCGCTCGCGGTAAGCGTCGTCGGCCACCACGTTGCCGACCAGGATCACCGCGTCGGCGTGCTCCTCGCGCATGAGCCGGATCGTCGCCAGCTCCCGCTCCGGATCGCCTCCGGTGGTGCCGACGAGGCACAACCGGCCTTCGAGGGCGGCCTGGGTCTGCACACCCTGGGCGACGGCGGCGTAGTGGGGGGAGATGACCGAGTTGACGATGATGGCGACGCTGCTGGTGCTCGACCCGGCCAGCCCCCGAGCGTGGGCGTTGGCCACGTAGTCGAGCTCGCGGACCGCCCGCATGACCTTGCCGCGCGTGGCGGGAGCGCTGGGATAGGTGCCGGACAGGATCCTGGACACCGTGGCGACGGATACGCCGGCGTGTTTCGCCACGTCACGGATCGTCGACGGTCGCGGCCCGCCGTCGTCGGACGCCGTCCGCCGGGCCATGCGACCTCCCAATGTTAAAACGGTTACTCTCGCTGGGCTATTTTAGCCGGAAAACCCCAGCTAAAATGCCGTAGTATCCGCTTTATGCCATCGCTGCGCCTCCCACCCGCCGATGCCGAGCTGTCCGCCTACACCGGCTGGACCCGGGCGCACTGGGAGGCCGTGGCGGATCACCTGCTGGCGTCCGTGGTGCCGTACGCCACCGACGACTTCGCGCAATACCGCCTGCCGGGCAGGCAGAGCCGCTCGGGGCCGGTGAGCGACGGTCTGGAGGGGTACGCCCGCACGTTCATGCTGGCCGCGTTCCGGATCGCCGGGGCGGGTGGTCAGATGCCGCCCGCGCTCCTGGAGCGGTACGCCCAGGGGCTGGTGGCGGGGACCGACCCGGCGCACCCGTACGCCTGGCCGGCGCTGACCGACATGTCCCAGCCGCTGGTGGAGGCGGCCTCGATCGCGCTGGCCCTGCACGAGACCCGGCCCTGGCTGTACGACCGGCTGTCCCCGGCCGAGCAGGAGCGGGTGGTGGCGTGGCTGGCGGGCTTCGTCGGCAAACGGACCCCGGACAACAACTGGGTGCTGTTCCGGGTGGTCGTCGAGCAGTTCCTGGCCGAGGTGGGCGGGCCGTACGAGGCCGCCGAGATCACCGGCGGGCTGGAACGGATCGAGGAGTGGTACGTCGGGGATGGCTGGTACTCCGACGGCGCGGGCAAGAACTTCGACTACTACGCGGGCTGGGCCCTGCACCTCTACCCGGTGCTGTGGGCCAGGATGGCCGGGGACACCGCCCGCCTGGAGCGTTACGGCGAGCGGCTGCGGCTCTTCCTCGGCCAGTACCAGCACCTGTTCGCCGCCGACGGCGGGCCCGTGCACCAGGGGCGCTCGCTCACCTACCGGTTCGCCACGGCCGCGCCGCTCTGGCTGGGCGCGCTGGCCGGCTCCTCGCCGCTGCCGCCCGGCCGGACCCGGCGGATCGCCAGCGGCGTGCTGCGCCACTTCGCCGAGCGCGGCGTGCCGGACGAGCGCGGTCTGTTGACTTTGGGCTGGTACGACACGTTCTTGCCGGTCACGCAGAGCTACTCCGGGCCGGGCTCGCCCTATTGGGCCAGCAAGGCGTTCCTCGGGCTGCTGCTGCCGCCCGAGCATCCGGTCTGGACTGACGCCGAGGTCCCGGCGCCGATCGACCTCGCGGACCAGGCGGTGGCGCTGCGCCCGCCGGGATGGCTGCTGCACGCCACCCGCGAGGACGGCGTGGTCCGGCTGGTCAACCACGGCAGCGACCGGGACCGGATCCAGGACCCGTCGGGGCTGCCGGATCCGCACTACCTCAAACTCGCTTACACCAGCCACACCGGGCCGGACCTGGGCGAGGCGGCTGGTTTCGACGGGGAACTCGTCGTCGTCGCGCCGGATGGAGCCGTCGCGCGGCGGCGGCGTATCGAGCCGCTCACGACGCAGGACCGGTTCGCCGCCTCCGCCTACTGCGACGACCTGCCGGCCGGGCCGGTCCGCGTGGTGACGGCCTCGGTGGTGGACGGGCCGGCCGAGGTGCGGATCCATCAGGTCACCGCGCCCGCCGGACACCGGATCAGGGACGGCGGGCACGCCCTCGCGGGCGAGGCGCCGCTCACGGCGCGGAGCGGCGACGTCTGGGCGTCGGCGCGGCGGCCGGACGATCTGGTCAGCGTGGTACGGGGCCTGCACGGTTACACGGGGGCAGGCGTGGCGACGGCGGAGGGCGCCAACGCCTTCGGGCGGCACTCGGCCACCCCGTACGTGATCGCCGACGCGCACCCGGGCGGGACCGCCGTGTACGTCAGCCTCGTCCTGCTCACCGGCACGGACGAGGAGCTCCGGCCCCCGGCGGTGCGGGTCGAGGACGACCAGGTCAGCCTGGAGTGGCCGGGCGGCGACTCGGTGACGATCCGCCTCACCGGCACCCCGACCTGCGCACGGGTCGTCAACGGCGGCGACCGTCCCTGACGGGGCGGGCGGCCCTGGGGCCGCCGCGGAACCGTTCACCTACCCAAGGAGCCTTCTATGGCACGGCGACCCGTAGCGGTCTTCGCGATCGCGCCCTGGGCCTTCCACGACGTCTTCCCCGCCGACCTCGTCACCCGGTTGCGGCAGTCGGTGGACGTCGATCCGACGGTGACCTTCACCTCGTTCGACGGCGAGGAGGCGGCCCGCGCGCTGGCCACGGCGGAGATCCTGCTGACCGGCTGGGACTGCCCGCGGATCGACGCCGGAGTGCTGAAGGCGGCGCCGGGGCTGCGGGCCGTCGTCCACGCCGCCGGCACCGTAAAGGCGATCGTCGATCCCGTCGTGTTCGAGCGCGGGCTCGTCGTGTCGTCCGCGGCGGAGGCGAACGCCGTGCCCGTCGCCGAGTACACCATCGCCATGCTCGTCCTCGGCGCGAAACGGGTCTTCGGGAGGGCCGGACACTACGCGGCCGGCGCCGACCGGTCCACCTGGCAGCCGGGCGGCGGCACCGGGCTGCATCACTGCACCGTCGGCGTGATCGGGGCCTCCCGGGTCGGCCGTCACGTGCTGCGGCGGCTCCGCGACTTCGACGTGGACATCCTGCTGTCCGACCCCTACGTCTCCCCGGAGGAGGCGTCCCGGCTGGAGGTCGAGCTGGTGGACGTGGACGAACTGTGCCGGCGCAGCGACCTGGTCACCGTGCACGCCCCGGCCCTCGCCGAGACCCGCCACCTGCTGGACGAACGGCGCCTCGCCCTCCTGCCCGACCAGGCCGTCGTGATCAACACCGCCCGCGGCTCGCTGATCGACACCGAGGCGCTCACCCGGGTGTGCGCGACCGGTCGCGTCTCGGCCGTGCTCGACGTGACCGATCCCGAGCCGCTGCCGCTGGAGCACCCACTCTTCCGGATGCCCAATGTGCTCGTCACCCCGCATCTGGCGGGCGCGCAGGGTCGTGAGTTGCGGCGGCTCGGTGAGTTCGCGGTCGGCGAGCTTGAACGTTTCCTGAGCGGGCGCCCGCTGCGCGGCCGGGTGGAAGTCGCGCAGCTCGGCTACCTCGCCTGACGGCTCTCCGAAAGCCTTTTCGCTCCGCAGCGCGGTGGAGTGGCGAGGGATAGGCCGCCGTACTGATTGACAGGTCCGGAAGATCGGTCTACGTTTCCGAAAACCTTTTATTCAGGTGATTCGACAGAAAGGATTGTTAGCGCTACCACAACCAAGCGCTAGGTTCGATCATTCCCCCCACGCGCTCGATCGGATCGGATCAATCAGGCATGAGAAGAATCATCACGGCCCTGCTGCTCATCGCCGGGTCACTCGCCTTAGGCGCTCCCGCGCAGGCCGCCCAGACCATCGGATACCCCACTTTCGCCGGCCCGTCGATCCCGGCCGCGCCCGGTACGTACACGACCGGCAACATGATGCAGGCCATCTACGACGCGGAGAGCTCGGGCACGGACTTCTGGATGGACCGGCTGCTCGCCCGCCCCGGCAACGACCCGGCCGGAACCTGGCTCATGTCACGGGGACGCGCCCTGTTCATGAAGACCCACACACCGGGCACGCTCGGCTTCGCCGGCCAGGTGGCGTACTGGGAGAGCATCAGCAACAACAACGCCTACACCGTGGCCATCACGCCGGGCACCTTCACCGAGCAGGTGAACTCCCGCTGGCAGGCGCCCAGCTACTGGAAGAGCGTGCACACCAGCGGCTCCATCACGGTGAACCAGACGAAGTTCATCACGAACAACAACGTCGCCGTGACGAACCTGTCGATCACGAACGGCGGCTCCAGCTCGACCACGCTGCAACTGCGGGCGACCTCGCCGTACGCCACGTCCGGGTCCGGCAGCGAGCTGACCGGGCAGGTCAACGCCTACAACAACCTCACCACGATCTACCCCCGGCTGACCGGTGACGGTTTCACCGTCTCCAGCGGCGGCCTGAACAGGTCCGTGACGATCGCGGCGGGCGCGACCGTGACCGCCAAGGTGGTCATGGGCTTCGTCACCAACGAGATTCCCGAGTCGCGGACCGAGTACGACGCGTACGCGGGCTACACCAACGCCACCGCCTTCGCCACCCACGTACGGGCCTACAACCTGTGGTGGGCGCAGAACGTGCCCTACATCGACGTGCCCGAGCCGGCCATCAAGAAGAACATCTACTACCGCTGGTGGCTGATGCGCTTCAACAACCTCGACGCCGACATCCCGGGGCAGACGTTCCAGTTCCCCACCTCGACCGAAGGCGTGCTGGGCTACAACAACGCCATCGCGCTGACCCAGCCCATGCACATCGACGACCTGAAATACCTGCGCAACCCGATCTACTCCTACGGCGACTGGCTGAGCGTCGGTCAGATCTCGAAGAACGGCCGCTTCCTCGACAACCCGGGCGATCCCGAGAACTGGTCCAACAGCTACACCCAGTACATCGCCGAGGCGGCGTGGAAGAGCTACCAGATCCATGGCGGCCAGCCGGCGATCGCCGCCAACCTGGCGCGCTACGCCGAGGGGGACGTCAAGGGCCAGCTCTCCTACTACGACCATGACAACAACAAGCTCATCGAGTACGACTGGGGCGCCCTGACCGGCAACGACGCCGACGCCGTCTCCTTCCACTGGAAGAGCGGCAACATGGACCGCGCGGAGTCGGCCTACCAGTACAGCGGCGCGCTGGCCGCGGCGCAGGCGTACGAGGCGATCGGCAACACCGCCAAGGCCACCGAGATGCGCACGCTCGCGACGCAGATCCAGAACGCCATCGTCAACGTGCTGTGGAACCCCAACCGGCAGCTGTTCGAGCACCGGCTGAAGTCCACCAACGAGTGGGTGCCGTGGAAGGAGATCAACAACTACTATCCGTTCGCCGTCGGCGCCATCCCCAACACCGCGACCTACAAGCAGGCCCTGCGCCTGTTCGACGATCCGGCGCAGTATCCGATCTTCCCCTTCTACACCGCCAACCAGGCCGACAAGGCGGCTTCGGGCACGGGTAGCAACAACTTCTCCACGATCAACTCCACCGTGCAGTTCCGCCTGCTCTCCTCTGTGCTGCGGAACTACTCCAACTCGTGGATCGACGCGACCTGGTACAAGAAGCTCCTGTACTGGAACGCCTGGGCGCAGTACATCAACGGCAACACCCAGTGGCCCGACGCCAACGAGTTCTGGGCCGACTGGAACGGCTCCTCTATCACCTACCGCTCCTGGATCCACCACAACATCCTGGGCAGCAGCAACTGGACCGTGATCGAGGACGTGGCGGGGCTGCGCCCGCGCAACGACGCGAAGGTGGAGCTCTCGCCGATCAACATCGGCTGGCCCAACTTCACCGTCAACAACCTGCGCTACCGCAACGCCGACCTGACCATCGTCTGGGACGACCCGTCGGACGGCGTGGTCCGCTACCCGGGCGTGCCCGAGGGCTACTCCATCTTCATCAACGGCAGCAGGGTCGCCACGGTCGGCGCGCTGGTGCCGTTCACCTGGGACCCGGCCACCGGCGACGTCACCACGAGCGGCACGGTCACCTACCACGTGTCCTCGCCGGGGCTGCAGGCTCCCGCGCAGGTGACGCAGTCCAGCGCCCGGATGGTGGACCTGCTGGCCAAGGCCGGGGTCGACCTGACCGCCGACCTGACCAACCTGGCTCAGGGGTCGAGCGTCTCGACCTCCTCCACCGCCTCGGGCAGCACGGCCGCGGGCGCGGTCGACGGCTTCCCGATCAACGAACCGTTCTGGGGCGGCACCGGCGCCTCCCAGGACTGGTACGAGGTGAACTTCGGGGCCGCCCGCACCCTCAACGAAGTGCGGCTCTACTTCAAGGACAGCCGCCCGGCCAGCGCCACCTACCGGGCTCCCGCCTCGTACGACATCCAGTACTACAACGGCAGCGCCTGGGTCAGCGTGCCGAGCCAGGCCAAGAGCCCGTCGGCGCCGCGGGCCAACTACAACGTGGTGCAGTTCCCGGCGATCAGCGCCCAGCGGGTACGGGTGCTGGCCACCAACGCCTCGGGGGCCAAGACCGGGCTCACCGAGATCAAGGTCTTCAACCGCGGCGGCACCCAGCAGCCGCCGAGCGGCAACCTGGCCGCCTCGGCGACCCCGTCGGCGTCGAACACCTCCTCTTGGGAGAGCGTCGCCGCCGTCAACGACGGCATCGACCCGCCCTCCTCCAACGACACCGTGAACCCGCGCTGGGGCTGCTGGCCGGAGACCGGGCAGCAGTGGGTGGACCTGACCTGGTCCTCGGCCAAGACCCTGAACAAGGCCGAGGTCTACTTCTTCGACGACGACGAGGGCATCGACATGCCCGCGTCGTGGAAGCTCCAGTACTGGAACGGCACCGCCTACGTCGACATGCCCGGCGCCGGTTCGTACGGGCTGGCGAAGAACCAGTACAACACCGTCAATTTCACCGCGACGAGTACCACCCGCCTGCGGGTGCTGCTGACCGGTAACGGCACCAGCTCCGTCGGCCTCCTTGAGGTCAAGGCATACGGGCCGTGACGGCCGGGGGCGTGCCTTCAGGGGCACGCCCCCTTCACGGGTCAACGCGGCCGTTTCTTGCAAGACCGCAGCCCAGCGGCAGGGTCATCATGAAAACATGAACGTTGATCTTTCCGCTGCCACCGCCTTCATGGCCACGCACGCACGGGTCCTGGACCGTCGCCGCTTCGAGGTCCTGATGGGCGAGGGCGATCCGGCCGGCGCGCTGGCCGCGCTGGACGGCTACCGCAACCCCGACGGCGGCTACGGCTGGGGCCTGGAGCCCGACCTGCGCTCGCCCGAGAGCCAGCCCGGTGCCGCGCTGCACGCCTTCGAGGTGTTCGAGGACACCGCCCCGGCCGCCACCACACGGGCGGCCGAGTTGTGCGACTGGCTGGCGTCGGCCTCGCTGCCCGATGGCGGCCTGCCGTTCGCGCTGCCCCGCGCCTCCGACGCCGGCAACGCGCCCTGGTGGGCCGGCGCCGACAGCACGGTGTCCTCGTTGCAGATCACCTCCGTCACCGCGGCCACCGCGCACCGCGTCGCCGCCCACCTGCCCGGCGTGGCCGCGCACCCCTGGCTGGAACGGGCCACCCGTTACTGCCTGGACACGATCGCCGCCCTCGACCAGCGGCCGCACGCGTACGTGCTGGCCTTCGCGCTGCGGTTCCTGGACGCGGTGCACGACACCCACCCGGAGGCCGCCGGGCTCCTCGCCGGACTGGGCACGTACATCCCGGCCAGCGGCCAGGTTCACGTCGAAGGCGGCACCGAGCACGAGATGCTCCGCCCGCTGGACTTCGCGCCGTTCCCGGACCGCCCGGTGCGGGCCCTGTTCGCCCCGGAGCTGATCGAGGCCGACCTCGACCGCCTGGCCGGGGCGCAGCAGGACGACGGCGGATGGACCGTCGACTACGCCCAGATCTCACCCGCGGGCGTCCTGGACTGGCGCGGCCACACGACCGTGGCCGCTCTCGGCATCCTGCGCCGCAACGCACGGATCTGACGCCGTCAGGCGGATGATCCCCGGGACGGGGAAGAGCATGAGGTAGAGGTTCGGTATCCACCAGAGGAGTGAGAAGTCCCCGCGCAGGGTCCAGAACGCGATCGCCATCAGCCCGGACGCCATCGTCAGCACCAGCGAGACCAGCATCAGCGGCGAGCCGCTGGGCGAGCCCCGGCTCAGGAGGAACAGGCTGGTCAGGCCGGTGGCGCTGGCCAGGAGATCGATCCAGAGGAAGGACCAGTTCCAGTCGGCCATCAAGGGGTCGGCGTAGTCGGCGAACGCCCACTCCGGCGGGATCAGGCCTAGGCCGGTCACGGTGAAGTAGACGACGAAGCCCAGGTCCGTGACCAGCATCAACGCCTTAGTGGTGCGCGGCACGATCGATCGCCTCCATGAGATGGTCGCGGGTCCGCTCGTGCAGCCCCGGCCCCGGTTCGCTCAGTCCGAGCAGCCTGACCGCCCACCATCCGTCGACCGCGAGCCGTACGGCCGTCGCCGCGGCAGGGTCGATGCCGTCGTCGGCGAGCCGTGCCTGCCAGGCGGCGAACCGCTCACGCAGCGGCGCCAGTCCGGCCGGGTCGACCAGGACCCCGGCCAGCAGCGCGGCAGTCACCCGGTCGGCCGGGGCGGTAGTGGTGTGCCGTTCGGGAATGGTCGCCCGCACGTAGGCGCGCAGGAAGTCGCCCGGCCTGTCGCCCGCTTCAGCGAGCGCGTCGTCGAAGGCTTTCGTCAAGCGCTCGATCATGGCGGCGGCCAGCGCTTGCTTGGTGGGGAAGTGATAGAAGAGGCCGCCTTTGGAGACGCCTGCCCGCTTGGCGACGGCCTCCAGCGTGAGCGACTCCGCACCGTCGGACAGCAGCACGTCGGCGGCGGCGTCCAGCAGCCGGTCTTTCGAGCTTGGTCTGGGCATATACGTATATATACCGGCCAGCCGGTATACTTTCCACATTAGCCCGATCGTGGTTCGTGATCGCCGATAGGCTGACCGCACCGATGGCGAGGCTCATGTTGTGCAATCTTGCGCTTAAATCCCGCCATTCGAGCAGCTCCGAGCTCTTGACAGAAGCGTTCGTGCTCGATTTACTCCGATGAACGCCGGTATCCAGCATCCGGCGCCAGAGGTACGCCTAGCCGGTAGATGGTCACCACCATGAGCCCGGACTAAGTCGCCAGGATCGCTGTCAGCGTCCGAGGCGGGGACGTACCCCCTATCGTCTGGAGTGCGACGATGAGCCCCACACGTAGATGTTTGAGTGCTGCGGCGGCGCTGACGGCCGCGGTGGCCGCGCTTGCCGCCACCCCGTCGACCGCCTCGGCGGCCGCGTTCGCCCCGCCCCCGACCCATGCCGGGTTCGACTACCAGATCGGCGGCGCCTACACGCCCCCGACCGGGGTCACCGTGGTCAGCAGGGACAGGTCCGCGGCTCCCGCGGCGGGGCTGTACAACATCTGCTACGTCAACGCCTTCCAGGTCCAGCCCGGCGAGGAGAAGGACTGGGACGCAGACCTGCTGCTGCGTGACGCCAACGGCAAGGTCGTCATCGACGAGGACTGGGGCGAGGCGCTGCTGGACCTGCGTACGGACGCCAAGCGCACGCGGGTCGCCGCGAAGGTGAACTCCTGGATCACCGGCTGCAAGACCAAGGGCTACCAGGCCATCGAGCCCGACAACTACGACAGCTACACCCGGTCGAAGAACCTGCTGACGGCCTCGAACGCCCAGGCGTACATCCGGCTGCTCAGCAGCCACGCCCACAGCCAGGGCCTGGCCATCGCGCAGAAGAACACCTCGGAGCTGGCCGGCTCGCGCACGGCGAACGGGCTCGACTTCGCGGTCGCGGAGGAGTGCGGCCAGTACAAGGAGTGCGGCGACTACACCGCGGCGTTCGGCAACAACGTGATCGTCATCGAGTACAACGCCACCGGTCTGTCGCGGGCGTGCTCCGGATGGGGTACCAAGCTGAGCATCGTCCGGCGTGACGTGGACGTCTCACCCAAGGGCAGCAGCGGATATGTCCGCAAGACCTGCTGACTGGTCTTCTGACCACGGTTTCTGGAGGTAAAGATGGAGCGCGTTGCCCCACTGCCCTCCCGCCGAGACGTCCTGCGCGGCGGGTACGCCCTGGCGCTCACGGCGGTGGCGGGAACGACGCTGGCCGGATGCGCGAAAGGCGCCGGCGATGGCGTCGGCGCCGACGGGCGGGTCACGATCGAGCTCTGGCACGGTCAGACCGACACCGCCAAGGACGCCCTGGCGCGCCTGGTGGCCGACTTCGAGCGGGCGCATCCCGACATCCGGGTGGACATGGGCGGAGGAGTGCTGGCCGACGCGATGCTGCAGAAGATCACCGCGTCGCTCGCGTCAGGCTCCTACCCGGACATCGCCTATATCTTCGGATCGGACCTGGCCAACGTCGCGCTCAGCCCGCAGGTGGCGGATCTGACCAGCATGGTCGAGTCCGGTCCCACACCGTGGAACGACTTCTGGGCGCCGGCGCGGGCCGCCGTCACGATCGACGGCCAGGTCCGCGCGGCTCCGGCGGTGCTCGACTCGCTCGCCGTGGTCTGCAACAAGAAGGTGTTCCGCGACGCGGGGGTTCCCCTGCCCCAGGCGGGCTGGAAATGGCCGGAGTTCATCGAGACGGCCAAGAAGCTGACCGACGCCGGCAGTGGCCGGTTCGGCACGGGCTGGCCGGGCGCGGCGGACGAGGACACGGTCTGGCGGATGTGGCCGCTGATCTGGGACCTGGGCGGCGACGTGGTCGCCAAGGACGGGCGCGGCATCGGGTTCGCCGACACGGGCACGCAGGCGTTGCAGGTGGTGGAGGCACTCGCGAAGGACGCGAGTGTCTACATCGATCCCAAGCCCGGCAGTGAGCAGATGTACCAGGTGTTCCTGGGCGGCCGGATGGGGATGGTCGTCACGGGCCCGTGGCAGCTGCCCGACATCCTGAGCGCCAAGATCGACTATGAGGTGGTGCCGCTGCCCAGCTTCAGCGGGCGGCCGATGACGATCTCGGGTCCTGACACCTGGACCATGTTCGACAACGGCGAGACGCGCGTGCGGGCCGCCCGCACCTTCCTGACCTGGCTCATGCAGCCCGCCCAGGACGTGCGCTGGGACGTGGAGGCGGGCAGCATGCCGCTGAGCCGCCCCACCCAGGCGCTGCCCGCCTGGAAGAAGCAGGAGGCGGACACCCCGGGCCTGCCGGTGTTCGTCAAGTCGCTGGAGACGGCCCGGGTCCGCCCCACGCATCCCGCCTATCCGCAGATATCCCAGGCGCTCGGGCAGGCCGTCGTCGCCGTCCTGCTCGGCAAGAGCACCCCCGCCGAAGCGCTGCGCGAGTGTGCCGACGCGGCCAACGCCGCCCTGCTCATACCGCGCTGAGGAGCGTCGCATGTCGCCTGTGCCCACACCCATCACCATTTCCGGTCACGAGCTGCGGCAGCGGGCCCGGCGCCAGGCCCGGCGCCGGGAGTCCGCGACCGCCTGGTCGTTCATCTCCCCGGCCGTCCTGATCATCCTCGGGCTCAGCATCGTGCCCACGGTCTGGTCGTTCCTGCTGTCCTTCCAGGCCGACAACCTGATCACGCCCAGCCGCTGGGTGGGACTGGACAACTACTACGCGCTGACCAAGGACCCGCACTTCGGTGAGGCCGTCCGCAACACGCTGGTCTACACGGCGCTGTACGTCCCGCTCAGCATCGTGCTGGGACTGGGGCTCGCGCTGGTGCTGAACCGGCGGATCAGGCTGGTCGGCCTGTACCGCACGCTGTTCGTCGTGCCGTTCGTCATCTCGGCCACCGCCCAGGGGACGCTGTTCTCCTTCATCCTCGACCCGCAGTTCGGGGCGGCCAACGCGGTGCTGCACTGGTTCGGCATCTCGCCCCAGAAATTCTTCACCGACCCGGCTCAGGCCCTGCTCGTGCTGGTGGCCATCAGTCTGTGGAGCGGACTCGGGTTCTGCGTGGTGGTGTATCTCGCGGCCCTCCAGGACGTGCCGCAGCCGCTGATCGAGGCGGCGCGGCTGGACGGCGCCGGGCGATGGCACCTGCTGCGCCACGTCACCCTGCCCACGCTCACGCCGGTCAGCGTGTTCCTGGTGCTGTGGCAGACCATCAACGCCCTGCAGGTCTTCGACCTGGTGTACGTGACGACCAAGGGCGGACCGCTCGGCGCCACCACGGTGATCGTCTACTTCATCTGGGAGCAGGCGTTCAAGAACTTCACGGCCGGTTACGGAGCCGCTGCCGCCTATGTCCTCGCCGTGGCCCTGTTCGTGATCGCCGCCGGGTTGCGCGTGGTCCGGGGCCGCGAGCGCAAGACCCTCGAAGGAGCCACCCGATGACGGCGACCGCCACCACCCAGCGTCGGGCCGCGCACGCGGGCGTGAGCCGGAAGAGCCGCGTGCGGCTGCCGTTCAGCGCCTGGCACCTGCTGCTGGCGCCGCTCGCGCTGATCTTCGCGATCCCCCTGATCTGGCTGGTGCTCAGCTCTGTGATGAGCAACGCGGAGATCAACCGGTTCCCGCCCGCGCTGTGGCCCTCGGGGATCAACCTGGGCGGATTCCGGTACGTGCTCAACAACGCCCTGTTCCCGCGCTGGTTCCTCAACTCGCTGATCGTCTCCGGTGTCGCGGTCGTGTCCAACCTGGTGTTCGGCTCGCTCGGCGGCTACGCGTTCGCCCGCATGCGCTTCTTCGGCTCCCGCACCCTGCTGGTGCTGATGCTGGCCACGATGGCGATCCCGTTCCAGCTGACGATGATCCCGACGTTCCTGGTCATGAAGAGCCTCGGGCTCATCGACTCGCTGGGCGCGTTGATCGTGCCGTCACTGGTCACGCCGTTCGCCGTGTTCCTGCTGCGGCAATTCTTCCTCTCGCTGCCCAGGGAGCTGGAGGAGGCCGCCTGGATGGACGGGTGCACGAGACTGCGGGTGCTGTTCCGCATCGTGCTGCCGCTGTCGCGGCCCGCGCTGAGCACTGTGGCGATCCTGACGTTCCTCACCACCTGGAACGATCTGACCTGGCCACTGATCGCCATCAACCACGACACCCAGTACACCCTGCAGCTGGGGCTGGCCAACTTCCAGGGCCGGCACCACACCCAGTGGGCGGCGGTCATGGCCGGGAACCTCATCACGGTGCTGCCGGTGCTGCTCGCCTTCATCGGCGCGCAGAAGTCGTTCATCCGGTCCATCACCTCCAGCGGCCTCAAGGGCTGAAACCCCCTCGATCTACAGGAAACCGATGTTCGACCTGCTCGTTGCCGGGGACGCCAACCCGGATGTCATCCTCGGCCCGCTGGACGCTCCGCTCGCCTTCGAGCAGCGCGAACAGCTCGTCGGCGGCGGTGCGCTCACCCTCGGCGGCTCCGCGGCGATCATGGCCTGCGGAGCCGCGCGCCTGGGCCTGCGCGTCGCGTTCGCCGGGCGCGTCGGCGACGACGACGCCGGCCGCTACGTCCGCGCGGCCCTGAACTCGCGCGGGGTCGACACCGAGGCGCTGCGCGTGGACCCGGAGCTGTCCACCCCGCTTACCGTCGTGCTGACCCGCGACGGCGACCGGGCGATCCTGACCGCTCCCGGCACCCTCGCCGCCACCGGTGGCGACGACGTCCCCGAGTCACTGCTCGCCGCCACCAGGCACGTGCACTTCGCCTCCTACTTCCTGATGCCGGGACTCGCCAAGGCGCTGCCCGGCCTGCTGCGCACCGCGCGGGCCCACGGCGCCACGACCTCGCTCGACACCAACGACGACCCCGCCGGACTGTGGGATCCGGCTGGGCTGACCGCCGTACTCGCGGAGCTCGACATCCTGTTGCCCAACGCGCACGAGGCTCGCCACCTCGCGGGTCACGCCGCGGGCTCCCTGGAAGCGGTCGCCGCCGCGCTCGCCGCGCGCGGCCCGCTCGTGGCCGTCAAGAACGGGGCGGACGGCGCCCTCTGCCACGACGGGGACACGCTCGTCACCACCGGCGGCATCGCCGTGGACGCCGTGGACGCCGTGGGCGCGGGCGACAGCTTCGACGCCGGCTTCATCGCCGCGACCCTGAACGGCCTGCTCCCCGACCGCGCCCTGGAGTTCGCCGCCGTCTGCGGCGCCCTGTCCACCCGCGCCCCCGGCGGCACCACGGCCCAGCCCACTTGGGATGAGGCCGTCGCACACGTCACCAGCAAGGAAAACCAGCCGACATGAGCACTCCGAAGATCGCATTCATCGGCGCGGGAAGCGTCGTCTTCACCCAGGGCCTCCTCGCGGACCTCTTCGCGTTCCCCGAGCTGAAGGACGCCCACATCGCCCTGCACGACATCGACGCCGAACGCCTGAGCACCGCGGAGGCCGCCGCCCGGCACATCGCCGCCGAACGCGGCGCCCGCCCGCGGATCACCGCGCACGCCGACCGGCGGGAGGCCCTGACCGGCGCGGACTTCGTCATCAACATCGTCCAGGTCGGCATGGGCGAGGCGACACGCACCGACTTCGAGATCCCCGCCCGGTACGGCCTGCGCCAGACGATCGGCGACACCCTCGGCGTCGGCGGCATCTTCCGCGCCCTGCGCACGTTCCCGCTGCTGAAGGCACTGGGCGAGGACATCGCCGCCGTCTGTCCCGACGCGTGGCTGCTCAACTACACCAACCCGATGGCGATGAACGTCCAGTACCTCACCGAGGCCACCGGGCTGACCCGCGTGGTGGGGCTGTGCCACTCGGTCTACTGGACGATGCGTGACCTTTCGGACCTGGTGGGTGTGCCGTTCGAGGAGGTGACCTACCGGGCCGCGGGCGTCAACCACCAGGCGTGGGTGCTGCGGTTCGAGCACGACGGCGCCGACCTGTACCCCCGCCTCGACGCGCTGATCGCGGGTGACGAGCAGCTGCGCCGCCGCGTCCGCGTCGACATGTACCGGCGGCTGGGCTACTACCCGACCGAGACCAGCGAGCACTCCTCCGAGTACGTGCCCTGGTACCTGGGCCACGACAGCGAGATCGAGCGGCTGCGCCTGCCCATCGGCGCCTATCTGGACATCGTCGAGGAGAACGTGGCCACGTACGAGAAGACCCGCGACGCCCTGGCCACCGGAGCCCCGCTGCCGGTCGAGGGGACCATGGAGTACGCCCCGCAGATCATCCACAGCATCACCACGGGCACGCCCCGCACCATCTATGGGAACGTTCCCAACCATGGCCTGATCGAGAACCTCCCCTCGCGCGGCGTGGTCGAGGTGCCCTGCCTGGTCGACGCGATGGGCGTCCAACCCACCCGCGTCGGCGAGCTGCCCCCGCAACTGGCCGCGCTCAACCGCGCCTATCTCAGCATGAACGACCTGGTCGTACGGGCCGCGCTGGAGGACGATCCCCGCCACATCCGGCACGCCGCCATGATGGACCCGGCGACCGCCGGGGCCCTGCCCGTCGAGCGGATCTGGCGGCTGTGCGACGACATGGTCGCGGCCCACGCCGACCGCCTGCAGCCCGGCCTCCGTGCGAACCTGGGGTAAAGGCGCCGGGAAGGATGGGCCGCATGGCCAAGAAGCTGAGCCGCAAGCTGTACGAGAAGGAGCTCTTCCGCCTGCAGGGAGAGCTGGTGAAGCTGCAGGAGTGGGTGCGGACCGAGGGCCGGCGGGTGGTGGTGATCTTCGAGGGCCGCGACGCCGCCGGCAAGGGCAGCACGATCAAACGGGTCTCGGAATACCTCAACCCGCGCGTGGCCAGGATCGTCGCGCTGCCAGCGCCCACCGAGCGGGAACGCAGCCAGTGGTACTTCCAGCGCTACATCCAGCACCTGCCCGCCGCCGGACAGATCGTGTTCTTCGATCGGAGCTGGTACAACCGGGCCGGGGTCGAGCGGGTGATGGGCTTCTGCACGCAGGAGGAGTACACGCGGTTCCTCCACCAGTGCCCGATCTTCGAGCGGCTGCTGGTGGAGGACGGGATCCTGCTGCGCAAATACTGGTTCTCGGTGAGCGACGACGAGCAGGAGCGGCGTTTCCACGCCCGGCTCGGGGACCCGATGCGGCAGTGGAAGCTGTCGGAGATGGACCTGGAGTCGATCACGCGGTGGGAGGAGTACTCCCGGGCCAAGGACCAGATGCTGATTCACACCCACATCCCCGAGGCGCCCTGGTATGACGTGGAGAGCGAGGACAAGCGGCGGGCCAGGATCAACATGATCTCCCACCTGCTGTCGAGCATCCCCTACCAGGAGGTCCGGCGGACTCGGCTGAAGATCCCGGCCCGGCCACCCGGGACCGGATACCGCCGGCCGCCCAGGTTGGAGACGCACGTGCCCGACGCGGCGGCGAAGCTCGCGGGGCACTGATCCCGCAGGCGGGACGACCGCCTCTAGACAGGTGGGACCTTCGGCCCTGACAGCCGCCTCCGGTCGGTGATGGGCTGGGTTGAGCACCTTTGGAGGTGGAGTCATGAGCACTCGTACGGCGACGCGGGCGCAGGCCATCGAGTCGGCCCTGGAGGCCGCCCGCTGGGCACCGTCCGTGCACAACACCCAGCCGTGGTCCTTCGCCGTCTCCGGCGAGGAGATCAGCCTGCGGGCCGACGTCGACCGGAAACTGCGCGTCAGCGACATAGAAGGCAGGCAACTGCTGATCAGCTGTGGCGCGGCGCTGTTCACCATGCGTACGGCGCTGTCCTGCGAGGGGTACGACCCGGTGGTCCGGGTCCTGCCCGATCCCGACCGCCCGTCGCTGCTGGCCACGGTGCGACTCGGCGCGACCATCGAGGCCGACGAGCACACCCGGCTGCTCAGGGGCGAGATCGAGCGGCGCCGTACGCACCGCGCGGGCTTCACCAACCTGCCCGTTCCCGAGCAGGTGGTCGAGCGGCTGGTCAAAGAGGCGTCGATGGAGCAGGCCAGGCTCACGCCGGTCAGGTCCCCGGACGCCGTGCGGGTCGTCGCCGCGCTCACCCAGGCGGCACAGGGCGTACAGGCCCAGGACCGGCTGTTCAGCCTGGAGGTGATCCGCTGGGCCCGCCCGCCGGGCAGCAGGCGCACCGACGGCGTGCCCGCCGAGGGCTACCCGCGTGAGGCGGTACGGACCGACCCGGACTTCCCGCAGCGCGACTACTCCTGGCGGCACGACTGGGGCAGCCAGGACGACCAGGGCGCGTCGAGCACGGCCGGCGTCGTGGCCCTGCTCACCACGCCCGGTGACACCCGGGAGGAGTGGATCGCCACCGGCCAGGCGCTGCAGCGTGTCCTGCTGCACGCCTCCGCCCACGGCGTCAGCGCCGCCTTCCACACCCAGGCGCTGGAGATGCCCCACCTGCGGGAGTTCCTGCGCGAGTCGCTCTGCTCCGGCGAGCAGCCCCAGATGATCATGCGACTCGGGATCACCTTCGACCAGACCGCCGCGGTCCGCCGGCCCCTGTACGAAGTGGCCGACTGATCGACCGGGGATGTGTGTCCCGCTGCTGGGGTGGGAAACTGCCCTTATGACGGACATGGGGTCGCACCCGCTGATGCCGGGTAGTCGCCTGGACGAGCTGCTGGCGGAGCTGCAGGTCCGGCTGAACGCCGTGCTGGCCACCCGCGACCGGGTGCACGCGCTGCTGGAGGCCGTCGTGTCCGTCGGCAGCGACCTGGATCTGGAGACGGTGCTGCGCCGGATCGTGGAGACCGCGACCAAGTTGGTGGACGCGAGCTACGGCGCGCTGGGCGTGGTCGGGCAGGAGAATACGCTCATCCAGTTCATCCCGGTCGGGCTGAGCGAGGAAGAGATCGCCCGCATCGAGCATTGGCCACACGGGCTGGGCCTGCTCGGGCTGCTGATCAAGGACGCCCGGCCGCTGCGGCTGGTGCGGATCGCCGACCATCCCGAGTCCTACGGGTTCCCGCCGGGGCATCCGCCGATGGGCAGTTTCCTGGGTGTCCCGATCCGGGTGCGTGATGTGGTCTTCGGCAACCTCTACCTGACCGAGAAGCGCGGCGGGGCGGAGTTCGACGAGGAGGACGAGGCCATCGTCATCGCGCTGGCCGCCGCGGCCGGCGTCGCCGTGGAGAACGCCCGCCTGTATGAGGAGACCCGGCGGCGCGAGACCTGGCTCCAGGCCTCCTCAGAGGTCACCACCAGCCTGCTGTCCGGCGCGGACCCGGGTGAGGTGCTCACCATGATGGCCCAGCGGGCCAGGGCGATGACCGGAGCCGACCTGGTCAAGGTGCTGCTGCCGCTCGACGGCGTCCTGACGGCGGAGATCGTGGACGGCGAGCTGGCCGACGAGGTGGCCGGCATCACCTTCGACCTCGGCACCAGCGCGGCCGGCCAGGTGTTCACCCATGGAGAGCCGCTCAGCCAGGACGACCTGCTGGACGCCGACTCGCCGCTGCGCCGCCTCGGCTTCGGCCCTGAGCTGCTGCTGCCGCTGGGCGCGGGCCGGGCCATACGCGGCGTGCTGGCCCTGGCCAAGCGCTCGGGGCGGATGCCGTTCATCGCGGCCGACCTGCGGATGCTGCAGTCGTTCGCCGGCCAGGCCGCGATCGCGCTGGAACTGGCCGAGGCCCGCAAGGACGCCGAACGCCTGAACCTGCTGGAAGATCGCGACCGGATCGCCAAGGACCTGCACGACGTGGTCATCCAACGGCTGTTCGCCACCGCGATGACCCTGATGAGCACGGTCAAGCTGGTGGAACGCCCGGAGGCGGCCGGCCGCGTCCAGCACGCCATCGACGAGCTCGACGAGACCATCCGCCAGATCCGCTCGACCATCTTCGCGCTGCAGAGCCCGCGCGAGAGCACCGACCCGAGCCTGCGCGCGCAGATCGTCGGCCTGGTCGAGGCCGCCCGCGGTCATCTGGGGTTCATGCCGGGGCTGCGGATGGAGGGCCCGCTCGACAACCAGGTTCCGGACGCCGTGGCCGAGCACCTGCTCGCCGTGCTGCGCGAAGCGCTGTCCAACGTGGTACGTCACGCCAAGGCGTCCAAGGCCGACGTGGCGGTGGAGGTCGCGGAAGGCCGGCTCACGCTCATCGTTCAGGACAACGGCATCGGCCTGCCCGCCGACGGCCGGCGCAGCGGGCTGCGCAATCTCGAAGACCGCGCCACCTGTCTGGGCGGGGCCCTGGAGATCACCTCTCCGGATCCGGGCGGAGCCCGGCTGTGCTGGCGGGTGCCTCTGTGATCCGGCGCCCCGAGACCTGCTCCGCGCGCACCACGATGTAGTGGTCCCTGCTCCCCGGCGCCCAGGGCTGGAGCGGCAGCGCCGCCAGGCGCGCCAGCTCGGCGGGATCGCGTACGGCCCGCGCGTGTCCCACGGTCGTCACCGACCACCCCGTGCGCATCTCCGGATCGAACTCGTCGGCCTCGAACGCCACCACGGCCTGCCGGGTGGCGGCGGCCAGCTTCGAGCCGATCGCGGTACGGATGACGATGCTCTCGCCATCGAGACAGAAGTTGACCGGCTGCACGGCGGGCAGCGCGCGGTCGGTGAAGACGATCCGCCCGATCGCGGCCGAGGCCAGCAGATGGAGGCACTCCGCACGGGAGAGCACCACCAGGCCGGACGAGTCCAATTGCATGCTGTTTAGGGTTCCTTATCGGATCTGCTCATGATTAGGGCCGAAAGTCCCATCATTTTCGGCGGACGGCCGGATGCGGCCAAGATCCCCAACGCGTCTTGAGCTTCCGATGCCGGTGATCGATCATCGTGAGCAGTATCGCTCCCTCGATCGGGAAGGGTCTTCATGATTCGCCGCGCTCTGCTGGCCGTACTCCTCGTCGTCGGCTCCTTCGCCACCATCACGACCGTCACAAGTGCCCCCGCTTTCGCCCGGGCCTGCGCGCTCGGATACACCTGCGTCAGCACGTACTACACCGACGAAACCCGCACCACGGTGGCGGGAGTCAGGCGCGTGGGCTGTGAAGGGGAAACCCTTCCCGGCTGGGGCGTCAAAACCATATACCTCGACTTCCAAGAGACCCCCTGCTGATTGAGTCACCGCGGCGGGGTGGCTTCAGAAGGTGAAGCCGCCCGGCCGTCCGTTGCGGTCGGCGAGCAGGCCGGCCAGAGTGGCGATGGCGATCTCCGGTGGCGTGCGCGAGCCGATGTTGAGCCCGATCGGCCGGTGCACCCGGGCGATGTCCGCCTCCCGCGCGCCGAGCTCGGCCAGCGCCTGGAGATACGGCGCCGGATGGCGTGGGCTGCCCATCACCCCTATCCACCGGCACTTGTACGCGAGCAGCTCGTGCAGCACCGCGGCGAGCTCCGGGCGGTGGTGGTCGGTGAGCACGATGTCGGCGGTGCCGTCCAGGTCCGCCGGGGGCGCGGAGACGACCTCGAACCCCACCGGGGCCGGGCTCCGATGCGGGTCGGGCTCGAAGAGGATCCCGCGGAATCCCAGGTCGGCGCCGTAGCGCAGCAGGTGGTCGGCGACAGGTGAGGCGAACACGGCGACGAGCGTGCGATCACCGTCACCGGCTGCCGCCTCGCCATGGGCGACGTCACAGAGCGCGTCCGCGTCATGCGAATGGGCGTCATGCGTATGGGCCATACCGGCAGTATTACCCGCGATGGGGCCTCAGGTGACGGGGACGATCTCCGACGACACCAGCTGGCCCTCTTCGATCACGAGCAGCCCGATCGTTCCGTGAGGTTGGCGGCGGCGGTCGGTGGGGGAGCCCGGGTTGAAGATCCGCAGCCCGTCCTCGTGATGGTCAAGCGGGATGTGCGAGTGACCGAACACCACGAGGTCGGCGTCCGGGAAACGCCGCCGCAGCCGGTCCCAGCGCCCCTTGGCCGGTCCGCTGTCATGGATCATCGCCACCCGGAGCCCCGCGAGCTCCAGCTCCAGCGTCTCGGGCGCGTCCACGTCCGGTCCGTCGTTGTTGCCCTTGACCGCGTGCACCGGTGCGTACGCCCCCAGCTCGGTGAGCACCGCACCGACGCAGACATCGCCCGCGTGCAGGATGACGTCGGCTCCCCGCAGGTGGGCGGCCACCCGGTCCGGGCACGACTTCCAGTGCCGCGGGGCATGGGTGTCGGACAGCACCGCCGCTCTCACACCCGTGCCTCCCACCGCACCTCGCCGGACTGCCACTGGTCGGTGGGGTGCAGCCCGGCGGAGGCGGCGACGGCGGCCGAGGCGGCGTGATCGGGGTGGATGTGCGCGACGATCGTGTCGATCTCCTGCTCCGCGATCCATCCGACCAGCGCCTTGGCGGCCTCGCCGGCCAGGCCGCGGCCCTGCCAGGGAGTGCCGATCACCCAGGCGACCTCGGCGCTGCGTTCGTCGATCGTGGCCTGTACGTACCCCACCAGGCTGTCGTCCTCGCGCAGCCGGATCACCCAGTTGCGCCAGCCGGGCGGCCCGGCGACCAGGCGCTCGTAGCGAGCGCGCAGCTCGTACGCGGTCATGGGCGTACCGCCGATGAAGGTGTGCAGGGCGGGATCGGAGAGTGCGACGGCCATCTCGTCCGCGTGCTCGACCCGCAGGGGGAGCAGGACGAGCCGAGGGGCCTCGATGATGTCCACGTGGCCCACGATATCGAGGGTGTCGGCCGGTCCTACTTGGCGGCTCGCTGGGGAAGCAGCGCCTCGGCCAGCTCCCGCCATCGCGGCATGGCCGTCTGGCCGGGCTGGACGCCGAGAACCTGGATGCCGACGTGGTCGGCGCCGGCCTCGAGGTGGTCGTGCAGCTTGCCGACGATCGTGTCGAGGTCGCCCCAGAACACCAGGTCGTCGACGAGCCGGTCGCTGCCCCGGCCGCCGTCGATGTCCGCCTCGGTGTAGCCCAGGCGAAGGAACTTGGCGATGTTGTACTTCGTCGTGAAATACACGTGCAGATGCTCGCGGGCGATCTCCCGCGCCTTGCCCGGGTCGGTCTCGAAGAGCACCGCGTGCTCGACGCCGAGGAACGGGCCGTCGCCCAGCACCTCCCGCGCCTGCGCCGTGTGCCCCACCGTCACGTGGTAGGTATGAGCGCCTTCGGACCGGTCGCGGGCCAGTTCGAGCATCTTCGGTCCGTACGCGGCCAGCAGGCGGCGCATCGGCGCCCGTGGCAGGGGGTTGGCGCTCGTCGCGGCGTCCATCTCATCCAGGTACTCGCTCATCGCCTGAAGAGGCTTGGCCCCGGGCCGCCCGCCCCCGAAGCCGAGACCGAGCAGGTGGCGGTTCGGATAGGCGTCGGCCAGGAGCAGCGCCGCGCCCTGGGTCCATCGTGGCTCGCGGGACCAGATCCGCGCGATGCCGTTGATGACGTTGATGCGCTCGGTGCTGGACAGCAGGAACCCGGCGTGCGTCATCGCCTCGCGCCCGTCCCGTTCCGGGATCCAGAACGCCGGCCAGCCGAGCTCTTCGAGCTCCTGGATGGACTCTCGCATCATGCTCGCCGGCTGGTCCTCGAAGTCGAACGTCCAGACCCCGAAGCGCCCCACATCCATGCCGTCGATCGTGCCCATGGCTCCTCCTCGCCGAATCGGTACGAATCGAAGTATCGCAGAAAGTCGATATGACACCAAATGCGGAGCCCGTGCGGAGTCCGGGTAGCGAACGCTAAAGCGAGCGGCCGAGCACGTCGACGAGCCGGGCGATGCGCTCCTCGTCGCGCCGGTAGTGCGTCCACTTCCCCACGCGAGTGGCGCGGACCAGCCCGGCACGCTGCAGCGAGGCCATGTAGGCGGAGACGGTCGACTGCGCGAGCCCGGTCTTGGCCTGAATGTGGCTCACGCACACGCCGACCTCATGCTGGTCCGCGATCGCCTGGTCCGGCGGGAAATGGAGGTCGGGATCGCGCAGCCACTGGAGCACCTGGAGCCGCACGGGATTGGCGAGCGCCTTGAACACCTCAAGCAGCTGCGCGGAGGCGTCCGGTGAGGATGTGGTGTGTGTAGTCATGGGCGATCGAGACGAGTATAGGTTCATCCCGGCGTCTGCCAGGTCGGGGGCGGATGAAAGGATCGGAGCCTTGACGCCGGATGCCGCCGACGGCCCGGCGCGGAAAGGTACGTGAGATGGCTCCGAGGGTCGCGACCGCCAGCCGTGTCGAACTGCCCGAACTACTGGATTTCCTCCGTCCCAGGCATCACGGCCTGCTGTCGACCACCCGTGCCGACGGGCGGCCCCAGCTCTCGCCGGTCTCCTGCGGGGTCGACGAGGGCGGCCGGATCGTGGTGTCCACCTATCCCGACCGGGCCAAGACGCGCAACGCCCGCCGCGACGAGCGGGCGTCGATCTGCGTGCTGTCCGACGACTGGGACGGCCCGTACGTCCAGGTCGACGGGCGTGCCGAGGTGCTGGACATGCCCGAGGCGCTCGACGCGCTCGTGGAGTACTACCGGTGCATCTCGGGTGAGCATCCCGATTGGGATGAGTATCGCGCGGCCATGCGGCGGCAGGACAAGTCCCTCATCCGCCTGCACATCGACCGCTGGAGCCCGATCGCGACCGGCGGATTCCCCGCCCGGCTGGTGCAGTAGCGGCGCGCCCGATTTGCGGGTGGATGGCGTAAAAACCGCCTGACCTGGGGCTTGTTCTTCCCGGCGCTTGATGGCATCCTGGCCCGACTGAAGGTGACACGTGTAGACCTCAGTCAGAAGGAGCTAGGGGATGAAGTTCTACAGGGTGATAGTCGCGGCAACCCTGGCCGGCGCCCTGGCCGCCTGCGGGTCGGGGGGGTCAGGCGGGTCAGGTGGGTCTGGTGACGCGAGCCGGGCCGCCGACACGGCGGGACCGATCCAGTTCGTCGGCCCCGAGGATCCCAAGACCTTCGCCCCGGTCATCGCCGGATTCGAGGCCAAGAACCCGGGGCTCAAGGTGACCTACACCCAGGTCCCCTTCGACCAGCTCAACAGCGTGCTCCAGCAGCGCCTCGCGGCCAAGGACGACTCGATCGACGTCTACACGGTCGACCAGCCGCGCGTCGCCGCGCTCGCCACCCGCGGCTTCCTCACCGACCTGACCGATCTGACGGACAAGGTGAAGAGCGCCGCGCTCCCCGGCCAGTACGAGGTCAACGTCTTCAGGGACAAGCTGTGGGCGCTGCCCATCTGGACCTCCGACCAGTTCCTCTTCTACAACACCGAGCTGCTGGAGAAGGCGGGAGTCCAGCCGCCGTCGAGCGACCCGGCCAAGCGGTGGACGTGGGAGCAGACGGTCGAGGCCGGCAAGAAGGCGCAGGAGAAGGCCGGCGCCCAGTGGGCGGTCATCCCCGAGCAGATCGAGCAGTTCTACCAGCTCCAGAGCCTGGCCGAGTCGCTCGGCGGCGGATCCGGGATCACCGGCCCCGAGATGCTGACGCCCGCCATCACCACCGACGGCTGGGTCAAGGCGATGACCTGGTACCACGGCCTGTTCGCGAACAAGCTGGCCCCGCGTGGCGTCGGCTCCTTCCAGACCTCGCCGCTGTTCAGCGAGGGCAAGGTGGCCTTCTTCGCCGGCGGCCCGTGGGACGTGGGCACGTTCGCCGCGGCCAAGGGTCTGAAGTGGGGCGTCGCGCCGTACCCGTACTTCCAGGGCGGCAAGCCGGTGACCCCGACCGGCTCGTGGTCGTGGGGCGTCAACCCGGCCTCCAAGAAGCAGACGGCGGCGCGGAAGTTCATCGAGTACGCGGCGCTCGACCCCGAAGGCAACCTCCAGACCACGCAGAACACCACGATCATCCCGTCGAGCAAGGCGGCGTTCGAGAAGTACGTACCCCTGCTCGACGCGAAGGCGAAGGGCGTCGGCGAGATCATGACGTACGACGCCCAGCACACGGCGGTGGCGCGGCCCAGGTCGGTCGGCTACATCCAGTTCGAGGACATCATGACCAAGGCGTTCGCCGACATCCGCAACGGCGCCGACCCCAAGGCCCGGCTCGACCAGGCGACCCAGGAGATCACCACCGCCTGGAAGCAGCTTCGATGAAGGTCGCGCTGGCCTTCCTGGCGCCCGCGCTGGTGGCCCTGCTGGCGCTCCGGCTGATCCCCGCGGCCATCGCCGTCGGCAGCAGCCTGCGGCACACCAGCCTGGTCACCGGCGAGACGTCCTTCGTCGGGCTCGGCAATTACGCGACGCTGTTCGAGGACCCGACGTTCCTGCAGAGCGTCAAGGTCACGCTGGTGTTCAGCCTGATCGTGAACCCGTTGCAGATCGCGGTGGCGCTGGCGCTGGCGGTCCTCTACACCCAGAAGTTCGCCGGGGTGCGCTTCCTGCGCTCCCTGGTGATCCTGCCGATCGCGGTGCCGCCCGCGGTGTCGGCCGCCATCTGGAGCGTGGCCTACCGGCCCGACGGGATGCTCAACGCCGTGCTGCACGTGCTCGGCATTCCGCAGCAGCCGTTCCTGACCTCGCCGCAGCAGGCGCTGTGGTGCCTGATCGTGCTGCTGTCGTGGATCGGGGTCGGCTACTGGATGATGTTCCTGATCGCCGGCATGCAGGACATCCCGCGCGAGCTCTATGAGGCGGCGGGCATCGACGGCGCCTCCTCCTGGGCCAGGTTCTGGCACGTGACGCTGCCGCTGCTGCGCAGGCCGCTGGCGTTCGTGCTGGTGGCCGACACGGTGTCCAACTTCCTGGTCTTCGCCCCGGTCCAGATGCTGACCAACGGCGGCCCGCAGGGGTCCACGAACGTCACCATGTTCGACATCTTCACCCGCGCCTACAGCGTCGGCGACCTCAACCTGGCCCAGGCCGAGGTCATGCTGCTGGTGCTGGTCGTGCTCGCGGTGGTCATCGTCCAGTTCCGCCTGCTGCGCGCCAAGGACTGAGCATGCTCAGAAGGACACTCGCCGCGCTCGTCGGCCTCGCTTTCGCGCTGCCCCTGCTGTGGGCGCTCAGCAGCTCGCTGCGCGGCACGGGCAACCTCGGCAACTCGCTGATTCCCACTGACCCGACACTCGCCAACTACCTGGCGCTGCTCACCGGCGGCTTCGGCCGGGCCATCGCCAACTCGCTGCTCGTCGCGCTGGCCACGGTCCTGATCGGCCTGGCCATCTCCGCGGCGGCGGCGTTCGGGCTGTCGGCCATCAGGTTCAGGGGCCAGGCCGTGCTCTTCGGGCTGGTCGTGCTGAGCTTCCTCATCCCGTTCGACGCGATCGCGATCCCGCTGGCCACGCTGTTCCGCGACTGGAACCTGCAGAACACCTACGCCGGCCTCATCCTGCCCGGTCTCGGCCACGGCCTGGCCATCTTCCTGCTGCGCCAGTTCTTCCTGGCCATCCCGGCCGAGCTGGTGGAGGCGGCGCGGATCGACGGGCTGGGCTGGTTCGGGGTGTTCGCCAGGCTCTACCTGCCGTTGTCGCGTCCCGCCCTCGTCAGCGCGGGCCTGACGCTGTTCATCTTCCAGTGGCAGGCCTACGTCTGGCCGCTGCTCATCGGCACCGACACCGCCCATCAACTCGGCCCGATCGCCCTGGCCAACATGCGCGGGCAGTTCACCATCGACTACGGGCAGCTGTTCGCCGGCTCGGTCGTGCTGACCGTGATCCCGCTGGCCATCATCCTGCGCTTCCAGCGCCAGTTCACCCAGTCCATCGCGACGACCGGGCTCAAATAGCTCTCCTGGAGAAAGGCCACCATGGCTGACCGTCAGATCATTCTCGACACCGACCTCGGCTCCGACGTGGACGACGCGCTCGCGCTGGCCGTCCTGCTCGGGTCGCCGGAGGTGGACCTGCTGGGCTGCGTCACCGTCTACGGTGACACGGCCCTGCGGGCGCGGCTGGCCAAGCGGCTGGTACGGCTCGCGGGCCGTACCGTGACCGTGGTGCCCGGCGCGGAGAAGACGCTCACCGACCGCGAGGTCTGGTGGGCGGGTCACGAAGGCAAGCTCTTCACCGACCTCGACACCGAGCGGATCTCCCACGAGCCGGACGCCACTACCTACCTCACCGATCAGGTGCGGCGGGCGCCGGGCGAGATCGACGTCGTCGCGATCGGCCCGCTGACCAACATCGCGAACGCCATCCAGGCCGACCCGTCGTTCGCGGCGAACGTCCGGCACCTGTGGATCATGGGCGGCCGCTTCGACTCCCTGGAGCCCGAGCACAACTTCAAGTGCGACCCCGAGGCCGCGAAGATCGTTTTCGACTCCGGCGCCCCGATCACCGTGACCGGACTGGAGATCACCACGACTGTGCGGCTGGAGGCCGGCGACGTGGCCAGGATCGCCGAGGCGGGTGAGTTCGGGAAGGCGCTGAAGGCGGAGATCGAGCAGTGGTGGCGGTTCTGGAACGAGGAGTGGAACAGCCCGCACGACCCGATCACGGTGCTGACGCTGCTGACGCCCGAGCTGTTCGGGTTCACCGCGGAGGGCCATGTGGCGATCGACGCCACGGGCGGCAGCGTGTTCACCGAGGGCGCGGGCCGTACCAGGATCACCGTGGCGGCGCGTGCGGACGAGGTGGCCGCGCAGATCGTCGCCAGGACCGTCGCGGCACCCCGTTAGGGAGTGCGCGGGTCCTGGCAGCCGCATGAGCCACGGCGGACGAGCTCGGCGGGGAAGATCCGGGTGACCGGCTCGGTCTCGCCCTGCTCGATGGCGGCGATCAGCTTCTCGGCGGCGAAGCGGGCCATCTCGTCGATCGGCTGCCTGATCGTCGTCAGGCCCGGCACGGTGAACGCGGACTCGCGCGCCCCGTCGAACCCGACGATCGCCAGGTCGGCGGGCACCCGCAGGCCCAGGTCGGCGGCGGCGCGCATGGCGCCGATCGCCTGGTGGTCGGTGGTGGCGAACAGCGCCGTCGGGCGCTGTTCGGCCAGCAGCTCGGCGGCGGCCGAATAGCCGCCCTCCAGGCTGATCGCGGCATGCGCGACCAGTGAACTGTCGAGCCCCTTCTCGGCCAGCCCTTTGCGCCAGCCAGCCAGCCGCAGCTCTACCGCCATGATGTCCAGCGGCCCGCCGATGAACGCGAGCCGGGTGTGCCCGTGCCCGGCCAGGTGCTTGGCGGCGAGATAACCGCCTTCCTCGTCGTCGACGGCCAGCCTGGAGAAGAACGGTGGTGCCTCGTGGTCGATCGTCACGACCGGGGTGCGCCCCTCCAGCTCCTTGACCTGCTGGGCCGACGGGCGTACGCGCATCAGCACCAGCCCGTCGACCTGCCGCTCCAGGAAGGAGCGCACGTAGCCCTCGGCGCGTACGGGCTGCTCGGCCGAGTTGCCGAGCAGGACGGAGTAGCCGCGCTCCCAGGCCACGTCCTCGCACGACCGGGTGAACTCGCCGAAGAACGGGCTCTTGCCGCCCGCGCTGTCGGAGGCGATGACGCCGATCGTCCACGTCCGCCGCGCACGCAACGACCTGGCCACGGCGTTGGGACGGTAGCCCAGCTCCTCGACGGCGGCCAGCACCCGGCTCTTGGTCGCCGCGGACACCGGCTTGGGACCGTTGTTCATCACATAACTGACCACGGCGGGTGAGGTCCCGGCCAGGCGCGCCACGTCATTACGGGTTACCACGATCACACCACTTTACCTGCGAACCAGCACCGTTGGACGGGCGCGCCCCCAGGAGGGGTGCCGCCTGCGACGATCGCGTGGCGGCGGCCGGGGGCACGTCTGTCAGGCGCGGTCGGCGGCGATGAGGAGGTACTGGAAGCTGCCGTTCTTGTAGGCGTCGAGGAAGGGCTGCTCGATTCCGGTGGCAAGGCTGCTCTTGGCGCGTAGTTCCCAGTAGGGGATCGTCGCGGGCGTGAGGTCCACGACGCTGATGGGGACCAGGCGGTTGGCCGCCATTTCCTTGAAGTAGGTGCTGCGCGGGTGGATATCGCAGATGTAGTGCGCGTTGATCTGGCTGATGGCCCGGGACGGCAGGCCGTAGGCGTCGTTGTAACAGCCGGTGATGCAGACGTATCGGCCACCGCGGTTCAGCAGCCGGGCGTGCTCGGCGAACAGCAGCGAGAGCTCGACGTACATCGTGCTCTCGTTGTTCCAGATCGCCTGGAACGTTCCAGACTCGAAGCGGGTGTCGAGCATGTTGCGGAAGTGGAAGCGGACCTTGTCGTCCACGCCGCGCTGCCTGGCCTGCTCGTTGGCGAAGGCGACCTGGGACTCGGAGATGGACACGCCGTCCACGTGACAGCCGAAACGCAGATTGGCGACGATGCTGGAGCCGCCTCTGCCCGAGCCCGCGTCCATGACCCGGTGGTGGGGTTCGAGCGGGCCGAGCCAGCTCATGAGAAGGTCGGTCTGCGCTGATTCGAGCCGGTGGAGCTCCCTGATCACGCGTTCGTCCCGGGTCTGCGCGGAGCCGTCCAGCACGGCCCAGTCGACGTCGCCGATGCCGTAGTGATGGTGGTAGATGCCGTCCACCTCGCCCAGACGGAGGTTGACCGGGTTCTTCTCGGTGTTCCAGTAGTCGGCGACGGATCGCTGGTAGAGGCTGCTGAGGACAGTGGGATCCTGCGTAGCGGTCACCTGGGGGATTTCCCTTCTTCGCGAAACGGCGGGGAGCGGGGTCAAGACTGGTAGCGGCTGGTGGAGCCGTGCCATTCGAGGCATCCGGCCATCCACCCCTGCGCTCCGCGCAGGAACCGGTGGAGTTCGGCTGACGGGACGGCGGTGAGCTCGCGCCGGCTGGATTCGAAGCCCCTGACGAGATCGTTGTGGAGGGCGACCGCGCGTTCGGTCGCCTCGCGGGTCGAACACTTCTCCTCGGCCGCGATGAGCAGGATCACGTTGGAGTCCGGGAGCTCGTCGGCGGCCTCCTTCTCGACGGAGTACAGGTCGTTGACCAGGACGCTGGCGGTGCCCGCCTGCATGAGCGCGGTGTGGAAGCGCCGCTCGAAGAAGAGGTCGGCGGGCAGCTGGTAACCGCCCACGATGTCGATCAGCGTCATGGAGGTGTAGAAGCTGTCGTGCTGACGTGCCGCGAGGTAACGCCAGACCGGCGGCGGCGTCTCCAGATAGCGCCAGGCCGCGTAGGCGGCCCAGCTCACGTACATCTGGGAGGTGATGTTGCAGACGCGGCCGACCTGTGACGGGGTGGCGTGCCGGGAGACGTGGCTGATGCTCGACCTCAGCGAGACCAGGACGGGGTCGGCCTGGATCGCGTCCTCGAGCTGGGAGGTGTAGCCGCCCGCGGGCGGGGGCGGGTCCATGGCGGAGGTCACCAGTGCCAGCCGCGGCGGCAGCTCGGTCGGTGTCGCGCCCAGCTCGGTCTCGTCGGCGTAGTAGTCGTCGGCCGCCCACCAGGCGGCGTTCATCTGCGCCGCGACCAGCAGCATGTCGGCGTCGTCCGTGTCGGGGTGGGTGAGCATGGCCAGCCGGCCGTAGCCCGTGTCGCCGAACTCCTTCATCCGGCCCTCGTGGATCCCGACCCGCTCCGCCCACGCCACCAGCCGCCGGTTGACCTCGTCGGCCAGGTCCTCGTCGATCCGTACGGTCTCGGGGCAGTACAGCGGCGGATACGATCCGTCGCCCCACTCCCGCTCCTGGTAGGTGAGGGGCGCGAGGCTGTGCTTGCGTACGGCGCCCGGAAGGGTCAGCTGCGGCAGCGGAGGTTCGTGGCCGTCGTGCTCACAGGGCCTGGGCGCGGGCCGCCGGTCCGGGAGCAGGACGCGCAGCGCCGAGGTGCCCAGGCCGGTGGGGCCGGGCAGGGTGATGGCGGCGGGAGGTTCTGTGGTGTCGTCTGCGGACATGACGCCCTCTTCCAACGATGGTGAATCGGTCAGGATCGAGGGGCGGCGATGTTGGCGTTCTCCAGGATCCCGATCGCGTCGGGAACCAGGATCGCCGTCGAGTAGTAGGCGCTGACCAGGTAGGACATGACCGCCTGGCTGTTGGTCTCCATGAACCGGACGTTGAGGCCGGGCTCGTACTCCTCGGGGATGCCGACCTGGTGGAGGCCGACCACCCCCTGGTCCTCCTCGCCCGTGCGCATGGCCACGATCGAGGTGGTGTGCCCGTCGGTGATCGGGATCTTGCCGCAGGGGAAGATCGGGATGCCGCGCCAGGCCGGGATCTCATGGCCGTTGACGTTGGCGCTGCCCACGGCCAGTCCGCGCTTGTTGCATTCGCGGAAGAAGGCCGCGATCGCCTTGGGATGCGCGAGCAGCAGGCGGGTCTTGCGGCGCATGCTGATCAGGTCGTCCAGGTCGTCCGGGGTCGGCGGGCCTGACCAGGTGTTGATCCGCTGTCCGTAATCCGCGTTGTGCAGCAGCCCGAACTCGCGGTTGTTGAGCATCTCCCATTCCTGGCGTTCGCGGATCTCGTGGATCGTCAGGCGGAGCTGCTCCTCGAACTGGTTCATCGGGTCGTTGTAGAGGTCGGCCACACGGGTGTGGACCCGCAGGATGGTCTGCGAGACGCTCAGTTCGTACTCGCGCGGATTGAGCTCGTAGTCCACGAAGGTGCCGTCGAGGTGCGGCTCGCCGACGTGCCCGGCGGCCACCTTGACCGCCGCCTCGCCGCGTTTGTTGACCGGTTTGCGGGTGCCCTCCAGGTAACTCTGGATATGGGCCCGCAGGGCGGGCGAACCGTCGATCAGCCTCTGGAACTCCTGGCGCGGCGACACCATGACCGTCCCGGCGGTGGTGGCCCTGATCGAGTAGGGCCACCGGGGAGCGTCCTGTTCGAAGGCCTCGTCGCCGAACTGGTCGCCGTCCGCGATGACCCCGAGGGTCACCGTGCCGCCGTACTGGCCGGTGGACAGCCGGTTGAGCCGGCCGTGGGCGATGACGAAGGTCTCGGTGACCGGCGCCCCGGCCTCGACGATGACCTCCCCGGCCTGGAAGTGCCGCGCGGTGAACGTCGAGGCGAGCGCGCCCAGCACGTCCAGGTCGCCGAACCCGTGCAGGGCGGGCAGCTCCGCGAGCGTCTCCGGGATGATCCACACATCGTCGGCCCCGTCCTGCACCACGCTGACCCGGCCGCGTCCCACCGCGTGGGTGAGCCGGCGGTTGACCCGGTAGGTGCCCCCGGCCACGTCCACCCACGGAAGCATGCGCAGCAGCCAGCGGGAGGTGATGGCCTGCATCTGCGGGCGGGTCTTGGTGGTGGTGGCCAGGTTGCGCGCGGCCCGGGTGCCCAGGCTCAGCGGCTTTTCCCCTTGCTCGGTGGACATGTTTCCTCGCACTCTCTGATCGTGGAATCAAACCCGTCAGCTCGTACGGGTGGGAAATCGCTTCCGGAGAAATCAGATCGACGAGGATAATTCCTCAGTCCTGGTGGCGCGGAATGTGAGCGGCGTCGTCATCGAATTATCGGTCGCCTCACGCTTGGGGTTCGGTCGCGACGTCTTCGATGCTAAAGGCCGTTCCGCGACCAGGCAATGGCCCTTTGGCCCTCTTGCGCCACCGACAAATCCGGCTTTATTTCCCTATATTCAACAATCCGAGTACGTGCCAATCTATTGGGAAATCACAGCGTCTCGACCCTGAAAGTGGTCTGGTAGGTGCGCGACTCCTGGGGGCCGAGCCAGATCATGCTGCCGTCCTCCCGGGCCGCCGCGTCGCCGCCCACGTGGTGGGTGGACGGCTCCAGACCGACCGCGTAGTTGCCGGAACGCAGGTTCAGCCACTCGAAGAAGCACGGGAACTGCGCGTCCCGCCACTCCACACTGACCTTCATGCCCAGCCGGTCGTTGACCACCGCGACCCGGTGCAGGCCTTGGGCGTCGGGGTTCAGCGCGTGTTCGTACACCTGCTCCACGAACCCCGGCACCGGACCCGGGAGAGTCAGGTGGTCGGCCCCCTGCTCGGCGACGCTGTCGGTCTGCCAGAGGGTCTCGCGGATGTCCGCCTCGAACCGGGCGCCCTCGTCGAGCAGGGGCCAGCCGAGGTTGATGTGGTACAGGAACATGTGCGGCGTCGGCTCGAACCCCGCGTTGGTCACGACGTCGGTCAGCCGGATCTCGTCGCCGCCCAGGTCGGCCTCGATGCGCCGGGTCAGGCGCAGGTTCTCGGCGAAGATCGCCGCCTGCCGTACCTCTCCCTCGGCCCACAGGACGCAGCGGTCGCCGTCCCAGCGCTCGCCGTAGCCGGTCAGCCGGGCGGGCAGGTTGCCGGCCCGGCCGTGCAGGCCATGCCGTACGGACGTGCGGGGCGGGTAGCGATAGGTGTCGGCGGGCACCTCGCCGCCGAACAGGGTGTGGTCGAGCCCGGCCGTGACCATGAGCCCGGAGAAGGAGCGCAGCCAGGACAGGCCGTCCTCGTCGGCGTTCTCGTGCAGCCCCGGATGGCGGAAGCCGGTGGGGGAGCGCCAGCCGAAGGACCGCCCGGCGTGCTCGGCCGCGCCGATGTCCATGCACCGGTCGACCAGCACGTCGAAGGCCAGTCCCGAACCGGTGCGGAACTCCAGCGTCCGGATGCCGCGTTCGGCGCCGTCGGCGAGCGTCACCAGGCGGACCCCGCCGGCCGCGGCCGGGTCGCCGGTGAGTTCCGCCAGTTGCCTGCGGGTCGGCGTCATGCCATCACCCACCCTCCGTTGACTTCGATGGTCTGGCCGGTGACGAACGACGCGTCGGGTCCGGCGAGAAAGGACACCACGGCGGCCAGCTCCTCCGGCCGGCCGCGCCGCTGGAGCGCCTGCCGTTCCAGGACGAACCGGTTGTACGCCTCGGGATCGGGGTGGATCTCCTCGGCGGCCGTGGGGAAGGCGCCGGGCGAGACGCAGTTGACGCGGATCTCGCGCGGGCCGAGCTCGCGGGCCAGGGCCCTGGTCAGGGCGGTGGCGGCGCCCTTGGTGGCGACGTAGGCGGCCAGGTCGGGCCAGCCGCCGTGCATGGTGATCGACGCGATGTTGATGATCGCGCCCGCGCCCAGCGAGGTCATCTGCCTGGCCGCGTGCTGGGCCGCCAGCCAGTAGGCGCGCTGGTTGACCGCGTGCACGTCGTCGTACTCGGCCAGCGGCACCTCCAGGAAGGGCCTGCTGGGATAGATGGCCGCGTTGTTGACCAGGACGCCGACCGGTCCGAGCCGGTCGGCCGTACGGGCGAAGGCGTCCTCGATGGCGGCCGGGTCGCGCAGGTCGGCCGCCAGGTTGAGGGTGCCGTCGAGCGAGCCGGCGTCGAGGTCGAGCGCCGCCACCTGGTGGCCGTCGGCGGCCAGGCGGCGGACGATGGCCCGGCCGAGCGCTCCGGCCGCGCCGGTTACCAGCGCCGTGGTCATGTCCACTCCTTGTGCAGGTCGTCGAGGACGGCGCGGGCCGGCCTGGCGGCGGTCAGGCCGTCGCGGATCAGAGCGGAGGTCCGCTCCTGCTTGGCGATGTAGCCGGGGAAGCGTGGCCGGATCCAGGCCGCCTCCACGGTGTCGCGGGTGTCGCGGTAGAAACCCGCCTCGTCCCAGACGGAACGGGCGGCGGGCTGGCCCCCGGTGGCGGGGAACAGTCCGGTCTGCACCGGCTCCGACAGCAGCCGCCGCAGGTGGGCGCGCACCGCGTCGCGGATCCCACCGGCGCCGATCCGTTTCTTGGAGACCGCCAGGCCGGTGCCGCCGAGGACGCTGCCCGGTGCCCGGCCGGGCCAGGTGGGGGCGTCGGCGAAGGCCAGTGGGTAGGTGGCGTAGCCGTACACCAGAGGGCAGAGGTCGGGGCCGCCCGCCGCCATGGCGTCGAGGACGCTGATCGGGTTGCGTAGCGAGACGTCGGGGTCCGCGAGCGCGAGCAGCTCGGCCATCAGCTCCAGCGCCCGCAGTCCCTCTTCGCGGTCGAGGAAGTCGCCCGAGCACAGCGCGCAGAACATGAGGAACGCGTGCGGCCCGCCCAGGCACAGCGCCAACCGCCCGCCGCCCCGCGCGAACTCCACCGTCTCGGGCCACGTCTCCGGGACATGCACCCCCGGCCAGGCGGCGGCCACCTGGGCGGCCGCGTCGAGCGGCAGCGCCCACTGGCGCCCGTCCAGGTGGTAGCTGTCATACGAGCGGCCGACCGTCCCCGAACGGAAGCGCGCCAGCTCGGCCGCCGAGAACAGCTCGTCCATCGGCACCAGCGAGTCCAGCGCCGCGCCCAGCCCGGGATGGTCGATCACCAGCACGTCGTACGACTCGCAGAGCGCGGCGATCGGCTCGGACTCGAACCCTTCGAGCGGCTGGCGGTCCCAGTGGATCGGCTCGGGCACGTCCCCGTACGGGTTCGGCCCGGCCAGGTCGAGGCGGGTGAGCTCGTCGAGCGGGGCGTGGCCGCGGGGGTGGTCCCAGGTCAGTCCTCGCACGCCAGCACACCCTTCTCCACCAGCTCGGCCGTACGTTCCGCCGGGTAGCCGAGCTCGCCGAGTATCTCTGCGGTGTGCTCGCCCACCAGCGGCGCGCCCCTGCGTACCTGGGGCGGGGTGGCGCTGAAGGCGTACGGGAAGCCGGGCGTGGTGACCGTGCCCTCGGTGCGGTGGTCGTAGGTGACGAACGAGCCGTTGTGCCGCACCTGCGGGTCGGCCACCAGCTCCGCGTAGCCGTACACCGGGCCGGCCCACAGGTCGTGGCGGGCGCAGATCTCCAGCCACTCGGCGGTGGTGCGTTCGGGCAGTCGCCGGGCGACCGTCGAGGTGATCTCGTCGCGCTGGGTGTGGCCGTCCATGCCGGCCAGTTCGGGGAGGTCGAGGGCGACGGCCAGCCCGTCGAGCCGGGGCATGCCGAGCGCGAGGTAGCCGTCCTTGGTGGCGAACACCCCGTACGGCGCGCGGATGTAGGTGTGGCCGTGCGGCTCGCGCCCGCGCTGCTGCGGGACCCCGCCGACGGTGAAGACCGACAGCTCCTGCATCTGTACGGCGATGGCCGCGTCGAGCATGTTGACGCTCACCCGCTGGGCCTCGCCGGTGCGCTCGCGGTGCAGCAGCGCGGCCAGCGTGCCCTCGAAGGCGCTGTAGGCGGTGATCGCGTCGATCGCGTAGGTGCCGGCGGGCGCCGGGGGATCGCCGTCGCGGCCGGTGCTGAGCATGGCGCCGCTCATGGCCTGGAGCAGCAGGTCCTGTCCCGGCCGTGACACGTACGGGCCGGTCTCGCCGTACCCGGACATGGAGACGTAGACGACGCGCGGATTGAGCCCGCTGATGGTGTCGTGGTCCATGCCGAGCCGCTCAGCCACGCCGGGCCGGTAGTTCTGCAGGAACACGTCCGCCGTCGCGGCCAGCCGGTGGACGATGTCGCGGCCCTCGTCCGACTTGAGGTTCACGGCCAGGCTGCGCTTGTTGCGGTTGAGGGACAGGAACGAGGCGTTGACGCGATTGCCCGTGGCGTCTCCGGCGGGAGCGTGGCGCTGCCACTCGCCGGTCACCGGCTCCACCTTGATCACGTCCGCGCCCAGGTCGCCCAGGCGCATGGCGGCCAGTGGCCCGGCCATGGCGATGGACAGGTCGACCACGCGGTAACCGTCGAGGACGCCCATCAGCGCCCCTCGAAGACGGGCTCGCGGCGCGCGGCGAACGCGGCCCGGCCCTCGGCCGCGTCGGCGGTGGCGAAGCAGACGGTCTGCAGGTCGCGTTCGTACTGGATGGCCTGGTCGAGGGGCATCGCGTACGCCGCCCTGAGGTTGGCCTTGGCCGTCTGGGCGGCGATCGGTGGCCGGGCGGCGATCTTCCCGGCCAGTTCCCGTACGGCCGGCAGCAGCTCCTCCGGGGGCAGCACCTCGGTGACCAGCCCCCAGTCCTTGGCCCGCGCGGCGTCGATCGGGTCGCCGGTGAGCAGCATGACGGCCGCGTTGCCGGGGCCGACGGCGTGGGCGAGCAGGGCCGACTGGCCGCTGCCGCCGATCCAGCCGAGCTTGATCTCGGGAGCGGCGAACGTGGCGGTGCTCGCGGCCAGCCGGATGTCGCAGGCCATGGCCAGCTCCAGCCCGCCGCCGTAGGCGTAGCCGTTGACGGCGGCGATGATCGGCTTGCGCAGCGCGCGGACCGCGTCGCCGTAGTCGCCGCGGTTGCGGAACTCCCACGGCGTGGCGTACGCGTCGAGCTCGCGAATGTCGCTGCCCACGCAGAACGAGCGCTCTCCTGCGCCGGTGAGCACGGCCACCCGGATGCCGGGGTCGGCGTCCACGCGGTCGAGGCAGGCACGCAGCGCGCCGGCCATCTCGGGGGTGATGGCGTTGAGCTTGGCGGGTCTGTTCAGGGTGATGACGGCCACCGGGCCGTCCACGTCGAGAAGGACGTCCATGGATCCCCTCAGCAGTGGAGCGCGTCGGCCCGGGCGACCTCGACCACCTCGCGCATGGCCTCCTCGGCCTTGCGGTGATGGCGGCGCCTGATGGCCACGGCCACGCGCTCGTGATTGGGCAGCGTTTCCTTGTTGTGGGCGACCGATCGGGTGTGCACCTGCCGTACCGAGCGCAGGGCGATGCTGATCATGTCGTAGATGTAGAGCAGCAGGTCGTTGTCGGCGGCGCCGAACACCGCCCGGTGAAAGGCCAGGTCGGCGCCGATGAAGGGGTCGGGGTCGTCGGCCGTGGCGTGCAGCGCGGCCAGGGCCTCGTCGATGCGCTGGATGGCCGCCGCGTCCGCCCGCTCGGCCGCCACCCGGGCCGCCCCGGGCTCCAGCGCGACCCGCAGGTCGGCCAGCACCCGGATGTCCCCGGGTGCCGCGTCGGGCACGAACCGCCAGCTCAGCACGTCGGCGTCGAGCAGGTTCCAGGACTCGCGCGGACGGACGCGGGTGCCCGCGCTCCTCCTGGTCTCCAGCAGGCCCTTGCCGGCCAGCACCTTCACGCCTTCCCGTACGGCCGAACGGCCCACGCCGAGCTCGTTGACCAACTGCTCCTCGATCGGGATGGGCGTGCCGGGGACCAGCGAGCCGTCGACGATCCGGGCACCCAGGGCGTGCACGACGTGGGCATGCCGGGCCGTGTCCGGGTAAGGATCGGTTGCCACGGTTTCCTCCGTATTCGGATGTTTGGCACAGTATCGGGACGGTCGGCTTTTTCATAGACATTCATCTGATGAAGTTCGGACTTCATCAGATGAAGCTGGGAGTGTCATGCACATCGTACGTTTTGTCAGCCCGCTGACCAGCGCGGACGCCGTCGGCATCGACGACGGCGACCAGGTGACGCAGCTGGAGGGCGTCACCACCGTCGGCGAGCTGCTCCGCCTGCCCGTCGCGGAGCTGCGCGAGCGGTGCGCCGCCGCGTCCGGCCCGCGGCATCCGTCCGCGTCCGTCCGCCGGCTCGCACCCGTGGACGGGCTGATGGAGGTGTGGGCCGCGGGCGTCACCTATCGGCGTTCACGCGAGGCGCGGGTGACCGAGAGCGAGCGGGCGGCCGACGTGTACGAGCTCGTCTACGACGCCGAGCGGCCCGAGCTGTTCTTCAAGTCCGTGGCCTGGAAGGTGTCGGGGGACGGCGGCCGGATCGCCGTACGCGCCGACTCGGAGATCGACGTGCCGGAGCCGGAGCTGGGCCTGGTGCTGAACTCCGCGGGCGAGATCGCGGGCTACACGGTGGTCGACGACGTCAGCTCGCGCACCATCGAGGGGGTCAACCCGCTGTACCTGCCGCAGGCCAAGATCTATCTGGGCGCGTGCGCGGTCGGCCCGGCGATCAGGCCCGTCTGGGAGGTGGCCGACCCGTACGCGCTGGACATCACGCTGACCATCGCCAGGGCGGGGGAGATGGTCTGGGACGGCAAGGCGTCCACTTCGGAGCTGCACCGGCGCCTGGACGACCTGGCCGGGTATCTGTTCCGGGCGGACGCCTTCCCCGACGGCGCGGTGCTGTCCACCGGCACCAGCCTGGTCCCCGACCTGCCGTTCACGCTGCACGACGGTGACACCGTGACCATCGGCATCGCCGAGATCGGCACGCTGACCAGCGCCGTGGTGAAGGGCCTGGCCGCCATGCGCTGATCGGGGTGGATTCAACGCGGCCGGGCACTGTCGCTGGTGCCCGGCCCTGTCGTATCCGCCCGGGGGCGTTCGATCGCGTTCCGTGACGGAAGGCCGGTAGACAGCAAACGTTTACCGCTCGTCCATCCAAGATCACCTAACCGGCCAATAATGATCTTTACGTTTGCGGCGTTTGTGCGTTGCCCCCACCGATAGTGGAAGGACATTCGTGCGCATCCCCACCCGGGCCATCGTCGCCGCCATGGCGGCGCTATTGGCTCTGAGCACCGTGAACGCCGCCGGAACCCCGGTCATCGCGGACGCGGATCCCGCTCTGGCGGCACTTACCCAGGTCGTCCCCGAGATCGTCGAAGAGGCCAAGACCACGCCTCCCACCGAGATCCCCGAAGGCGATGTCCAGCGGCCCTTCGCCATCGCGACGGACCCCGACCGCACCCTGGTCGCGACCGTCAGCGAGAGCGACATCGGCATCGGCATGCCGGACGCCGCAGGCAACGGCAACCAGCCGCTCCCCGGCCTGGTCACCTACGCCGCCAAGCAGCCCAGCGTCGCCTACGCCCACCAGCGCACCGGCCAGATCGCCCGGGCCCTGACCATCATCAAGGACTCCTCGGCGCCGACCGAGTACCGATTCCCGATCTCCGCCCCCGAGGGCAGCATGCTGGAGGTCGAGGACGACGACGGCACGGTCCTGATCTACAACAACGACATCTATCTCGGCGAGATCGACCTGCCCTGGGCCAAGGACGCCAACGGCAACGCGGTGCCGACCTCGTACCGGGTGGAGGGCATGACGCTCATCCAGACGGTCAACCACGCGGGTGCCGCTTACCCCGTGGTCGCCGACCCCGCGCTCAAGCTGCAGTGCGAGTGGTGGAAGGCCATGTGCCGGCTCATCTTCTCGAAGAAGCTCACCAAGAAGATCTACAACGCCTGGTTCGTGGCCGGCGTCGCCGGCGCCATCGAGGCGATGAAGTACGCCTGCGACAAGCTCAAGGGCAAGGCCAAGCTGATCTGCAAGATCGCCTACACGGCGGGTGGCGCCTCGGCCGTCTACAAGGTCCGGGAAGCGGCCAACAAGAACCAGTGCTTCGCGGTCCGGTTCCAGGCGCCGGGCATCGTCTGGTACGAGGTCCGCAAGAAGAGCTGTCAGAGCAAGTAACTCCGCACCACCTCGACGCCCCCGCCGGTCCGGCGGGGGCGTCTCCCTACGCGCACAGCTTCCGCCTCGCCCACGCGCACCCTTTACGTCGCCCTACGCGCTTTCACGTCGCCTCCCGCGCACACTTCCCGGAGCACCCATGCCTGCCATCACGCCACGGGCCCTCGCCGGTGGTCTCGCTCTGCTGCTTCTCCCGCTGGCCGCGCTCCCATCGCCCGCCGCCGCCGAATCGCCCGCCGCCGCGTCGCCGTCTCCGGCTGCCGCGTCGAAGCCGGGGGACGACCCGAGCGCGCCCGCCCGGCTCGCGGCCGAGCCGAGTGCGCCCGATGAGGCCTCCGCTCGGCTGTCGGCCCGTCTCAGCGGCCGGCGGGTGGAGGTCGCGGACGCCCGTACCGAGACCACCACCACCTACGCCAACCCGGACGGCACACTGACGGTCGACTCGTTCGCCGGTCCGGTCAGGTTCCGCCACGACGGCCAGTGGGCGCCGGTGGACATCTCGCTCACCCAGGCGCCGTCGGGCGAGATCGTGCCCCGGGGCCACGGCCGGGCGCTCAGGCTCGGCGGCGGACGGCCCGGCGTGGCCCGGCAGGCGACCGGGGCGACCGGGGCGACCGGGGCGGCCGATCTGATCACGATCGGCGAGGGCGCCACCAAGGTGACCTTGCAGTGGAAGGGCGCGCTGCCCACGCCACGCCTGTCCGGCGAGACAGCCACGTACCCGGACGTCATGCCGGGCGCCGACCTGGTCGTCACCGCCACCAGGACGGGCGCCGAGCAGTTCCTGCTGCTCAAGGCCCGCCCCGCCACCCCGCTCTCGTACACCCTGCGGCTCAGCGCGCCGGGTGTGCGGCCCCGCCAGGCTCCTGACGGCGGCGTCGAGCTGATCGACGACCAGGGCAGGACGACCGCCACCATCCCGGCCCCCGTCATGTGGGACGCCACGGTGGATCCGGGCTCGGGCGACCACCTGCGCCGCGCGCCCGTCGCCATGAAGGTGTCCGGTCAGGACCTCGTCCTCACCCCCGACCCCGCCTTCCTCGGCGACCCGGCCACGAAATACCCCGTAACGGTCGATCCGTCGCTCAACCTCGGTCAGGTCTTCGACACGTTCGTGCAGGAGGGCTACGGCACCGACCAGTCGGGCGCGACCGAGCTCAAGATCGGCAACAACGGCAGTGGTCAGGTCGCCCGGTCGTTCATCACCTGGAAGACCCCCGGCATCGCGGGAAAGAAGATCACCGCGGCGTCGCTGAAGCTCTGGAACTTCCACTCGTGGTCGTGCAACACCAGGTCATGGGAGGTGTGGTCGGCCAACCGGGCCTCGACGTCCTCGCGCTGGCCCGGCCCGGCGCTGGCCGACAAGTACGCCGCCTCCAGCGAGACCAAGGGCTGGGGCAGCGGCTGCGCCGACGGCTGGGTGAGCGCCAACGTCACCTCGCTGGTCCAGTACTGGGCCAACGAGGGGTGGAAGGAGTCCGGCATGGGCCTGCGGGCCGCCAGCGAGACCGACGAGTACGCCTGGAAGCGCTTCAACTCGGGCAACGCCTCGGCGCACCTGCCGTACATCTCGGTGACGTACAACTCCTACCCGAGCACCCCGGTCTCCACCTGGCTCTCCCCGTACGTCGACTACAACGGCACGAGCTGGACCAACACGCTCACCCCGCAACTACGCAACCACGTGCGCGATCCCGACGGCGGCAACGTACGCGGCCTGTTCGACGTGTACGCGGGCTCGACGCTGGTCATCGACAACCTCTATGGCGCGTACGTGGCCAGCAACGGCTTCTCCGGCGCGAACGTACCCGCCGGAAAGCTCGCCAACGGCAAGACCTACACGATCCGGTCGTGGGCCAACGACGGGTCGCTCAGCTCGAAGGCGTACCAGACGGCGACGTTCTCCGTGGACACCGTCAAACCGCCCGCGCCCTCGGTCACCTCGGCCGACTACCCGGCCGACGGCGGCCTGCACGGCGACGCCGGCAAACCGGGCACCTTCACCTTCACGCCCGCGAACACCGACACCGGCTGGATCGCCTACCGGCTCGACGACGCGGCGGTCACGAAGGTGCTCACCACCGGCGCGGCGGTCTCCGCCAAGCTGACCCCGCCCACCGTGGGCGCCCACACCGTCAGCGTGTACACCCTGGACAAGGCCGGGAACGCCTCGCCGACCACCGTGTACGCCTTCAACGTCGGCTCGGGCGCGGCCGTGGCCACGCTCGACGCCCCGGAGGACGGCCTGCGGAGCACGGGCAGGGTCCCGCTCGCGGTGACCGGCATCGGCTTCACCCAGGCGAGGTTCCAGTATCGGCGGGCCGAGACCGACGAGTGGGCCGACCTCCCCGTGGCGAACGTGGTCACCGCCGACGGCAAGCCCCTGACGGCCTGGCCCGTGGCCGCGCCCAACAAGGTGTCCGGCCTGGTCTGGGACGCCGGAACCCAGCTGGGCGACGCCGCGGCGCAGGTGCGCGCGCTCGTCACCGGCACGGGGGGCACGCCGGTGGAGTCGTCGTTCGCGGAGATCGTCATCGACCGCCGCGCCACCAAGGCGGCGACCAGCGAGGTCGGCCCCGGCACGCTGAACCTGCTGACCGGCGACTACCGCCTCCAGACCACCGCGGGCGGCCCGTTCGGCCTGACCCTCACCCGGACGGCCACCTCCAGGAACCCCGGCTGGTCGCAGGGGATCGCCTCACTCGTGGAGACCTCGCCGAGCTCGGTCCAGGTGACCAGGGCCGACGGCACGCCGGTCCAGTTCACCAGGACCAAGGACGGATGGAAGCCGGAGCGCGGCGCCGAGGACCTGACGCTCACCGGCACGTACACGCTCACCGACTCGCGGAGCGAGACGACCACCTTCGCCAAGCAAGGGGACCGGTACCTGCCCACCGAGTACGCCTACGACCAGGACCGTCCGAAGTCGCTCACCCGATTCGGCCACACGCTCGACTTCGGCTACGGCGCCGACGGCCGTCTCAGCACCGTGTCCCTCCAGGGCGCCGTGATCACCCAGTACACCTACGACAGCGCCGGACGCCTCGCCGAGACCTGGGATCCGAGGATCACCTCCGTGCTGAAGACCGTCTACGGCTACGACAGCGCAGGTCGCGTCTCGACGCTCACCCCGCCGGGAGAGCTGCCGTGGACCTTCGGCTACGACGCCGACGGCCGACTGAAGACCGTCGCCCGCCCCACGCTCAAGCCGGGCACCACCGACCAGATCGCGGGCGAGGCCAAGAGCACCATCGTGTACGGGGTGCCGCTCGGCAAGGCGGCCGGCGGCCCGGCCGACCTGACGGCCACGGCCGTCGCGGCCTGGGGGCAGGCGGGCGTTCCCGTGACGGCCACGGCGGTGCACCCGCCGGGGTCGATGGCCCGGCCCACCGTGACGTACCTGGACGAATCTGGCCGGGCGGTCAACGTGCTGACCCCGGGCGGGCACCTGTCCGCCACCGACTACGACCGGTTCGGCCACGCGACGCGCGTGCTCACCGCCGCCAACAGGGAGCTGTCGCAGCGGCCGACGACCGACTACCGGCTCGCCGAGCTGGCCATCACCGGCTACAGCGCGGACGAGCGGGCAGACATGCTGTCCACCCGCTCGATCTACGACGCCTCGGGCCGCCGCGAGGTCGAGGAGCTGAGCCCGGTCCACATCGTGAACCTGGAGTCCGACGTGGACGACCTGCCCGCCGGGTACGGCATCGGCGCCAGGACCCGCACCGTGAGCACGTACGACGAGGGCCGGCCGACCGGCGCGGCGGCCCGCGACCTGCCGACCACCGTAAAGACGGGCGCCGTGATCGTCGGGCGCGAGTCCAAGCCGGACGCGGACGTCAGGACCACCGCCATCACCTACGACTGGGCCACCGGGCGGCAGCTCAGGACGGTCCGCGACCCCGGCGGCAAGGCCGTCACCGCCGGCACCACCCCGCCCGTCCTCTACACGGCGACCGGCAGCGCCCCGTGCGGCGGACGGCCGGAGTGGGCGGGCCTGGTGTGCCAGGACGGCGGGCGGACGTACACCTACACCGCCGCCGGCCTGCCGAACACGGTGACCGAGGCAGGCACGGTCACCACCGTCAAGCGCGACCCGGGCGGGCGGCCCATCACGACCCAGACCGGCGCGGAGGCCGAGATCGGCATCGGCTACAGCCCGGCCACCGGCCGGCCCACCGAGCGGTGGCGCGGCACGGAGAAGATCGTGACGGCCTATGACCGGCTGGGCCGGGTCATCTCCCACACCGATGCGGACGGCGGCCAGACCCGCACCGAGTACGACGACCTCGACCGCCCGGCCAAGGTCGTGGACTCGGCCTCGTCCACCAGGGTCTACGCCTACGACCACACGGCCGAGCCGCGCGGCCTGCCCACCTCGGTCACCGACTCGGTCGCGGGCACCTTCACCGCCCGCTACGACGAGGAGGGCCGCCAGGTCGAGGGCGACCTGCCGGGCGGGTTGCACCTGGTCTCCGCGTACGACGAACGCGGCCAGAACTACGCCCGGATCTACACCCGGGACGGGCTGGAAGGCCCGGTGATGATCGACCAGATCGGCCGGAACGTCCACGGCCAGGAACTGCTGCGCATGCGCAGCGACACCATGTCCGACCGGCAGCTCGGCTACGACAAGGCGGGGCAGCTCGCCTCGGTGCTGGAGATCGCCTTCCCGCTGTGCACGCTGCGCCGTTACGGCTACGACGGCGCGGGCAACCGGGTCCGGCTGGCCGTGCAGGCGTCGGAGGAGGACTGCCCGGTGGCCGACGACTCGGCCGCGAGCATCACGACGTACGCCTACACCTCCGACGGCAGGCTGACCGGGGACGGCTACGGCTACGACCCGGCGGGCCGCACCACCTCGCTGCCGGGTGGGCGGACCATCGGCTACTTCGCCGACGGGATGCCGGCCAAGCAGACCTCCGGCCAGCGGAGCCTGACCTGGACGCGCGATCCTGCCGGCCGGATCAGGTCGGAGACCACCGAGGCGGGCGCGGTCACCGTCCACCACTACGCCGCGGGCGGTGACCAGCCCTCCTGGGTCACCGATAACGGCGCGGTCGTCCGGCACGTGGCCGGCGTCGGCGGCGAGCTGGCCGCGCTCACGGGCGCGACCGGGTCGGTACGCCTCCAACTGCTCACCGTCGGCGGGGACGTGGGCACTGAGCTGGACCTCGACAGCGGCCTGGCCACCGTGGTCGGGTACGACGAGTTCGGCGTGGCCTCCGAGCCGAGCCGCTACGGCTGGCTGGGCGGCGCGTTCCACCCGACCACGCTGGACGGGACGGTCCTGGTGTCGGGCCGCCTGTACGACCCGTCGCTCGGCCGCTTCCTCCAACGGCCCTACTGAACTGCTGATCACCCTGGCCGCGTCGTTCGCGGCCAGGGTCGTGGCCGTGTCACTCGTGGCGGCCTCGGGTGATCGCTCTCGCCAGGGCTCTCACCCACCCCTCCGACGATCGCCGAGGCCTGTCGGCCAGCATCCCCGTGGGCGTCCCCGGCCGTCCCGACAGGCCGGCCGCGAGCAGCCAAGGGGGAACGCCGCCACCGTCTTCGCATGGATTCATCCCTGTTCTCCTCTATATCGGGTGATTTCCACGGTAGGTCGAAGCGGATTGGCTACCCTGGCCAATTAGATGCCGAAGAACCAGACCAATGCCGCATGGGACACGCTGCTGGACCTCGACGCGCAGCCGGCGGGGCCCCTGCATGACCGCCTGCGCAGGGCGCTGCGGTCCGCGATCGTCAGCGGCCGGATCGCCGCCGGCAGCGCGCTGCCGCCCAGCCGCACGCTGGCGGCCGACCTGGGCTGCTCGCGCTGGGTGGTCACCGAGGCGTACGCGCAACTGGCAGCCGAGGGCTACCTCGAAGCCCGCGCCGGCTCAGCCACACGAGTCCGCGCCGGGGTGGCAGGCCCGGCCACGGGGGCGCGGCGTGGAGTTGTCGGCCCGCCTACGGGGGCACGCCCCGGAGCCAGAAACGCGCCCACGGGCGTGTGGCCTGATGTTGTCGGCTCGCCCACGGAGGCGTCGGCCAGGGCGAGCACGACGGGGGCCGGGCCGGTCGGTTCGCCCGCGGAGGGGCGGCGTGGAGTTGGCGGCCCGCCGTCCACCCGCCTGGCTTCGCCGTCCGCGCATGCGCGGTTCGACTTCACGCCCGGTATGCCCGATCTGCGGGCGTTTCCGCGTAAACGCTGGGCGGACGCCGTACGGGAGGTGGGCAGGCAGTCTCCGTTCACCGATCTCGGCTACCTGGAACACGCCGGGCATCCGCGACTGCGGGAGACCCTCGCCGGATACCTGACGCGCTCGCGTGGTGCCGCCATCGCGGCCGAGGACCTGACGGTCTGCGCGGGGACCACCGACGGCCTTGCCCGGATCGCCCGCGCCCTGCGCGAACACGGCCACACCCACCTGGCCGTGGAGGACCCCGGCTGGACCTGGACCCGCGAGGCAGTCGTGGACGCCGGGCTGGTCGCCGTCCCCATCGGCGTCGACGGGGACGGGCTCCGCGTCGATCTCCTGCGCGACCAGCCATGGATCAGGGCCGCGATCGTGGCCCCGGCACACCAGTTCCCCACCGGTACGGTCCTGGCGCCCGCGCGGCGGGCCGAGCTCATCCGGTGGGCGCATGACGTCGACGGCATCCTCCTGGAAGAGGACAAGGACGCCGACTACCGCTACGACCGCCGCCCGGTCGCCGCGATCCAGGGCATGGCGCCCTCGCGGACGGCCTTGCTCGGCTCGGTCAGCAAGACGCTGTCACCGGCTCTGCGCATCGGCTGGTTCGCCACGCCGCCACGCTGGACACCGGCCGTCGCCGTGGCCAACCCGCTGGCCCTGCCGCCGCCCGTACTCGATCAGCTGGCCTTCGCCTGGTTCCTGGACGACGGCGGCTACGACCGTCACCTGCGGGCCTGCCGGCGGCGCTACCGGGCCCGCCGTGACGCCCTGGTCGGCGAGCTGGCCCGCCGGCTGCCGGGAGCCCGGGTTTCCGGTGCCGCGGCCGGCCTCCACCTGCTGCTCCACCTCGACGGCGTCCGGGCCACCGAGGTCGTCGCCGCCGCGGCCCGCGACGGGGTCAGCGTCGACGCCGTCGGCAACTACACCTCGGAGGCGGGGGCCGGAGATTCGACGCTGATCCTCGGATACGGGAACCTCGCCGACAGCGTCGTGGCCGAGGCCGTCTCCCGCCTGGCCGACGCGATCGAGAGAGCGAACCTCCCCTAGAACCGATGGGGACCGTTAGGGGGTGAGCAGGGTTTTGATGGCCCGGCGCTCGTCCATGGCCCGGTACCCCTCGGCGGCCTCCTCCAGCGGCAGGGTGAGGTCGAAGACCTTGCCGGGGTTGATCTTCCGTTCCCAGATCAGGTCGATCAGCTCGGGCAGGTACTCGCGTACCGGGGCCGGGCCGCCGAGCAGATTGACCTGGGCGAAGAAGAGTTCCTCCCCGCTGAGGGCGACGTCGTGGTTGACGCCCACGAAGCCGACGTTGCCACCGGGGCGGGTGGAGCGGATGGCCTGCTGCATCGACTCCTGGGTGCCGACCGCCTCGACGACCGAGTGGGCGCCCAGCCCGCCGGTCAGTTCCTTGACCTTGGCCACGCCGTCGTCGCCTCGCTCGGTGACGATGTCGGTGGCGCCGAACTCCCGGGCCAGCTTCTGGCGCGTCTCGTGGCGGCTCATGGCGATGATCTGCTCGGCGCCCAGTTGCTTGGCGGCCAGTACGGCCAGCAGGCCGACCGCGCCGTCGCCGACGACCGCGACCCTCTTGCCGGGGCCGGCCTGCGCGGCCACCGCGCCGAACCAGCCGGTGCCCAGCACGTCGGAGGCGGCCAGGAGGCTGGGGATCAGCTCCGCGTCGGGCATGCCCGGGGTGGCCACGAGCGTGCCGTCGGCGTTCGGGATCAGGGCCCGTTCCGCCTGGGTGCCGACCTCGTTCATGAACACGCGGTGGACGCAGGAGGAGGGATAGCCCGCGCGGCAGATCTCGCAGGTGCCGTCGGAGGCGACGAACGAGCCGACGACGAACTGGCCGGGCTTGACGTTCCTGACCTCGCCCCCGACCTCCTCGACGATCCCGACGTACTCGTGTCCCATCGGTGTGGGCTGGTCGACGGCGTCCACACCGCGGTAGGGCCACAGGTCCGAGCCGCAGACACAGGTCGCCGACAGCCGGATGATCGCATCCGTCGGGGCGGTGATCTTGGGTCCGTCGAGCTCCTCCACCCGGACATCGCCGGGGGCGTGCATCACTACACCACGCATATCGCTCACTCCTTGAGCCTGTTGTCCAGAATCTGTGGTTCTCAGCGGGCGGCAAGCTGGCCACTACCTATGAAAAGCGCTGGTCAGGCAACTAGGAAGGTAATGGTGAAAGGTGTACTAACAGGGCACCCCTCCCAGGTGGAAGGCCGCATAACCTGAGGAGGATGGACAATCGCAGCGAGATCCGTGAGTTCCTGACCTCTCGCCGGGCCAAGATCAGCCCGCATCAGGCCGGGCTACCCTCCTACGGAACCCGCCGGGTCCCCGGCCTGCGCCGCACCGAGGTCGCCCAGCTGGCCGGAGTGAGCGTGGAGTACTACTCCCGCCTGGAACGCGGCGACCTTTCCGGGGTCTCCGATCAGGTCCTGGACGCCCTGGCCCGCGCGCTGCGGCTGAACGACGCCGAACGCACCCACCTGGAGGACCTGGCCCGCGCCGCCGGCCCGCGCCGCCGACGCCGCCCCACCCCCAACCAGGTCCGGCCCTCGGTGCAGCGGCTGCTGGACTCCATGACCGGCGCACCGGCGTTCGTCATGAACGGCCGCGGCGACGTCCTGGCCGCCAACGCCCTCGGCCGCGCCCTGTACGCGCCCATGTTCGACGCCGCCCGAGGCGCCACTCCCAACCACGCTCGCTTCATCTTCCTCGACGCCCGGTCCCACCTGTTCTGGGGCGACTGGGAACGTGCCGCCGACGACACCGTCGCCCTCCTGCACGGCCAAGCAGGCCGTGACCCCTACGACAAAGACCTCACCGACCTGGTCGGCGAGCTGTCCACCCAGAGCGAGGACTTCCGTACCCGCTGGGCCCGTCACGACGTCCGCCAGCACCACCTCGGAGCCAAGCCCTTCCTCCACCCCGTCGTCGGCGACCTCCACCTCACCTACGAATCCATGGACCTGCCCGCCGACGGCCTCACCCTCGTGGCCTACGGGACCGAGCCCGCAAGCGACTCCGAAGACAAACTCCGGCTCCTGGCCAGCTGGGCCGCCACCCTCGACACGGCCGGCCCTCAACAGGAACAATCCCCGCCCACCCGGCGCGGCTGACACACCAGCTCGTACGTACCGGCTCGATCAGACTGACGGCTCGTTCGAGGAAGGATGTGCGAGCCGGACGCCCCAGACTCAAGACCTCACGCTCGCCCCGCGCGTTTCGGTCGAACGCGAGCTGGACGCACCGGGGCGTCAGGGGCGCAGGGGACGTGACGAGCGGTGGGCCGTACCGGTTCCATAGGGGCACCGGGCGTGTCTGGGGGCATTAACGTGACACGCCCATCGGCCCCGCAGGGCGCGATGGGCGGTTGAAGGGTGACCGCCTTGGGGCGGTCACCTTCGGGTCAGCTGCTTACCGCGACCGGTTCGGCGTCGGTGCTGGCCGCCTGTGGCTTGACGGCGCTGCGCAGCGGGACCTGGCGGATGAACAGCGCGACCACGATGCCGACGGCGGCCACGACCGCGCCCCAGGTGAACAGGGCGGTGACGCCGTTGGTGACGGCCTGCTCGAACAGCTTCTGGACCGATTCGGGGAGGCTGCGGAGCAACTGCGGGGTCATCCTGGTGGCGGAGGCCGCGACGGCGGGGGTTCCGGTGAGGGTGTCGGCCAGGTGGCTGGTGTAGACGGCGCCGAGGAGCGAGACGCCGAGCGAGCTGCCCATGTTGCGGAGGAAGGTCGACACGCCGGTGCCCGCGCCCATGTCGCGCAGATCGAGGCTGTTCTGCGCGATGAGGGTGCTGGTCTGCATCATCGCGCCCATGCCGGCGCCGAGGAGCACCATGTAGATGCCGGACACGAAGGTGGAGGTGTCGACGTCCATGGTGGCGAAGAGCGCCAGGCCGACGGTGACCAGGATGGAGCCGATGACCGGCAGCGACTTGTAGTGCCCGGTCTTGCTGATCAGCTGACCGGCGCTCAGGCTGACGACCATCGCGGCGATCATCATCGGCATCAGCAGCAGGCCGCTGTTGGTGGCGGAGGAGCCCTGGACGAACTGCTGGAACTGCGGCAGGAAGCCCATGGCGCCGAACATCGCGAACCCCGAGATGAAGGAGACCCCGCCGGACAGCGAGAAGTTGGCGCTCTTGAAGACCCGCAGCGGCATGATCGGCTCGGCCACGCGCCGCTCGACCATGATGAAGGCGACGAACCCGACCACCGCCACCGCTATCAGCCCGAGGATCTGCGCCGAACCCCACTCGTACTGGGTGCCGCCCCAGCTGGTGACGAGCACCAGCGCGGTGATCCAGATCGTCAGCAGCCCGGTGCCCCACCAGTCGATCACGGCCTTGCCGGTGCCCTTGGGCAGCTTGGCCAGGGTGATCCAGCACAGGATCAGGGTGACCGCGCCGAGCGGCAGGTTGACGTAGAAGGCCCAGCGCCAGCTGAGGTTGTCGGTGATGAAACCGCCGATGAGCGGGCCGCCGATCATGGCGACCGGCATGACGGCCATCATCACGCCCTGGTACTTGCTGCGGTCGCGCGGCGGGATCATCTCACCGATGATCGACAGCACGCCGACCATCAGCCCGCCCGCGCCCAGGCCCTGGATGGCGCGGAAGGCGACCAGTTGCGCCATGTCCTGGGACACCCCGCACAGCGCGGAGCCGATCAGGAAGATGGCCACGGCGGCGGTGAAGATGATGCGGCGGCCGTACAGGTCGCCGAGCTTGCCCCAGATCGGCGTGGCCACGGTGGAGGCCAGGACATAGCCGGTGGTCACCCAGGCCAGGTGATTGAGGCCGCCCAGCTCGCCTACGATCGTGGGCAGGGCCGGGGCGACGATCATGTTGTCCAGCATCGCCAGCAGCATGGCGACGACCAGCCCGCTCATCGTCACCAGGATCTGGCGGTGGCTGAACCCCAGTCCGACCTGCTCCTCCGCCCTTGGTGGGTTATCTGCGCTGTCCTTGGCCATCACGGGCGCTCCTGCCGATCCATAGAACTTACCTGTCGGTCGGCAAGCGTACTTGCTAGCCGACCGGTAAGCAACTGGTATAGACTCTGAAGAGCTTGAGCAGAGGAAACGCGATGACGAAGACCGATCAGGTGCCAGGCACGCGGCGTAAGGGCAGCCAGACGCGGGCCGACATCCAGGAGGCCGCGCTGTCCTTGTTCACCGAGCGCGGCTATGACGCCACCTCGATGCGCGAAATCGCCGAACAGCTGGGGATCACCAAGGCCGCGCTCTACTACCACTTCGACAGCAAAGAGGCCGTCATCCGCAGCCTCTTCACCGACCACCTGCGCGCGCTCGAAGACCTTCTCGACTGGGCCGCCGCACAGCCGCGCTCCCCGCAACTCGCCTCCGAACTCCTGGGCCGGTGGCTCACCCTGAGCGGGCAGCGGGGGTTGAAGACGATGCGGTTCGCCGCCGCCAACCACACCGCGCTGAAGGCGGTCGTACCGCCGGGCCAGGGCAGCGCGATGGAGCGTATCGACCAGGCCACCCGGATCATCCTGGGCCCCGACGCTCCGCTGCAGGATCAGCTGCGCGTCCGGATGGCCCTGCTCAGCGTGCACAGCACCGTACTGGCCGCCCAGGGCACCAGGGCCGAGAACGCCGACATCCTCACCGCCTCGATACGAGCGGCGACGCTCCTGGTCAGTGACCTGTTCCCGGCTCCGGAGATCCCCATCATCGAGTGAGGCGAGGTCGGGGGAGTGGACGGCCCGTCGGGTGGGCGGGCATGAGGTCAGGGGGCCGCGACCGCTCGTAGGGTGGCCGGGCCGAGGAGTGGGTTCAGTTCGTCCGCCTGGGACTGGCCGGGCGGGGTGATCACGTCCATGGCCTTGGGGACGGCGCCCGGGTCGAAGGAGCACAGGGCATTGGTCCCGCCGGGGGCGCACACGCCGAACTGGTACGGCTGGGGAGTGGCGGCGAAGCCCCTGGCCTGGTCGGAGCTGAATCCGTCCTGACCGGTGAGCACCACCGCGAAGCGCCAGCCGGGCCCCGGCGTGCCGAAGACCGCCTTGGGCACGGCGATCGTGATCGTCCGTGTGGTGCCGGAGCCGCGGACGGCGGCGCCGGTCAGGGCGGTGCCGGCGGCCGTCACCCAGACCGGGGCGCCGAAGCCCTGCGCCTCGATCCGCTGCGACCACGCGTCCTGCTCGGCGATGCGGTAGTTGCGCTGCGGGAACGCCGGATCGGTCGAGCGCGTGGCCACGGCGGGGTCCTGTACGTACACGTCGAGGAGCTGGGCGCCGATCTGGTTGCCGAAGGTGGGGGTGAGGTCGCGGATCTCGGCCCGCAGGTAGACGGTGCTCGCGTCCATGATCACCTGGAACCTGCGCAGGTCGAAGGCGCCCGCGTGGAAGTCGGCGGCCGTCGGATAGGCGTAGGTCCCCGGCCCGTTGTCGTCGCCGTCGGGATCGGTGACGTCGAGCACGGTCGCGGCACCGGTGATGTCGCCGACGACCGAGCGCCGGGCGTACCCGGTGCGGCCGTCGGAGGTGGTGGCGGTCACGGTGAGCACGACCTCGCCGAACGAGACCGGTGCCCGCGCGGTGAAGCCGCCGTCGGCCCCGGCCCGTACCGAGACGACCTCGGTGGCGGTGCCGATGTCGATGGGCGTGGCCGCGACGTCGACACGCGCGCCGGGCGCGGTCGTCCCCTCGACCGTGACCGACGTCCCGGCGACCGTGCTGCCCTCTGCGGGGGCGGTGACCGTGAGTGGCGCTGTGGCGGGCATCCCGTGGGCGGCGTAGCGGCGGCGTACCAGCTCGGGCTGTTCGGCCGGGCGGCCGGTGGCGAGGGAGAGGATCAGCCGGACCTCCTGGGCCTGTGCCCAGGTCAGCGGGGAGGCCGAGCCGGCGGGCTCGCCGTCGCGGAAGCCGATCGAGGCGGTGGCCGGGTCGGTGCCGTACGGCGCGGCGGCCAGGTCCGGGTTCTCCCACGCCTGTTCGGGGACCAGGCCGGTGCCCGAGGACATGGCCCGCATCGCCGCCAGCAGGGCGGCCGCCGTACGGGTGTCGCCGGTCTGCAACGCCTGCTCGGCGCGTTCGCCGGACAGGACCGGCCAGAGGTGGCCCGAGCCGGTGTTCGCGGTGGGCCAGGGGCGGCCCGACGGTGCGCAGGAGGTGGGGTCGGGTTCGTGGCAGTCGCCGTAGCCGTCCTCGGTGCCCTCGGTGTCGGAGCCGTAGCGGTACCAGCCCTGGCCGTTCGGGGTCGTACGCCCGATCACCCGGTCCACCACGGGCAGGCTGGCCAGGACGTCGGGGTCGGTGGCGGGCAGGATGCCCAGCCGGGTCAGCTCCAGGAATCCCGCGTCCACCACCCGGCGCTGGTCCTCCGTCGGGCCGCCGTTGCCGAGGTTGTACGGGGACGCGGCGTCCGGGTCGCCGGTGCGCGACAGGCGCAGGAAGTAGCGGGGGGCGTACGGGCCGGTGGTGGTGACCGTCCAGCTCTTGACCGAGCGGGCGAAGTGGTCGGCGGTGGCGCGGTAGAGGCGGGCCCGGCCCTGGTCGTCCTGCCCGGCGGCGATCTCCCCGGCCGCGACCAGGCCGGCGATCTCGGCCGCGATCGTGGACGGCGAGTAACCCTGCTGCTCTTCCCAGCGTTCGACGCCGAACGCGGGCCCGTGCGCCACGAGGAAGTCCGCGGCCTCGCGCACGTGTTCCCACAGCTCCGCGCCGACTCCGGACTGGTGGGCCATGAGGATCGGGTAGGCGGTCTCGTCGAGCTGGTCGCCGCCCGAGTCGGGGGCGAGCCGGCCGTTCAGCAGGGAGTTACGCGGCAGGCGGCCGTCGGGCAGTTGCTGGCGTTGCAGCAGGAAGCGGGCCGTGGCGCGGGCGGTCGCCAGGTCGCCGTCGGTGAGGAACCCGGTGAACGCCTCGTACAGGTCGCGGGCGAACACCTCGCGGTAGGACCCGAAGTAGACCGCCTTGCCGCCGACCTTCTCGCCAGCGCCGACCGCCTGGCCCCACGGGCTGGCGAGCGACGCGACGACGGCTCCGGGGAAGGTCTTGTCCTCGCTTGCCTTCAGTACGTTGGCCGAGAGCCGGTAGGCGTCGGCCAGCGCGGCGGGCGGCTTGCGCAGCCCGGCGTCGTAGGCGGCCCAGCCCGTCTCGTACCGGGTCCGGGTGGTCTCGAACGGCCGGGCGGCGGCCTCGCCCGCGGTCCGCAACGCGGCGCCCGCCGTACGGCCGAAGCCGAGCGCGAAGGTCACCTCGCCCGAGCCGTCGAGGGGCAGCCGGGCGGTGGCCACCACGTTGCCGTCGGGGGCGGTCGTGCTGGGGGTCAGTGTGTGGTCGGCGTCCAGTTGCGCGGCGCCGTCGCTCGGCGTGCCCGCGTAGCCGACAGTGGCCTGCGGCAGCCGCCGCTCCGCCCGCAGCGCCAGGTGGGTGGGCACGGCGTAGTCGCGGGCGGGGGCGGAGGTCTCGGTGTTGGCGTCGGAGATGACCGGGGCGCCGGTCGGCCCGTCCACCACGCCGCTGTCGGCACCGCCGTTCGGTGCGCCGCCGCCTCCGTTGCCGTTGACGCTCGCGTCCAGCCGTACGTACAGCCGCAGTCCGGGCGGCTGGAGCCGGGTCCTGACCACCACGGCGTCGCTGCCCGGATCGGTGAGGTAGGTCGTGGTCAGGCGGTAGCGGCCGTTCTTGCTGGAGGAGGTGATCGTGCAGGTCATGCCGGAGCGGTCGGTGGTCACCTTGTAGGTGGTGTCCCGGGACTGCAGCTCGGTGAACGTCCTGCCGTCGGTGACGGCGAACTGCATCGTCTCGACGTTGGTGTTGTCGATGGTCGGCTCATAGACGTCGGACAGGACGCCGCCCGCGACCGTGTACCAGACCTTGGACGCCCGGCCCGCCGCCGTCCCCACGCAGTCCTTGCGCGCGAGCCCGAAGTGAGAGGGCGCGCCGGGGGCGGGCACCCTGGCCTGCGCGGGCAGGGCGGGCAGCCCGGCCAGCGCAGCGGAGACGGCCAGAGTGAGCGCGAACCATCGAACCGTGGCCATGCCGTGCCCCCTCGGGTCCGCCCTTTTCCTCGCAGAGTTGCAGAGAAGACCAGGCCCGGTTGGCTGTCAACCCCGACCCGCGGTGAGGCGGCGAAGGACATACTCGATCGGGCCGTAACGGTGACGGCGGAGCCACCACCAGCTCAGCCCGAGCAGGACCGCGTAGATCACCGCGGCCACGCCCATCACGGCGAGAGGCGACAGCCTGCCCGCCAGGGCCAGCCCGTAGCCGGTGAAGACCAGGCAGCAGAGCGCCGACTGCCCGAGGTAGTTGGACGCCGCCACCCGCCCGGCCGGTGCCAGCGCGCGGCCGGCCGCGGGGAAGCGCTTGATGACCTGGAGCAGGGTGACCACGTAGGCGGCGGTCAGCAGCACCGAGGTCACGTTGTTCAGGGCCAGCGCGGCCAGCTCCAACGCGCCTTCCCCGGAGGCGGACGCCCAGGTGAAGACCGCCGCGGCGGGCAGGCCGACGCCGAAGCCCACCCACTGCACGCGCGGCACGTAGCGGGCCCAGCGCTCCGGCTCCTCGAACAGCCGTGATCTGCCCGCCGCCAGCCCGAACAGGAACAGCGCCAGCGCCATCGGCCCCTGCCCGATCCACACCATCGCGGCCACCGCCGGGTACGTCTGCGCCTGGAAGGTCAGGAAGCCCAGCGGCCCTTCGGTGACCAGCGCCTGCGCCTGTGCCGCCGCGGCCGGATCCGCCGCCGCCGCGCCGCCCGCCGGGTCGAGCAGGGTCAGCCCGGCCAGCAGCAGCCAGATCACCGACATGACGCCGATGACGGCGCAGCCGGTGATCACCGCCTTCCTGGGCGAGATGTTGCGCATGGCCAGCAGGATCAGCCCGAGCGTGGCGTACAGCGTGAGGATGTCGCCGATCCACAGCAGGAACCCGTGCAGGACCCCGATCACGAAGAGACCGAGACAGCGCCGCAGCATCCTGGCCTTGACGTTCACCCCGTCGCGCGTCTGGAGCGTGAAGGAGTAGCCGAACAGGAAAGAGAAGAGAATGTAGAACTTCGTCAGCACCAGCGTGCTGACGAGGTACGCGACCGGCCCCTCCGGGATGGGCATCGTGCCGGTCCCGACCGCGTAGCCGGGGTCGGCGAAGAACCCGATGTTCGCCACCAGGATGCCCGCCAGCGCGAACCCCCGCATGGCGTCGATCTCGTGCACGCGCCGTGAGCTCGGCGCCTCAGCCAGTGTCATGATCCTGACGCTAAGGACGCCGAGCTCTCCGGCACATCGATCCTTGGCAGCCCTCGGGCCGACCAAAGTCGCTAGTTCACGGTCACGGTGTGCAGCAGGCTGTTGAGGCCGGTGGCGGCCTCCCAGACGTTCTCGTTGGCCAGCCGGATCGAGTACTCGGGCCGGGAGGACAGCTGCGGGTCGGGCAGGTCGAGCAGCAGCGCGTAGGTGCCGGTCGGCAGGCTCGACGGCAGCGTCACGCTCTGGTCGATCGTCGCCGTGGCGCCGGCGAGCCAGAGGCGGGGGTATCCAACTGTTCCTCTCTAACAGCGATTGTGCAGGCGTCAGTGCGATTGAGTGAGTCCCATGGTCATGGGGTGAAGGCCCCGGATGCCGACGGTGGTGACGTGCATGGGTCATGAGCGCCCCGTGGTGTCCAGGTGTCGCTCATACGTTCTACCCGACACAGTCAACTGATGGTATTCTTGCGGTCACTTTCTGTGACGGTGGGGGGTTTGGGTCATGCGGACGTACCGGTTGGCTTCCCCGGTGGATGCGGTGACGTCGTGGTGCGCCCACCGGTACGGTCGCCGTTCGCCGGGCGGATGTGCCCGCCCGGCGTTGGAGGCCGCCGCACATGGCTGACTCGCATGGCTGAGTCGCTGCGGCCGATAGCTGCGCCGTTCGTCGCCCTGGGGCCGTCCGGGGTGGCAATCCAAGATCGGCTAAAAGGTTTGACGGCGCGGGATGAGCGGGTGCTGCGGTTGGTGGGTGCGCATCTCGGTGTTCTGGCTTCGCGGGATCTGGCGGTGCGTTGTCGTGCTGGGCTGGAGCATTCCAGCCAGGCGTGGGCGGCGCGTAAACGGGAGTTGACGCCGGAGTCGTCGTCGCGGTGGGCGGGGGCGATCACGAAGGCGTCGCATGATCAGTGGGCGCTGGCCCGCCGTGGCCAGTGGGCACACATCCAGTCGCTTGAGGCCGGTATCGCTGCGATCGTGCATCGGCTGGCTCAGCCGATCGGCGCGAAGGGCTCGAAGAAGACGCCGGGCGGCTACCGCAGCCGGCAGGAGTGGCATGCCAAGAAGCGCCGCCTGTCCATGCTGAGCGGCAGGCTGGAGCGGAAGCGCGCCGACTGGGAGGCTGGGCGGGTGCGGGTGGTGCGGGGCGGCAAGCGGCTCGCGCGCACCCGGCATCATCTGGCCGCGGCAAATCTCACCGAGGCGGGGTGGCGAGATCGGTGGGAGGCTGAGCGGTGGTTTCTGCAGGCCGATGGCGAGTCGGGCAAGCGGTTTGGCAATGAGACGATCCGCGTCACCCCCGACGGCGAAGTCAGCATCAAGCTGCCAGCCCCGCTCGCCGCCTACGCCAACGCCGAGCACGGCCGGTACGTGCTCGCAGCCAAGGTGCGCTTCGCGCACCGCGGGCAGCAGTGGGCCGACCGGATAGAAGCCCACCAGGCCGTCGCCTACCGCATCCACCTGGACGCGGCACGTGGCCGCTGGTATCTGACCGCCTCCTGGCAGCATCAGCCGACCGTGACGATGCCGCTGGAGGCGGCGCTGGCCGACGGTGTGATCGGGGTGGACACCAATGCCGATCATCTGGCCGCTTGGCGGCTGGACGTGCACGGCAACCCGATCGGCGACCCGCGCCGCTTCGTCTACGACCTGTCCGGCACCGCCGGGCACCGCGACGCGCAGGTCCGGCATGCCCTGACCCGCTTGCTGCACTGGGCCCGTTCCTGCCAGGTGACGGCGATCGCCGTCGAAGACCTCGACTTCGCCGCTGAGAAGACCCGCGAGAAACACGGCCGCAACAAGCGGTTCCGGCAGCTCATCTCCGGCATGCCCACCCGCCGCCTCCGCGCCCGCCTGTCCAGCATGGCCCAGGCGACCGGTATCGCGATCATCGCCGTGGACCCGGCCTACACCTCCAAATGGGGGGCACAGCACTGGAAACAGCCCCTCACCTGCAACAACCGCAAGACCAGCCGGCACGATGCCGCGAGTATCGCGATCGGCAGGCGCGCTCAAGGGCACCCGATCCGGCGACGGACGACACCGCCCCACGACGACCAGAGCGATCGTCGCGGGCATCGGAGCGTCCAGGCCGGGCCGGAGGTTCTTGGGCGTGAGGGACCCCGCCTCCGCGTACCCGGACCACGGACACGATCCGCGCTGCCCGGACGCGGCCAGAACGCGGGCAACCAGCACGCCCACCACCGTTCGGGGCGCGCGGCCGAGCATGAGCCCTGGCAACAGGACCCACTCCCGCTCAGTCTTTAGGAACGGTATTCGACGGCGGTGTTCGCCGTAGTCGTCGGGGCTGGCAGTCGTTGTGGTGGCCGACCCTGGCCTGGGCCGAGCCGTTGTACGCCTGGGCGGGCGTCAGCGCGGTGGTGCCGTACATGGTGCGCTTGATCTTGGGCGTGCGGACCTGGATCATCCGCGACGACGGCAGGACGCTGAGGATCTTGTCCGTCACCGCCTTGCGGTTGGCCCAGTCGGCGGTGCTGACCGTTCCCGCGTTCCCGAAGTTCTGGGTGTAGTACCACTCGCCCCAGGCGCCGATGAATCCGGCCTGGACGACCTCGATCACGTCGCTGTTGGTGCTGAGATAGGGCGCCAGCTGGTCGAGGTGGGTCGGCATCCGGGCCTTGGTGGTGTCGTCGCCGGTGGTGGACACGGTGTAGGCGAACCGGATGATGGCTTTGAGCCCAGCGGCCCGCACGGTGGCGAGCTGGTTCTGGAAGCGGGTGAGCGCCGCCTGCCGCGAGGAGGGCGCAGAGCCTGCGTAATCTTTGAACATAGGGCGGCTCCTCAGCCCTTGATGCCGGTGTGGGCGATGCCCTGGATGAACTGGCGTTGCAGGAAGACGAAGACGGCGATGACCGGCAGGGAGGCGAGCAGCGAACCCGCCATGAGCACCGGATAGTTGGTCTGGAACTGCCCCTGCAGCGCGGTCAGTCCGGCCGACAGCGTCATCTGCTCGGGATCGGTGTTGACCACCAGCGGCCAGAACAGGTCGTTCCACGACCACAGCAACACCAGGACACCCAGGGCGACCAGCCCCGGCCTGGCCAGCGGCAGCATGATCGACCAGTAGATCCGCAGCGGCCCCGCGCCGTCCAGCCGGGCCGCCTCCTCCAGCTCGCGGGGCAGGCCGAGGAAGAACTGGCGCAGCAGGAAGACCCCGAACGCGCTGAACAGGCCGGGGACGATGAGCGCCTGCAGGCTGTTCAGCCAGCCCAGCGACGACATGATCTGGTACTGCGGGATGATGAACAGCTGCGGCGGCACCATCAGCACCGACAGGAAGACCCCGAACAGCAGCCTCTTGCCGGGGAAGCGGAGCCGGGCGAAGGCGTAGGCGGCCATGGAGCACAGCAGCACCTGGCCCACGGTCCGCCCGGCGGCCATCAGCACCGTGTTGAGGAACTGGTGGCCGAAGGGCAGCAGCCCGAACACCTGGCCGTAGTTCTCCCAGTGGCCGCCGGGCAGCACCGACGGGGGGACCTTGGTGGCCTCGCTGAGCGTCTTGAGCGAGGTGATGATCTGCCAGGCGAACGGCGCCACCATCGCCAGTGACGCGGCGACCAGCACCGCGTGCAGCCCGAGACGGCGCCCGCCGGTCGTGGGGGCCTCAGCCATAGTGCACCCACCTTCGCTGGAGCCTGAACTGGAACGCGGTCAAAGCGATGATCAGCATGAGCAGCGCCATCACGATCGCCGCCGCGTAGCCGCGGTCGTTGGTGACGAAGGCCCGCTCGTAGAAGAGCTGGACCACCGTCTCCAGACGCGGGAAGGCCGGATTGGACCGGGCCGACGACCCCGAGCCGCTCATCACGTACACCAGGTCGAACAGCTGCAGCGAGCCGATCACCGAGACCACCGACACGAAGAACGCCGTCGGCGACAGCAGCGGCAGCGTGACCTTGAAGAACTGCCGGACCGGGCCCGCGCCGTCGATCGCCGCCGCCTCGTAGTACTCCTTGGGGATCGCCTGCATGCCGGCCAGGAAGATGATCAGGTTGTAGCCGACGCTGCTCCAGATCCCGACCACGACCAGGGCGGGAAGGGCGGTGGCCGGGTCGGCGATCCAGTTGGGGCCGTCGATGCCGACCAGCGACAGCACCTGGTTGATCAGGCCGTAGTCGCCGTTGTAGAGCCACCGCCACACCATGGCGATGGCGACCGGCATGGTGACGACCGGCAGGAAGAACATCGTGCGGTAGACGCCCACCCCGCGCAGCCCCTTGGTGTTGAGCAGCGCGGCGAAGACGATGGCCAGCGGGATCGCCAGCAGCCCGAGCACGGTGTAGGTCAGCGTGTTGACCAGCGCCTGGCCCATCTCGGGGTCCACGGCCAGGCGCAGGTAGTTCTCCAGTCCGGTCCAGGTGTGGCCGCCGAAGGCGCCCCACTCGGTGAAGGAGAAGTAGGCGGTCTGCAGGACCGGCCAGAGGTAGAAGACGGCCAGGCCCAGCCCGACCGGGGCGATGAACGCGTACCCCCACAAGGCCTCGACCGCGTGGTCCTTGCGGCGCGGGCGGTGCCGGGCCGGCGCCGCCTTCGTCGCGCTTCGGCGGGTGGTGAGCGTCATGTCATTCCTTGGCGAGCAGGGCGTTCATCGCCGTCGCCAGCTCGGCGGCCGCCTTCTCGACCGGCTCCTCGCCGGTCCAGGCCTTGGTGAGGTACGTCAGCTCCGCCTCGTTCCAGGCGGCGGTGTTCTTGGAGACCGGGAACGGCGCCGCGTAGGCCACCGCGTCGAGGAAGGTCTGCAGCTTGAACTCGGGATGGGCGGCCACCCACGCGCTCTGGGTGCCGTTGTACGCCGGGATCGGCCCCTTCTTGCCGAGGAGGTCGGCGGCCTGCTTGGAGCCGAGGAACTTGACGAACTCCCAGGCCTGCGCCGGGTGCTCGGTCTTGGCCGACACGACGTTGGCCACCCCGTGGATGATCGTGGCCTGCTTTTCACCCTTGGGCAGCGGCGCCACGTCCACCTTGTCCTTGGTGTAGTCGTTGGCGGCGAACTCCGAGACGTTCCACGAACCGCCCCAGTACATGGCGATCTTGCCGGCCTCGAACAGTTGCAGCGGGAACGTGTCGGTCATGGTCTTCAGGTCGGGGGACTGCTTGTTCTTGATCAGGTCGGTCCAGAAGCGCAGGCCCTCGATCGTCTGCGGGTTGTCGTAGCCGGACTTCCTGCCGTCCGGGGAGATCACGAACCCGCCCGCCTGATCGATGGTGTTGTACTGGTATTCCTGGAAACTCGTCAGCTGGGCGGCGGTGCCGTAGACACCCTTGGCCGGGTCGCTCAGCTTGGCCGCCGCCTGCTTGAAGTCGCTCCACGTCCAGCCGTCGGCCGGGTAGGGCATCTTCTTGGCGTCGAAGAGCGTCTTGTTGTACCAGACGCCGATCGTGTCCATGTCCTTCGGCAGCCCGAAGTGCTTGCCGTCGAAGGTGTACAGGTCGACCAGCGGCTTGGGATAGACCGACAGGTCCACCTTGTCCTTGGTGATCTCCTCCTCCAGCGGGCGGATCACGCCGTTGGAGGCGTAGAGCTGGAAGTTGGGGCCGTTCATCCAGAAGACGTCGGGCGCCGCGCCGCCCGTGGCCGCCGCCTTGAGCTTGGTCCAGTAGCCCTCCCAGGGGGTGAGCTGGACGTTCACGGTGATGTTCGGGTGGGTGGCGGTGAACGCCTTGCCCAGCTCCTCCATCACCGGTTTCTGGTTGTTGTCCCACATCGCGTACGACAACGTGACCTTCTCCTGGCCGGCCGGGGCAGCCGGTTCATCACCGCCCGCCGAGCAGGCGGAGACGGCGAGCACCACCCCGAACACAGCCGCGCCGAGCCGCGCCGACTTCCGCATCCTGGACCTCCCTGACGAGCGAGGCGCATCCGGCGCCACGGTCTCGAACTTGTGGATAATCATGGAGCCCATGGAAATTAAGTCAAGCATCGATTCGATTACGGCACGCTCAGCCCCGGGAGAAGCGGTCCGGTGAGGCGAGCTGGCCACCGCCCCTGAGCGCCTGCTCGACGTGGTCGAGCGCCAGCCGGACGGCGCCGAGCGCCACCCCCTCGTCGGCGAAGGCGGACACCCTGACCTCGGGAGTGCGGATGCACCAGCGGTCCAGCTCGCGGCGGAGCGGCTCCACGATCAGGTCGGCCGACCTGGAGAAACCGCCGCCGACCACGACCAGTTCGGGGTCGAGGGTGAGCACCAGGGCCGAGGCGCCGACCGCCAGGTCCTTGACGTAGCGGCGGACGGCCGAGGCGGCCCGGCGGTCGCCGTTCCTGGCGGCGGAGAACAGGTCGGCGGCGATCGAGTCGGGATCCCCGGCCACCTCGGACGGCTGGCCCGGCCACGACTTGAGCTGGTCCTGCGCGCGGATCCAGCCAGCGACCGGCAGCGCGCCGATCTCCCCGGCGGCGTTCCCGAACCCCCGGTGCAGCTTGCCGTCGATGATCAGCCCGGTGCCGGTACGGAGCCCGGCCAGCAGGAACACCACGTCCTTGGCGTACCGCGCCACCCCACGCCAGGACTCCGCGAGCGCGGCCAGCTTGCAGTCGTTCTCGACCAGGATCGGCCCGGCCACGATCCGCCCCAGGTGGGCGGCCAGGTCGACGCCGGTCCACTCGGGCAGCGCGTTCGAGAGCATGACCCGCCCGGTCCCGTCGACCAGTCCGGTGGTGGCCACCCCGGTCGCCCACATATCGGACGCGGCCACACCCGCCCCGGCCAGGCAGCCGTTGACGGCCTGGTCCACCGCGGCCAGCCGCTCCCGGCGCCCCATCTCCGGGGTGACCGCGACTCTGCTGCTGTATTGCGGCTCGCCGTCCAAATCGGCCACCACCGCCAGGATCTTGTGGCCGCCGATGTCGACGCCGAGGACGTGGCCCGCGTCCGCGCGGAAGCGATAACGCCTGGCCGGACGGCCGACCGTGCCGGTGGTCGGCTCCGTCTCCGCCACCCAGCCGCGCTCCAGCAGCTCGCGCACCACGTCCTCGGTGGAGGCGCGGGACAGCCCGGTGCGCCGGGAGAGCTCGGTCACGGTGAGCGCCGGCTCGCCGCGCAGCGTCCGGATCGCGGCCAGCGCGTTGAGCTGGCGGAGCCGGGAGAGATCCCCTCCGCCCAGATCTTCGGCCACCACACCCCCTTGAGGTCTGCCTCCTCACCACTAATAATGAGGGGCTCCATGTTAATTTCGGGAAAGGATCCCATGTCTGGGGTGACTCTAGCCCTCGTGGGCGCCGGGCTGCGCGGGCAGTCGTACGCGCGCCACGCGACGGTGGCCGGCCTGGGGCGCGTGACTGCGGTGGCCGAGCCGGACCCGTACCGGCGCGAATCGGCCGCGGCGGAATTCGGGGTCGCGCCGGACATGGTCTACTCCGACTGGACGCAGCTCGCGGCGGCCGGCCGGGTCGCCGACGCGGCGATCATCGCCACCCAGGACCACCTGCACATGAGCCCGGCCGTACGGATGGCCGACCTGGGTTACCACATCCTCCTGGAGAAGCCGATGGCGCCCAGCGAGCAGGAGGCCACCGCCATCGCCGACGCGGCGAAACGCAACAAGATCATGCTGGCCGTGTGCCACGTGCTGCGCTACACCCCGTACACCAGGACGCTGAAGCGACTGCTCGACGGCGGCCGCATCGGCCGGCTCGTCAGCGTCCAGCATCTCGAACCGGTGGGCTGGTGGCACCACGCGCATTCGTTCGTCCGCGGCCACTGGCGCCGTGAGGACACCTCGGCCCCGATGCTGCTGACCAAGTCGTGCCACGACATCGACTGGCTGATCCACCTGTTCGGCCGGATCCCGGCCAAGGTCAGCTCGTTCGGCAACCTGACCCACTTCCGCGCCTCCGAACGCCCGGAGGGCGCGGCGGACCGCTGCACCGACTGCCCGCTGGAGCCGAGCTGCCCCTACTCGGCCAAACGGCTGTATCTCGGCTGCCTCGGCGACCCGGACAGCGAGTTCTGGCCGCTGTCGGCGGTCACGCAGGCCCGCACCGAGGAAGGCGTGCTCCAGGCGCTGCGCACCGGGCCCTATGGTCGTTGCGTGTACGCGTGCGACAACGACGTGGTCGATCACCAGGTGGTCAACATGGAGTTCCCCGACGGGGCGACGTGCTCGTTCACGATGAGCGCGTTCACGCCGATGGGGCACCGGCGTACCCGGCTGCTGGGCACGCACGGCTACATCGACGGCGACGGCCGTACGCTGCGCCTGACCGACTTCCGTACCGGCCGCGAAGAGGTCGTCGACACCCACGAGGGCGCGGGGCCGTCGGCGGGGGACGGGCACGCGGGCGGGGACGAGGCGCTCACGGACGCCTTCCTCGCCGCGGTCGCCACGGGCGACCCGGCGCTGCTCTACTCCGACGCCGCCGAGAGCCTCGCGACCCACCGCGTCGTGTGGGCCGCGGAACGCGCCAGAGCCACGGACGCGGTCGTTCACCTGGGGTAGCGATTGTCCAAGTGATAACTGTCACTGATCGGCCGAGCAGCAAGTCAGCCGCCCGAAATCCAGACGTGTGGCGACATCGAATAGGAGGTGACCTTTCTGGGGAGGAAATGATGCGCGCTGTAGAACCCCTGCGTTCGGGTGACCCACGCCGGCTCGGCGTCTATCAGGTGATCGGCCGGATCGGCAGGGGCGGGCAGGGGGAGGTGTACCTGGCCGAAGGGCCGGCCGGGGAACGCGTCGCGGCCAAACTGCTGAACGCCGGCTCGTGGGACGACGAGCGCGCGCAGCGCATGTTCATGCGCGAGGTGGCGCTGGCCAAACAGGTGGCCCGATTCTGTACGGCCCAGGTGGTGGACGCCGGAATGCTGGGCGGCCAGCCGTACCTGATCAGCGAGTTCATCGACGGCCCCTCCTTGGCCGAAAGGGTGGCGAAGGACGGACCCGTCAGCGGGAGCACGCTGGAACGCCTCGCGATCGGGATGGCCACCGCCCTGACCGCCATTCATCAGGCCGGCATCGTGCACCGCGACCTCAAGCCGGGCAACGTGCTGATCGGCCCCGACGGGCCGCGCGTCATCGACTTCGGCATCGCCCGTGAGGCGGACACCACGGCCACGGCGACCAGCCAGATCATGGGCACCCCTGCGTACATCTCGCCGGAGCAGCTCGCGGGCTCGCCCGCGGGCGCCCCGTCGGACGTCTTCGCGTGGGGGGTGACGATCGCGTTCGCGGCCCTGGGCAAGGCGCCGTTCGGGCAGGACTCGATCCCCGCGGTGATCAACCGCGTGCTGAACGAGACCCCCGACCTGTCCCCGATCCAGTCGCCGCTGCGCGATCTGGTGGACAGATGCCTGGCCAAGGACCCGGCGTCGCGGCCCACGGCACAGGAACTCCTGCTGACACTGCTCGGCGGCCGGTCGGTCGATCTCCAGGCCGCCGCCCAGCTCGACCCGCCCACCGAGCCGTCCGGCGGTGCCCGGCCGAGGCGCCGCGTGGCGCTCACCGTGGCGGCGGCCCTGCTGGTCGGCGCCGGCGCGGGCGCGGCGGCCGTCCGGCCGTGGGCCCCGAAGACGGTGAGCGCGGACACCCGTACCAGCACGGTCGTCTCCACCCGCCCCTCGGCGAGCGCATCCCCGACCACGGCCGGAACGACGGCGACCCGCCCTACCGCGAGCGGCCCGACTACGAGCAGCCCGGCCGTCACCAGCACGGCGGCGACCAACCTGACGGCGACCAGCCCGACCGCCGGTCCGGCCGCTGGTCCGACGGTGCCGGTCGTGACTGGGCTGCGTGAGAAGGACGCGACGGCCAAGCTCCAGCAGGCCGGGCTGACGATCGGAAAACTCACCCCGGACTGCTCCACGAGCGGCACCCCCGGCCGCGTCCTGCGCACAGCCGTCCGGCCCGGCACGAGCACGGTCGACCTGGTGATGAGCGCGGCCCGCGCCCGCGTGCCCGACGCCCGCGGCTGGCCGCTCGACCAGGGCAAGGCGGCCGTGGAGAAGGCGGGCTTCACGGTGAAGGTCGGCTACCGGAAGGGCCGCGACTGGATCGGCAAGGTGGCGGCCCTCAGCCCGCCCGCCGGAGCGTCCGCGTGCACCGGCACAGAGGTGGAGATGGCGATCGGCGTCAAATGACCGGCTCCGCGGGGTTTGCGGCAGAATTCACCGCATGCGCGTCGAGGAGCTGTCCACGGCCGAACGCCGGGTGTGGGACGCGTTCCCCCAGGGCGAGCTGGTCGACTTCCGTACCGGTAAACCGGACGAGGACTCCCCAAGCGCGAGCTGGGGCCCGGAACGGACGATCCGCGCGAAGGTGATCGCCGAGCTGCTGCTGCGGGACGAACCACGGCAGTCGCAAGCCCTGCGCGTCAAAGGCGCGCGCATCACCGGACGCCTGGACCTGGCCCACTCCACCATCGCCCACCCGGCCCGGTTCCTGTCCTGCGACTTCGAGCAGGTGCCGCGCCTGTACTGGGCGCGCTGCCAACAATTGAGCTTCACCGGGTCCCGGCTGCCGGGACTGTCGGCCTCGAACGCCCAGATCGGCGGCCATCTGCGGCTGGAGGGCTGCCTGTTCACCGGGCTGGTGGACCTGCGCGGCGCACAGATCGCGGGCAGCCTGACGCTCGACCGCGCCCACGCGCGCACGCCGGGGTTGGCGATCGACTGCGACCGGCTCCAGGCCGATCGCGGGATCGCCGCCATTGAGCTGCGGTCCGAGGGCCACGTCCGGCTCTCCAACGTCAAGGTCAGCGGTACGTTGATCATGGACGACGCCCGGCTGACCGCCTCTGACGGGCACGCCCTGACGCTGGACGGGCTCGTCGCCGACGGCAACGTGTTCTGCCGGTGCATGACGGTCACCGGAATGATCAGCCTCCGCAACGCCCGCGTGAGCGGGCCCCTCGCCCTGACCGGCACCACCATCGACCACCCCGGCGGGATGGCCTTACGCGGCTCGCGGATCACCGCCGAAGGCGGCCTCTACCTGGGCGGGACCTTCGCCGCGACCGGCACGGTACGCCTGGCCGACTCGCGCGTCGACCGCGAGCTCAACCTGAACGGCGCCCATCTGGACAACCCAGGCGGCGTCGCGCTCCAGGCGGAGGAGATCCAGGTCGAAGGCACGATCGAGGCACGCGGGCTCACCGCGCGCGGCCGGGTCTGCCTGTCCCAGGCCCGCGTCACCGGATCCCTGCGCCTGGCCGGCGCCGACCTCTCCGCCCCTGGCGAGGTGGCGCTGGACGCCGACGGCGTGTCCATCGGCGGCGGGCTGGCCTGCGTGGACGGGTTCCGCGCCGAAGGCGAGGTACGGCTGGCCGACGCCACCATCGGCACGTTCGCCGACTTCGACGGCGCCCGCCTGAGCAACCCCGGCGGCAGGACGCTGGACGCGGCCGCGGCGACCATCGGCAGCGGGCTGTCCTGCGGGCACGGCTTCACCTCGGAAGGCGAGGTCGCGCTGATCGGGACCCGGGTCCGCCGGCTCGTGACCCTCAACGGTGCCACGCTGTCCAATCCCGGCGGCCGGGCGCTGGCGGCCTGGCAACTGGAGGCCAGTGAGCTGTACCTGCGCCCGAAGGAGGTGCCCGAGGGCATCGTCGACCTGCGACACGCCCGCATCGGGGTGCTGCGTGACGACGCGGCCACCTGGTCACCGGGCCGGCAGGACGGCCTGACGTACGAGGTGCTGGATCCCACGCTGCCCGCCGCCCGGCGCCTGGCCTGGCTGGAAGACGGCGCGGACGAGTACGTGCCGCAGCCGTACGAGCAGCTGGCCGGCATCTACCGGCGGCTCGGGCACGATGAGGAGGCTCGCACGGTCCTGCTGGCCAAGCAGCGGCGGCGGCGCGCCACGCTGGGCGGGCCCGCCCGCGCGTGGGGCGCGCTGCAGGACATCACAGTCGGATACGGCTACCGGCCGATGCGCGCCGCCGCCTGGTTCGTCGCCCTGCTCGTCCTGGGGGCGGCGGTGTTCGCGCTCGACCCCCCGCCGCCCGCCGAGGCAGGCAAGGGGCCCGCGTTCAACGCCGTGGTGTACGCCCTGGACCTGCTGTTCCCGTTGATCGACTTCGGTCAGGAGAAGGCGTTCCAGCCGGTCGGCGGCGGTCAGTGGGTCGCCTACGGCCTGGTGCTGGCGGGCTGGATCCTGGTCACCACCATCGTCACCGGCATCACCCGGGCCCTGTCCCGCCAGTGACCGGTCAGGGGACGATGAGCGCCTGCCAGGACGGCGGCATGTTGCGGGCCACCTCGATCCCCGAGAACACCGACGGCTCCTGCGGACCGTGCTTCTTCGCCCAGGCGGCCATCTGCGCCAGCCCGTCGGCCAGCGACACCTCGCCGGTACCGACGCCGAGCAGCTCGCGGGCCTTGTCATGGGAGGAGTAGGCGTGCACCACCTCGTGGCGCGCGGGCAGATGCCGGACGCGGAGCGGCGCGTCCATGGCCGCCGCCACCGCGCCGGCCAGTTCGTTGACCGTGTACGGCCGGTCGCCGCCGATGTTGAACGTCTCCCCGTAGGCCCGCGGGTTGCCGATGGACCGGGCGATCGGGAGCGCGACGTCGTCGATGTGGCTGAAGGCCCGGGTCTGCTCGCCGTCCCCGAAGATCGTGCACTCCTCGCCGCGCAGGATCTGGTTCATGAAGATGCCGATGACGTTGCGGTAGCGGTCGCCGATGTTCTGCCGCTCGCCGTACACATTGTGCGGGCGGAAGATGATGTACGGCAGGCCGAACATCTCGTGCGTGACCTTCAACTCCTGCTCGACCGCGTACTTGGCGATGCCGTACGGGTCCACCGGCGCGGGCACCAGGTCTTCGGTCATCGGCGGCTCGGCGTGGCCGTACACGGCGATGGAGGAGGTGAAGACGAAACACCGGACGGTCCCGGTGTTGACCGCCGCGTTGATGAGGTTGACGCTGCCGATCACGTTGTTGGTGTAGTTGTAACGCTTGATGAAATGGCTCAGTCCCTCGGCGGCGTACGCGGCCAGGTGGAAGACGTAGTCGAACTTCCACTCCGCGAACAACGCGTCCACTACCTCGGGGTCGCAGACGCTGCCGTGGTGGAAGAGGGCGCCGTCCGGCACGTTGGCCGGGTCGCCGCCGGACAGGTCGTCGAGCACCACCACGCGATGGCCGGCCCGGAGCAGGTCGGCCGCCACATGCGAGCCGATGAAGCCCGCGCCGCCGGTGACCAGCGAGGTATGGGTCATGACAGAGACTCCTTCGCTACAGGGTGAGGGGAGAGCGTGCGCCGCGGCCGGAGCCAGCGCAGGAGGACCGCCGCGTGGACGAGCGCGCCGGCGGCCAGCACGCCCACCGCGCCGAGCGCCCCGGCCCAGGGCACGACGACGGCGGCCAGCGCCACCACCGCCAGCAGCGACACCACCGCACCCACCGCGGTGGCGCGCAGCGCCAGGGGAGTGGCGTTCTCCATCACGTAGCTGGCGCTGCCCACCGCGAAGATGACCGGCACGCAGGCCACGTACAGGATGACGACGCCCAGACCGCCGAGCGGGCGCAGCAGGAGCGGCGCCACGCAGGAGACGGCCGCCACATAAGGGGTTCCGGCCAGCAGCAGCAGGCGCAGCCAGCGGGACAGCCGGTCGAAGGCCGCGGTCAGGTCACGCTGGTTCAGCGCCTGGGAGACGCCGGGCTGCAGGACGCGCAGCAGGTAGCCGAACGCGTTGAGCAGTGTTCCCGAGGCGATGGAGGCCATGTAGAGCCCGGTGCTCTCCGCCTGCGCGCCGGTCACCGAGAGCGTCACGAACAGCAGGCTCATCGACACCCCCGCGACCACGTCGGGGATCGCCATCAGCAGGGACGTCCCCACCGCGACGCGTACCAGGACCCGGCGCCGCAGCCCGGCGAAGCTCGGCCGCAGCCCGGCCAGCAGCGCCACGTTGAGCACGGTCACGGTCGTCAGCCACAGGGCCAGGAACGCCACGGGCGAGGCGTGTCCCGTCGCCGCCGCGCCCGTCGAGCAGGCCAGTCCCGTGGCCAGGATGAGATGGTTGGCCACGTCGCGGCCCGGCTTGCCGATGGCCCGGCTCAGGCCGACCAGCACCTGGTTGGCGCCGACGCTGATCGCGTACAGGCCGGCCAGCCCGGCCAGCACCCACGGGCCGTTGTGCCCGAGGAGCAGCACGCCCCCCAGGACCGCGACCGCGACCGCCAGCAGCAGCCCGGCCAGCGCCACGAAGACGCCGACCAGCAGGCCGACGGTGTGCCGCGCCCGCGGGATCAGCTTCAGCGCGCACTTCTCGATCCCGATCGAGGCCAGAGGCGTGAGGAACGCGGCGCCGCCCATCGCCTGGGCGTAGCCGGCGTAGTCCCCGGAGCTCCAGAACGCCAGCAGTACGACGTTGGCCAGCAGCAGCGTCCCCCGGAAGGCGGCCCGCCCGCCGAGCAGCACCATGAGCTGTCTCGGTGCCGCGAGTCTCATGCGGGCGGCGTGCCGTAGTCGGAGGTGACGAATCTCCCCTTGCCGCCGGGGGTGATCTGGACGGACTCGGCGGGCACCACCTCCAGGGGGAACTCGCCGCCGGCCAGGCCGAAGAGCTTGTCCCGCACGGTCGCCAGCACCTCGCCCGCCGTGCCGGCGCTGGGCACGACGTGCACCCGCACCAGGCCCGCCGTGTCCTGGTGCACGAAGCACTCGCTGATGCCCGGATGGGTGGCGGCCAGGTGGAGGAAGGCGTCGGGGTAGAGCCGCTCGCCCGACGGGAGCGTGACGTAGTCGTTGCTGCGCCCCGTGGTGAGCCGCAGGGTGCGGAAGCGGCGGCCGCAACGGCAGCGGCCGGGCTCGATGAGGCCGATGTCGCCCAGGCTGTAGCGCAGCAGCGGCATGGCCCGTTCCATGAACGCGGTGACGACCACCTGCCCGGCCTCGCCGTCCGGGACCGGGTCGCCCGCAGCGTCGACGATCTCGCAGTAGACGCGGTCCTCGCCCAGGTGCGCGCGGCCGTACCGGCAGTCGTAGGAGACGTTGAGCACCTCGAAGGCCGAGTACTCGTCGAAGACCGGAGCGCCGAACCGCTCGGCGAACATCGCCCGGTGCTCGGGCAGCAGCAGCTCCGACTCGGTCAGCACGATGCGCAGCGTCCGCCGCAGCCGGGCGAGCTCGTCCGGGGTGAGCTCGCGCAGCAGGGCCCGCAGGTGAACGGGGTAGCCGATCAGCACCTTGGGCCGGTTGGCCAGCAGGTCCGCCTTGATCTCGCGCATCGGCCGGTGGGAGAGGATCACGTGCCGCCGGAACAGCCCGAACCGCTCGAACGCCCTGGCCGGCGGCGCGAACGGCCGGATGTGGCTGAGCCGGTCGGTCGGCAGGTAACGGCCCGTCGCCAGGAACCGGCGCACGCACGCGGCCATGTGGTAGTCGTGGCTGTCGCGGTCGTGCAGGATCCGGACCCGGCGGCCGGTGCTGCCGCTCGTCTGGAAGGAATGGCACCGCTCCTGGTCGACGCCGTCGGCGAGCAGCCGCTCCAACGGCTGCTCACGCAGCACCTGCTTGTCCAGCACCGGCAGCTCGGCCAGCTCGGCGAGGTCACGGAGGGGGCCGCGGGCGTAGCGCGGGTCATCGCGGTAGTACGGCACCCGCGTACGGGCCAGCTCCAGCATCTGGTTGACCCCGCGAAGCTGGCGACGGCGCAGCCCCGCGGCGCTGCCGTACTGCCGCGCGATGCTGAGCGGGACGTAGCCCGCCTCGCGGATGATCATCGCTACACGCTCTCCGAGCGGGCCTGGAGCGCCTTCGGCGTGAGCTTGCGGCCCAGCGACTCCCACCAGCGCTGCGGGCTGAGGAAGACGACGAGCGCCAGCACCACGTGAACGGCGATGAAGGCGTACGCCTCGTACTTGCTCGGCGCGTGACCGATGAACACGCTCATGTGCGTGGCCCAGTCCCAGACCTCGGGGATGGTGATGAAGGCGGGGTCGACGTGGTTGTTCACCGTGAGGAACGCCAGGTCCTCCAGGCCGGACAGCATCAGCAGCAGCATGCCGTAGCCGAGCCTGCGTACCGTCCCCGCCGAGCCGCCGCCCAGCCGGAACGCCATGGCCAGGGAGACGATGATCAACGGGGTCAGCGTGAGGACGTGGTAGTAGAGGTCGTAGTACGCCTCACGGGTCCCGGCCACCTCGGAGCCGAAGAAGAAGATCTTGGGCACGAAGTAGAGGAAGTACAGCAGGAACGCCGCCGGGATCACCAGCACCGGCAGCCGGATCCGCCTGGCCCACTCCACGTCCAGCCTGGATATCGCCTCGGTGGCGAAGACGAACGGCAGCAGCTTCACCAGGAAGATCCACAGCGACTTCACCTGGCGGTCGTGCGGCAGCCCGAACCAGACGAACGCCGCGGCGATCACCGCCAGCGCCACGAAGATCAGGAAGCCGACGTGCTTGCGGGGGATCATTCTGAACCTCTCGTATCAGGCTCGATCACGAACCGGAGGGTGCGCAGCGCTTCATCCAGAGCGGATTCCAGCTGCTCGCGCGTGTCGGCCACCATGACCAGGTAGCCGAGCTTGTTGCCTGCCTGCGTGTAGGCGCGTACGTGCTCGCCTGCCGTCTTGAACACCTGGACGTCGACGACCTCGGGCATCCGCCGGAGCTCGTCGAGGCCCTCGATCGCGGTGAGCACGCCGTCGACGTCGGCGGCCAGGATCCGCAGCACGGCCGTCCTGCGGCAGGAGACGCTGATGCGCAGCGGCTCGCCCAGGGCCAGCCGGATGGCCGCCTCGACGGTGTTCAGCCCGAACGCGTGCTGGACCATCAGCGGCATGCCGTTGCCGCCCAGCCTGGCGCCCATCTCGATGAAGCAGATGTCGCCGCCGGGAGTGAGCACGAAGTCGAAGTTCACCGGCCCCTGCCGGTGGCCGACCGCCGCGCAGATCGCGCTGACCGCCTCGCTCAGCCGGGCGTGGACGTCGTCGTCGAGGTCGGCGGGGACGATGTGGGACAGGCTGATCATCGCCGGCGGCCCGGTGATGACGCGGTCGGTGACCGCCATGAAGGCCAGCTCGCCGTCGGCGAAGAAGGACTCCACGGCGCAGTGCCGCCCGGCCACCAGCTCTTCGACGATCACCTGCCGGGAGAAGGAGTGCTTCCAGGCGTGCTCGATGGCGCCCACCAGCCCGGCGGGGCCGTCGAGCACGGTGATGCCCTTGCTGCCCGAGGAGTCGGCCGGCTTGACGATCAGCGGATAGCCCAGACGGCCGGCCGCCTCGGTGAGCTCGTCGATGCTGTCGTGCTGGGCGTGGCGGTAGGTGGGCAGGCCGAGCCGGCCGACCACGTCACGGAAGAACCCTTTGTCCACCGAGCAGCGCAGCGCGTCCGGGGCGGGCTGGTGGGCGGTGCGGTAGAAGCGGCTCAGCTCGGCGACCGCCTCCTGGGCCGCGTCGCTGGCCGGCGAGATGACGGCCGCCACGTCGATCGGGCCGAGGGCCTGGGCGATCCCCTCCGGATCCCGGCTGGTCATGCAGAGGAAGTGATCCGCCTCCGCGGCACCGAGGGCGTCCGGGCGCTGGTCCACGCCGATCACCCGGTAGCCGAGCCGGCGGCCCTCGCGGTAGGCGGGAATCTGGTCCTCGCCGCCGCCGAGCACGATGAGGTTCCTCATGAGGCGTTCTCCCATACCTCGGTGCCGACATAGGGGGTCTCGTAGCCGTACAGGGCCTCGTCCGCCCGGATCGGGATGTTGGCCTCCCTGATCTGGTAGCGGGGCATACCGATCGCCTGCACGCGCATCATCCGTACGAGATAGCGGGCGACCACCGCGAGCGTGACGAGCGTGATCAGGCCGGTGACCAGGCTGGCCTCCGCCAGCTCGGTCGGGCCGAACCGGCCTGCCAGCGCCAGCGCCAGGACCGCCACCCCGGCCACCACCACGACGGCGGCCAGCGCGCTCAGCCACACCAGCGGCCGGAAGGAGAACCCGACGAAGAGCTCGACGGCATGGGAGACCAGCTTGCGCAGGTTCCACTTGCCCTGGCCGTCGACGCGCGGGCGGTGCGAGGTGGGCAGCGTGGTGTAGCGGGCGCCGAGCAGCGGCGCGGTGGCGATGAAGTACGGCGTGGAGAGCCGGCTGTCCACCACCTTGCGCGCCACGCTGGTCTTGACGATCCGGAACACCGACGCGCCGGGCGGCAGCTCGATGCCCAGCCAGCGGCGGGCGATCAGCTGGTGGCCGCTCGTGCCCAGCCGCCGGTACCAGGGGTCCTGCCGGTTCTCACGGACCGCGAACACCACGTCGTACCCTTCGAGCGCCTTGTCCACCAGGCGGTGCATCTCTTCCGGCGGAGACTGGAGATCGGCGTCGAACTGCACGGTCCACGGCTTCGAGGCGTACTTGAAGCCGGCGGAGAACGCCGCCTCCAGCCCGAAGTTGCGGGCGAAGGAGAGGTACTTGACTCGGGGGTCCGCGGCGGCGAAGCCCTTGATCGCCTCAAGGGTGCCGTCCGTGCTCCCGTCGTCGACGAAGAGCAGCTCGACGTCGTCGTAGGCGGCCAGCTCGGACCGGATCTCCTGGTACGCCCGCTCGACGCAGTCGATCTCGTTGTAGCACGGGATCATGGCGGTGATACCCGGCCGTGGCCGGTCCGCCGGTTTCGTGATCGGTGGCTTCTCCCGCAGAGAGGAATCAGACATCCGCCGCAGCCCCTTTCTCCATCGGCTTGTCCGGCGGCACATTCGGCGGATCCCCGGAGGGATCGAGCACCTTGACGAGCTTGATCTTGCCGTTGGACTCCGGGGCGATCTCCTGGACCGGCAGGACCGTGACCTCGAGGTCGGGTGCCGCGCGCAGGACCGAGTCCCGGATGTCGCCCGGCACGCCGGGACGGGCGTCGTGGGCCAGCACCACCCGCACGTCAACGGACCCCGGCCGACGCTGGACCAGTTGCATGCGGCTCACCTCGGGGAAGTCCTGCACGGCGTAGGTGAGGAAGTCGCCGTAGTAGCGCCTGCCGTCGGCGCCGGCGATCCGGTCCTGGCTGCGGCCGATCACCTCCCGCACGATCGGGGTCCGGGCCACCCCGCACGGGCAGTCGTTCGGACCGATCCGGACCCGGTCGCCGAGCCGGTAGCGGATCAACGGCATCGCCTCGCTGTGCAGCCGGGTGATGAGGATGTCACCCTCGCCGTCCTCCACCGAGACGGTCCCGTCCTCGTGCTCGACCTCCACCACCAGGTCGGACGTACGCAGGTGCAGCGCCCCTCGCGGGCAGGTGCGGGCGATGGTGAAGACCTCGACGGAGGCGTACACCTCCCGATGGGCCGTGCCGAAGTAGTCGAGGATGTGCGCCCGCGCGGCCGGCGACAGCCTTTCGCCGCCGAACAGCACGGTCCGGACGCCCTGGTGCTGGATGCCGCGCCGCCGCAGCTCGTCGACGACGCTGCGGATGACGTTGGGGAATCCGATCAGGAAGGTCGGCCGGGCCGCCAGGAACGCCGCCACCTGCTCGTCCAGCGAGCGGCTCGTCGGTATGTGGAAGTTCCGCAGCACGCCGAACCGCTCCAGCGGATGGCGCAGGAAGGGGTTGACCCGGAAGTAGGCGATCCGGTCGGTGGGGCGCAGCCTGTTGGACAGCATGTCCTGGAGGTAGGTCGCGCGCAGGTAGCCGAGATCCCGTTCCGAGTTGCGGATCGTGATCGGGATGCCGGAGGAGCCGCTGGTCGTGGCCGCGCGGGTGTTCTCGGCGGTGAAGCCGGTCGCGAGCAGTTCGTCGCCGGCCGCGCCGTGCAGGTCCATGCGGTCCAGCACGGGGAAGCCGGCCAGGTCACGGGCGCTCTGTAATCGCTCGACCAGGGCTGGGTCGAGGAGCCGCCGGTAGTGGGGGACGTTCTCGTAGGCGTGGCGTACCAGGGTGCGTAACAGCCCTGCCTGGAGGTCCAGTTGCTCGGCGTGGCCGAGGCGCTCCCGCCGCCGGATCCGGGCCAGATGGTAGGCGACCGGCGCGAGATTGATCGTGGATCGAAGCCTGCTCAGGGGGCCACCTCGCTCAGCTGAAGGTGTTCTGGTCGTGCACGAGCAGCCACTGTCCGTCGAATCGGGCGAAGTACAGCGTGAGGTAATAGGACTTCTCGTACGGCCGGCCTTCGGCGTCCAGATCGGCGTACGCGACGGACAGCACCACGAATGCTGATTCGCCGAAGGTCTCCGTCCGGATGACCGCCGTCTTGAGCGACCAATCCGGGTCCCCGAACCAGGCGACGTGGAACTCGCCGATCGCGTCCTTTCCGGTCAGCAGTTTTCCGTTGGGCAGAATCACCGAGGCGTCCGGGTGGACGGTGGCCAGAAATCCGTCCAGGTCACGCGTTTCTATCGCGCGCAAATGCGCGGCGAGCGCTTGTGAGAATTCCATCTAGGTCGCCGCGGTGGTCAGGTCGGCGTGGCCCGTGACTTCTTTGGCGTGCCACGTTTGCGGGTGCCGGCGGAACCAGGCGATGGTGTGCAACAGCCCCTCCTCGATCGGTGTCCGCGGCTCCCAGCCCAGCCGGGTCCTGGCCAGCGTGATGTCGGGGCGGCGCACGGTCGGGTCGTCCTGGGGACGCGGCGTGAACTCGATCTCCGACGCGGAGCCGGTGAGCTCTCTGATCCACTCGGCCAGCGCGAGCACGGACAGCTCGTGCGGGTTGCCGATGTTGACCGGGCCGTCCAGGTCCGAGTTGCACAGCCGGACGATCCCCTCGATCAGGTCGTCCACGTAGCAGATGGACCTGGTCTGGCTGCCGTCACCGGTGACCGTGATCGGCTCGCCGAGCAGCGCCTGGCGGACGAACGTGGGGATCGCCCGCCCGTCGAACGGCCGCATCCGAGGCCCGAACGTGTTGAAGATCCGCAGGATCGCCGTGTCGACGCCGTGGGCCCGGCGGTAGGCCATGGTCGTGGCCTCGGCGAACCGCTTGGCCTCGTCGTAGACCCCGCGTGGTCCCACCGGGTTGACGTTGCCCCAGTAGGTCTCCGGCTGCGGGTGGACCAGCGGGTCGCCGTACGTCTCCGAGGTCGAGGCGAGCACGAACCGCGCGCCCTTCTCCTTGGCCAGCTCCAGCGCGTTGAACGTGCCGTTGGAGCCGACGCGCAGCGTGTCGATCGGTAATCGCAGGTAGTCCGTCGGCGAGGCGGGGGAGGCGAAGTGCAGGACGGCGTCCAGGTCGCCGGGGATGACGAGGTGCAACGACACGTCGGTGCGGACCAGCCGGAAGCGTTCCTCGGCCATGAGGTGCTCGACGTTGGCCAGCGATCCGGTGAGAAAGTTGTCGACGCAGACGACCTGATGACCTTCGGCCAGAAACCGTTCACAGAGATGCGAGCCGAGAAATCCGGCGCCACCGGTAATGGCCACGGTGGGCCGACTCATAAGCGCAGCTCAGGAATTTGCCCGGTCAGGGCGCCCGAACAAGACAAGGTGGATCCTCCTGCTTTACTTACGCAGCGGAAGCCGGCCGCCTCTACTTTTGGTAATGCGCCGAGCCGTGTTGCGTAAGATGTTAATGTCCCCCGCTTTTTCGATTGCGGGGCGATGCTATGTCCGGCTACTCGTCAGCGTCAAGACATCCTTCGTAAACATTGGCCGGTCGGGTAGGGGTTTTCGCGACCCGCTTCCATTCGGTGACCGCTCGCCTGCGTTGCGAATAATCGGGCGTCCCGATCGCCCGTGGCCATGAGGCGGTGGCGGGCCCGTGAGGCGCCCGCCACCGCCACGAGAGCACCGACGCCGTTGATCAACCTCATCACGCTCCCAGGGTCCCCGGGGATCTTCACTGGAAACGATCTACGTTGGCACCCGAGGCTGTCAACCGGCGCGGCGGGTCACCGGCTGATGCTGGGCGTCTCCCAGGTCGCTCCGGTCCGCATGTCGATCAGCTTCAGGAAGCAGCTGCCCTGGGAGCCCACGGCGAAGGTGTAGGTCCGGGTCTCGCCGGCCGAGATGTAGAACGAGCCCTCGTCGCCGAACCAGCGCCCGTTGGCGCAGACGAGATTGAAGTCCACGTGCGCCGTGCTGCCGGAGGTCTTCTGGTAGGAGGCGTCATATCCGCGCGGATCCACATTGACGCACAAATAGCCCGCGCCCGTCGAAGTGCACTGGGACCTGGCCTCGGCGGGGGTGCCGAAGGCCAGCATGCCGCCCGCCACGAGCAGCGATGAAAGGGCGGCCGTAATGGCCTGACGAGTGAGTGTCATTGTTCTCTCCTGTCTCTTGTTTCGACGGTCAGGAATTTATCAGCTCCGGGAAACCGGTCGGCCGAAAGGACGTCTTTTTAATAATGAGCCGCATTTAAGCTTCATGGTGAATTGCGGCACTCGTGGGTAGACGCAACCTTCTGCCCCCCTCATGTGTCCTTGTAGGGGTGGAGGATCCGTTCGAATCATTCGTGGCCGCGCGGCTGGCGGCGCTCTACCGCTACGCCATGGTCCTGACCGGAGACCGGCACGACGCCGAGGACCTGGTGCAGGAGGCGCTGACCAGGACCGGGGTGCACTGGCGCCGGGTCGTCCGCAAGGACGATCCGGAGGGTTACGTCCGTACGGCGATGCTGCGCATCATGGCCAACCGCTGGCGGCGTCCCCGGCGGGAGGTCACGGTGGCCGACCCACCCGAGCCCGCCGTGGAGGACAGCGGGCTGGAAGGTCTGCTCGCCGACGCGAGCCTCAGGGCACGGCTCGCCGAGCTGCCCCCGCGGATGCGCGCGGTCCTCGTGCTGCGCTACGTCGAGGAGCGCAGCGAGAAGGAGATCGCCCGCCTGCTGGGCTGCAGCACGGGCACCGTCAAGAGCCAGGCGTCACGGGCGCTCGCCAGGCTGCGCACCACTCTCGACAACCAGGAGGTCGATCATGGATGAGGTGGAGTCGCGGCTCGGCGCCGTGCTGGGCGACCCCGGCCGGACGGTTCCGCCCGCGGACCTGGCCGACCGCGTTCACCGGGGCGTCGCGGTCAGGCGGAGGCGGCGGCGGGCGCTGGCGTTCGCCGCGGCGGCCTGCGCGGTCGCGCTGGCGGCGGCCGTACCGGTGGCGTGGCAGGAGATCGGCGGGCAGGGCCAGACGGTCGCCAACTCCGTCAACGGGCTCGGCGACCTGGTCGACCTCCCTGGTTCGGCTGCCCTGCCGGCGAAGACCACGGAGGGAGCTGAGTTCTTTCCCGAGTCGCTTGGCGAGGACGGGTCCGTGCTGGGCAGGTCGCGGAAGAAGCTGTGGGAGTGGGGGCCGGAAGGCGGCCCACTGCGCCCGCTGGGTGCGGCCTCGGGCGCGACACCGGCCACCGGACCGAGTGTCCGCGTATGGCCGGGGACCAACATCGTCACTCCCCTCTATTGCCGGGACCGGAACGGCACCACACCGGTCATGCCGGAGAACATGGTCGGGACTTCGCTGTGGGTCAGCGGAGGGACGATCGTCGGCAGCGACACCACGTTGCGGCCGTGGGCGGCGAAGGGCTGCACCAAGGGGGCCGCGGTGCCCGGTGCCGCCGGAGAGGCGGTCGCGTTCTCCTATCCCGACCTGTTCGTGGCCGACCCCTCCAAGGCCAACGGCCTGCGCCAGGTGGACGTCGAGTCGGGGGCCCTGGTCGCCGAGCGCCCGCTGCCCGAGGGGGTGAACGTCCGGACCAGTGCGGATCGGTCACAACTCTGGCTGGGCGCGGCCAACCGCGACACGTTCGCCTGGGTCGTGGACGGCGTCCTCAGGACAGCGGACCGCGCCGACTGGCGGGTCACCGAGGGCCCACGCGTACCTCCGGCGGGGGAGATCATCGTGGGCGGGGGCACGCAATTGGCGGATGGACGAACTTTCAACGCCCAATACCCCCGTCTGTACGCGCGGCTCACGGTGGGTGACCGGCTCATCGCGTACAGCGGGCTCACGCCCGGCGAGGGGGCCAGCTGGCAGTCCCTGGTCTATGATCCGCGAAGCGGCCAGTCGTTCGCGTTCAAGGGCCTGGCGTACGCGGCGGGCGACTGGCTCCTGTGGAACGACGGCGCCTCCTACCGCCTGGCCCGGGTCCGGTGATCGGCCGCCACGGGCGCACCTGGATGGTGAGCGTGCTGGTGGCGCTCCCCACGGCCGTCAACCTGATGGACGACGGGCTCACCTGGATCTGGACCAGGTCCGTGCCGGATCCGCTGCTGCACGCGATCGCGCGGGCCGGGCTGCTGGACGCGTGGCTCCTGCTCGACCTCCTGGCCGCCGTGGGTGTGCTGGGCGGCGCCGCGGTCGTGGCGGTGGCCGCCCGGCGTCCGGCGGTCGCCGCCACGCTGCTCGGCCTGGTCGCGGCGCTCAGCCTCGCCGCCGTGCCGGCCGGGCCCGGCTCGACGCTCTGGTACGGCCTGGCGTACGCGGCGGCACTGCCGCTGTCGGTCAGGACGTCGAAGAGCAATTCCACCGGCAACGTGGCGGTCAAGGGGACGAGCAGGTCGAACCATTCCAGTGCGCGGCCGATGAGTGCCGGGCTCGACATCAGTTGAAAATAGCTGGCATAAAAGGTGGAATCGCGCATTGTGCCGGTATCCCGCGCATCACATGGTCTTTCCGGGGTCTGTGAGCGTGATTACCGGCACAATAGGGCGGAGTCAAGAAGCGAAGTTATGAGTCGGCGATGTCGTTCGCGGCCACATAGCCGAAGGTCATGGCCGGGCCGATGGTCGAGCCGGCGCCGGCGTAGCTGTGCCCCATGACGGCGCCGCTGGCGTTGCCGGCCGCGTACAGGCCGGGAATGACCGAGCCGTCCACCCGGAGCACTCGCGCCCGCGCGTCCGTACGCATCCCGCCCTTGGTGCCCAGATCGCCCGGGACGATCTTGAACGCGTAGAAGGGCGGCAGCCACAGCGGCGCCAGGCAGGGGTTGGGCTTGACGAAGGGGTCGGCGTAGTAGCGGTCGTAGACGCTGTCGCCACGATGGAAGTCGGTGTCCTTGCCGCTCAGCGCGAACCCGTTGAACCGGGTGACCGTGGCGCGCAGCGCCGCCGCCGGGACGCCGATCTTCTGCGCCAGCGCTTCCACCGTCGCGGCCTTGAAGGCGGCGCCGCTGGTGAACCAGGAGTCGGGCAGCGGCAGCAGCGGCGCGACGTCCTTGAACAGGTAGCGGTTGCGGTAGTTCTGGTCGACGATCAGCCAGGCGGGGATGTGCGGACTCGCCGCCGTGTTGCGGTCGTACATGACGTGTACCACGTCGCTGTAGGGCGCCCCCTCGTTGACGAAGCGCACGCCGTTGCCGTTGACCAGGATGCAGCCGGGCAGCGTACGTTCGGCCAGGCAGAAGTACGGCTGGTCGGGCAGCGGGATCGCGGGGCCCCACCAGGAGTCGTCCATCAGGTCCAGCGCGGCTCCGGCGCGTTCGCCCGCCTCGATGCCGTCGCCGGTGTTCTCCTTGGCGCCGACCGTCCAGCCGGTCCCGATGGGCTGCCGCTGGAACTCCGCGCGCATCGCCGCGCTGTGCTCGAAACCGCCCGAACCCACGATGACCCCGCGGCGGGCCTTGACCAGCGTCTCCACGCCGTTCCGCGTCACGACCACGCCGGTGACGCGGCCGCCTTCGACGCGCAGGTCGAGGAGCGGGGTGTTCAGCCATACCGGCACGCCGGCCGCGAGCAGCCCGGCGCGGAGCCCGGCCGCCAGCGACTGGCCCATGGTGAGCGGCTTCTCGCCGCGGAGCGCGGCCGCGGTGCCTCTGGCCAGGCACGCGGCGCTCACCTCCAGGCCCTTCGGGTTGACCGCGCTGAGGGTCAGCCACTTGTAGTCGGCGCTGAAGACGACCAGGCCGGCCGGAGTGGGGATGTACGAGGGGTTCAGCCGGGCGAGTTCGGCGCCGAGGATGTGCCCGTCCAGTTGGTCGGGCTCGATGGAGCGGCCGTTCGGCATTCCGCCGGGGAAGTCGGGATAGTAGTCGGAGTAGCCCTCCATCCACCGGAACCGCAGCGGGCTGTTCCGGATCACGAACGAGATCATGGCCGGGCCGTTCGCCAGGAACGCCTGCTGCCGCGCGAGGGGCACCGTGTCGCCGACGACGCGGGCGAGGTAGGAGGCGGCCTTGGCCGGGGTGTCCGGGACTCCGGTGGCCAGGATCACCTCGTTGTTCGGTATCCAGATCCCGGCGCCGGACCGGGCCGCCGACCCGCCGAACGTCGGCGCCTTCTCGATCACCACCGTCTGCAGGCCGCGCTTGGCCGCGGTGAGCGCGGCGGTCATCCCGGCCGCGCCCGATCCGACGATCACCACGTCATATTCGACGTCGGCGTACGCGGGTGCGCGGCCCAGGGCCGCTTCGGTCATGAGGACTCCGCCGGCGATGGCGGCGCCGCGCAGCAGGGTGCGGCGGCTGGGTCCGTCTGTGGTTGTTGCGGGGGCCGTGGCGGGCGTCGAATCGGCCATGGTGGATCGATCCCTTCAACATGCGTGCGCTGCGGGCAGCGCAGTGGTCGGAGGAACAACCGCGGTGGCACCTCGCGCCGGGTGCGACGGCTACGGACGAGCTGGGGGGTGTGGCCCCCGTCACAGCATGAAGCATGCGCTTGGTTGGTAACGCCTGTCAACAGCGATCATCCATCCCGCCGGGGCCGCCCGTCAGAAGCGGTAGCGAAGGAGGAAGCCGGCGTTTCTCCAGGCCGGCACCATGCTGATCACGGCGCACAGCATCCGGTAGTACAGAGAGGCGTGTCTGATCAGGGCCGCTTCCACCACACTCCGCTGGTCCACGTAGCGCAGGCGGTCGTCGAGACGCTCGGCTTCCCGGGCGCTCTCGATGGTCCACCCGAAGGTGATGCCGTGCTGGGCGAAGATCGAATTCGGCTGACTCTCGTAACGCCTCTTGACCGACGCCGCGCCTATGTTGAAGACGAACTGGCCGGTTGGGAAGTGGTCCATGATGTTCCGGAAGACCTGCCGTACCTCGTCCTCGTCGAGGAACTGGTAGAGCCCGTCGGCCACCACGATCACCGGCCGGTCGCCGGGGATCCGGTCGAGCCAGGCCGGGTCGACGACGGACGCGCCGATGGTGGTGTGCTCCGGGCGTTGGGGGTAGAGCTGGTCCATGATCTCGATGACGTCCGGGAAGTCCACGTCATACCAGTGATGGCCGGGAGCCGGATCGATCCGGAAGACGCGGCTGTCGAAGCCGCAGCCGAGGTCCAGGACGATCGCGTCCGGGTTCTTCGCCAGGTACTCCCTGGTCCACTCGTCCATCACCCGCGATCTGACGCCGACGGCGTACCGGCCGAGGGCCATGGGCTTGAACGAGGAGAAGTCGAAGCCGAGCCGCCGGACGACCCGGTCCGCCCACGGGTCGCCGAGGATCGGGTGCGGGTCCTTGCTGTCCAGCCACCGCAGGTACAGCTCGACGAGGGCGGTGACCCGTACGCCGGTGAAGTCGATGGGGATGGTCGCCATATCGGTCAGCCCACAGGTAGGTCGCGGCGGCGCAGGCCGAGCAGGCCTGCCAGGGTGAGCGCCGCCGCCATCGCGGTCAGCACGATCAGCGGCAGCACGGTCAGCTCCCCGCCGGGAAGCAGCGGGACATGGGCGAACACCGACAGATCGATCACCCACTGGCTCAGCTGCAGCTCACCGCCGACCCAGCCGAACAGCAGGCTCACCAGCAGTACGGCGAACGCGCCCGCGGCCAGCCGCGGCAGCAGCCCGAACAGCGCCAAGGCGAGTCCGGCGAACACCCACACCGCGGGCACCTGTACGAGCGCGGCGATCAGGGCGCGGGGTAGCTCGCGGCAGACGTCGCCGGTGTTCAGCCCGTGGGCGAGGCCGACGGCGGCCCCGAAGACGGCCAGCCCGGCGGCCGGGCCGAGCAGCGCGAAGGCGAAGTGCCCGCCCGCCCAGCGCAGCCGGTCGACCGGCGCGGCAAGGAGGGACTCCGCGCGTCCGCCGCTCTCCTCGGCCCGCAGCTGGAGGGCGGCCTGGATCGCGTACGCGGCGGCGACCACGCCGAACATGGTCATCATCCCCTGGAGGTACTGGTCGATGACGGTGCCGTGACCGCCCAGCCGCGCCAGGGCCTCTCGCGCCGCCGGAGAGCTGTTGTCCATCAGCTCGCCGATGCTCTTGGCGATGCCGCCGAGCCCGAACCCGACCACGGCGAACCCGGCGATCCGGTTCGCCAGCGATCGGCGGTGCAGCCGCCAGGCCAGCGCCAAGGGGGAGCGCAGCCCCGGGGCGGCGCCCGCCGGGCCGGGGCGGGCCTGGAACAGGCCGTTGCCGAGGTCTCGCCGCGCCGACAGCGCGACGGCCAGCGCGATGAGCGCGGCCACCCCGCCGACGGCGACGGCGAGGACCCACCACCGTTCGCCGCTGAACGGTCGGAACTGGTGCGCCCAGCCGAGCGGCGACAGCCAGGACAGCCAGCCCAGCCCGCCGCCGGACCTCTCGCTGACCACGCCGATGCCGCGCAGCAGGAACGCGGTCCCGATGACGGCGACCCCGATGCCGCGTGCGCTCCCGGCCCCGGCGGTGAGCTGTGCGACCACCGCGCCTGTCGCGGCGAAGACACAACCGATGGTGGCGAGCCCCGACCCGTAGGCCAGCGAACCGGCGACGCCCAATCCCGCATTGACCAGCGCCAGAGCCGACACCAGGCCGAGGACCAGGCTCGCCCCGCAGGTCATGATCAGGGCGGCGGCCACTCCCGCGTGGCGTGAGACTGCGGTGGCGCCGATCAGCTCCCGGCGGCCGGCCTCCTCCTCGGTACGGGTGTGCCGGATGACGGTGAGCAGGCTGAACACCGCGATCACCACGGGGATGAATCCCGCACGCCAGGTGACCAGCTGGCCGAGGCTCGATCCGTTCAGCGGGCCATAGGCCACGGTGAAGGCGACGTTGTGCAGGCTGGTCTCGGCGTACTCCTGACGGGCCGCCGCGGTGGGGAAGCCGCCGTTGAACGCGGCGATGAACGCCAGCGGGACCACACAGGGGATGAGGGTCCACAGCGGCAGGAGCACGCGATCACGCCGCAGCGCGAGGCGGACCAGCCTGCCGGTGCCCGCGAGCCCGGTCATCGGGCCACCCGCCGGTCCGTGTCGGCCCGCTCGTAGTGGCGCAGGAACAGCTCCTCCAGCGTGGGCGGCTGGCTGACGAGGCTGCGGACGCCCGCCTGGGTGAGGTGACGCAGCGCCGCGTCGAGTGCGGCGCCGTCGACGTCGAAGCGGACGCCGCCGTCATCGGTGCGCAGGTTGTGCACGCCGGGCAGGCCGGCCAGGCCGTCCGGAGCGTGGATGAGCTCGGCACGGATGGTCGTGCGGGTGAGATGGCGCAGGTCGGCGAGGGTGCCGGTCTCGACGGTACGGCCGTCGCGGATGATGGTGAGCCGGTCGCACAGAGCTTCGACCTCGGCCAGGATGTGGCTCGACAGCAGCACGGTACGGTCGCCGCGCCGCTGTTCGTCACGGATCGCCTGGCGGAACACCTCCTCCATCAGCGGGTCCAGGCCGGAGGTCGGCTCGTCCATGATGAGCAGCTCGACGTCGGAGGCGAGGGCGGCGACCAGGGCGACCTTCTGCCGGTTGCCCTTGGAGTAGGCGCGGCCCTTCTTGCGGGGGTCGAGGTCGAAGCGGTCCAGCAGGTCGGCGCGGCGGCGCTGGTCGAGCCCGCCGCGCAGCCGGCCGAGCAGGTCGATCACCTCACCGCCGGTCAGGCTGGGCCACAGGGTGACGTCGCCGGGCACATAGGCCAGGCGGCGGTGCAGGGCGGTGGCGTCGGACCACGGGTCGCCGCCGAGCAGCCGGGCGGTGCCCGCGTCGGCGCGCATCAGGCCGAGCAGGATGCGGAGCGTGGTGCTCTTGCCGGCGCCGTTAGGGCCGAGGAAGCCGTGCACCTCGCCGGTGCGCACCACCAGGTCGAGGCCGTCCAGGGCCCGGGTCGAGCCGAACGCCTTGACCAGGCCGGTCACCGAGATGGCGCCATTCTGCCCATGCGTATAGCTGGTTACTGTCATGTGAAGGAGACTACACCTGTGTGTAGCCACGATGGCAACCGCATGTTCCCCCCGAATTAGGGCAAGAGCCGTACGGCTCATTGGTAAAGCTGGCTAAAGTGAAATTTGACTACTTGTCAGGCACGGGAGGCATCAAGGATGCGGAACGGCCCCACGATGGTCGCCAGTACCCTCGCCCTGGCGGTGGTCCTGACCGCCGGATGCACCTCCAGCGGCGGCACGCGAACCCCGGGCGCCGCCCCCCAGTCGCAGGGCCCGGTGGCGAAGCTGGCGATCACCCCCGCTGACGGGACGAAGAAGGTCGCTCCGGACACGGGCGTCAGCGTCAAGGTCACCGGCGGCAAGGTCACCAAGCTGACCGTCGCCGACGCCAAGGCGAAAGCGGTACAGGGTGCCGTGGGAACCGACGGGACCTGGCGCCCCCAGTGGGCGTTGCGCCCGTCGACGGCGTACACGGTCAGCGCCGAGGCGATCGGCACGGACGGCAAGCAGGTCACCGGGCAGGCGAAGTTCACCACGCTGAAGCCGAAACGCGCGCTGGAGAGCGGCATGGCGCCGCTGGACGGCGACAAGGTCGGCGTCGGGATGCCCGTCCAGCTCCTGCTGTCGCAGTCGGTGGCCGACAAGGAGGACCGGGCCGCGATCGAGCGGGCCCTGGTGGTGAAGATGTCCGAGCCGGTCGAGGGCGCGTGGAGTTGGGTGAGCGATCGCGAGGTCCAGTTCCGGCCGCGCGAGTACTGGCCGACCGGGGAGAAGGTCGAGGTCGTCGCGCACCTGGCAGGGGTGAAGGCCGGTGAGGGGCTGTGGGGCACCAAGGACCGCAGCCTGACCTTCACCGTCGGCCCCCGGCACATCACCAAGGTGAACGCCCGCACCCATGAGGCGGTGGTGACCGACGGCGACAAGGTCGTCAAGACCATCCCGGTCAGCCTCGGCAGGCCGGGCGACGACAGCTATTCGGGCACCATGATCGCCCAGGAGAAGGCCGCGGACATCATCATGGACTCCGCGACCACCGGCCACCCGGGGGAGTACCGCATCCCCACCAAGTGGAACGTCCGGATGACCTACAGCGGCACCTTCTTCCACGCCGCCCCCTGGTCGACCGGCGCGCAGGGCAACTCCAACGTCAGCCACGGATGCGTCAACGCCAGCCCGGCCAACGCGCGCTGGTTCTACGAGTTCACCCAGCGGGGCGACATCATCCAGGTCAGCGGCACGTCGAGGAAGCTGCGGTTCGGCAACGGTCCCACGCCGTGGGCCAAGTCCTGGGACGACTGGCTGGCCGGCAGCGCGCTGGGCAAGCCCGTCAACGGCGGTTAACCGCTGGTCAGAAGCCGAAGACGGCCGTGGGGTTGTCGACCAGGATGCGCCGGCGCAGGGCGTCGGTGGGGGCGATCCGGCCCAGGAAGTCGACCAGGACGCCGTCATCCGGCATCTCGCCGGAGATGTTCGGGTGCGGGAAGTCGGTCCCCCACAGGACCCGCTCCGGAGCGTGCGCGGCGAGGCGTCCGGCGAAGGGGGCCACGTCCTCGTACGGCGGCCCCGAGGCGGAGAGCCGGTCGGCGCCGCTGAGCTTCACCCAGACGTGCCCGGTGTCGAGCAGGCGCAGCAGCGTCTCCGCCGCCTCCTCGGCGTGCACGTCCACCCGGGCCATGTGATCGATGATCACCGGGAGCTCCGCGGCGCGGATGAGGTCGGCCAGGTCGACGATGCCGCGGCCGGCCACGTGCACGCCGAGGTGCCAGCCGTACGGGCGGATCAGCCGGATCACCGCGTCGATGCTCTCGAGGGAGGGGCTGGGGCCGAGGTGGGGCAGGAAGTTCAGGCGGACCCGGCCGAGCGGGCGGTCCTGGAGGCGGCCCGTGAGCTGCTGCGTACGGGGGATCTGACCGACGACACGTTCGCCGCGTCGATCGACGCGCTCGGTCAGACCCGCCTGTACGAGGTGGTCACCCTGGTGGGTTACTACCGGCTGCTGGCCGCACAGCTCCGCGTCGACGGCTGAACTCCCGCCTTTCGCACCCTTGGCCGTCCTACCTCTCCAGTACGACGGCCAGTCCTTGGCCGACCCCGATGCAGAGGGCGGCCAGACCCGTGCCGGAACCGGCCGCCGCCAGTTGGTGGGCGACCGTCCCGGTGATGCGGGCCCCCGAGGCGCCCAGGGGATGACCCAGGGCGATCGCCCCGCCGTACGGGTTGACGATCCCGGGATCGAGCTCGGGCAACTCGGCCAGGCAGCCGAGCGCCTGCGCGGCGAACGCCTCGTTCAGTTCGACGGTCGTCAGGTCGCCGAACCCCTTGCCCGCCTTGGCCAGAGCCTTCTTGACGGCCTCGACCGGGCCGAGGCCGAAGTAGCGGGGTTCGAGCGCGCTGACGCCGCTCGCGGTGATCCTGGCCAGCGGTTCGCGCCCGCGCAGCCCGGCCTCGTCGGTGAGCAGCAGCGCCGCGGCGCCGTCGTTGAGCGGGGAGGAGTTGCCCGCGGTGACCGTGCCGTCCGCGCGGAAGGCGGGCTTCAGCCGGGCGAGCGCCTCTAGCGAGGTGTCCTCGCGGATGCCCTCGTCCCGGGTGAGGTCGCCGACGGGGACGATCTCGCGGTCGAAGGACGCCTTGGCCGCCTTCTGATGGCTGGCCAGCGCGAACACGTCCTGCTCGGCCCGGGAAATGCGGTGTTTGTCGGCGATCAGCTCGGCGCCTTCGCCGAGGGCGACCGTGTGCTCGGCGGGCATCCTCGGGTTGACCAGCCGCCAGCCGAGCGTGGTGGAGACCAGTTCCTGGCCCTTGGCGGGGAAGGCCCGATCCGGCTTGGGCAGCACCCACGGCGCGCGGGTCATCGACTCCACGCCGCCCGCGATCACCGTGGTGGCGTCGCCGACGGCGATCGCCCGGTACGCCTGGATGACGGCCTCCATGCCGGAGCCGCACAGCCGGTTCACGGTCGCGCCCGGCGTGGTCAGCGGCAGTCCGGCGAGCAGCGCGGCCATCCGGGCCACGTTGCGGTTCTCCTCGCCGGCGCCGTTGGCGTTGCCGAGGATCACCTCGTCGGCGGCGACCTCGCCGTTGCGGTCCACCAGCGCCTTGATGACGTGCGCGGCCAGGTCGTCGGGGCGGACGCCGGACAACGCCCCGCCGTAGCGCCCGAAGGGGGTGCGCACGGCGTCCAGGACATAGACGGTCTTCACGACAGGACCTCCGTACCGATCCTCACGACAGGACCTCCGCATCCGGTTCTCACGCGGTTACCTCCGCATCCGGTTCTCACGCGGTTACCTCCGCATCCGTACGGTCGCGCAGTTGCGCGACGCTCACGCCGGGCGCGGTCTCCACCAGCGCCAGGCCCTGGTCGGTGATGTCGAGGACGCCGAGGTCGGTGATGATCCTATGCACGCACGCCTTGCCGGTGAGCGGCAGCGAGCACTCCTCGACGATCTTGGGAGACCCGTCCTTGGCGGTGTGGTCCATGATCACGAGCACCTTGCGGGCACCGTGGACCAGGTCCATGGCCCCGCCCATACCCTTGACGAGCTTCCCGGGAACCATCCAGTTGGCCAGATCGCCGCGCGCCGAGACCTGCATCGCGCCCAGCACCGCGACGTCGATGTGACCGCCCCGGATCATGCCGAACGACAGCGACGAGTCGAAGAACGAGGCCCCCGGCCGTACCGTCACCGTCTCCTTGCCCGCGTTGATCAGGTCCGGATCGATCTCCTCCGGCGTCGGGTAGGGGCCGACGCCGAGGATGCCGTTCTCCGAGTGCAGGGTCACGTCCACGTCGGGCGGCAGGAAGGACGGGATCCGGGTGGGCAGCCCGATGCCGAGGTTGACGTAGTCGCCGTCGCGCAGCTCGGCCGCCGCACGGGCGACCATCTCGTCGCGGGTCCAGCTCATGACGCGCTCCCTTCCGGGGGAGTGGAGACGGTACGCCGTTCGACGGGCTTGACGGCGGCCTGTTCGGGGGTGAGCGCCACGATGCGGTCGACGAAGACACCGGGCAGGTGTACCTCGTCGGGATCGAGTTCGGTCAGCTCCTCGACCTCGGCGATCGCGATGCGCGCGGCCATTGCGGCAAGCGGGTTGAAGTTCCTGGCGGCCTTGTTGAAGACCAGGTTGCCGTGGCGGTCCCCCTTCGCCGCCCGGATCAGCGCGTAGTCGGTGGTGATGGCGTGTTCCAGCACGTACTGCCTGCCCGCGAACTCGCGGACCTCCTTGGGCGGTGAGGCGAGCGCGACCGACCCGTCGGGAGCGTGCCGCAGCGGCAGCCCGCCGTCGGCGACCGGCGTGCCGACCCCGGCCGGGGTGTAGAAGGCGGGGATGCCGCTGCCGCCGGCGCGCAGCCGCTCGGCCAGGCTGCCCTGCGGGGTCAGCTCCACCTCCAGCTCGCCGCCCAGGTATTGCCGGGCGAACTCCTTGTTGTCACCGATGTAGGAGGCGGTCACGCGGGCGATCCGCCGATCGGCCAGCAGGGTGCCCAGACCGCCGCCGTCGACTCCGCAGTTGTTCGACACGACGCTGATGCCGCGTACGCCGGAATCGTGCAGCGCCTGGATCAGCACGTCCGGAATGCCGCAGAGACCGAACCCGCCGACCGCGAACGACGCGCCGTCCCGAACATCGGCCAGCGCCTCATGGGCGGTGGCCACCACTTTGTCTCTCCGCACGGCACTCCGCTTCGTATGTGTTCGCTAAGTGAACTTTAATTCATTATTATCGTCGAGTATGGAGAGCCGAATCGTGCTCTGTCAAAGTCCTTGAGGACTTGAGAGCTCGAAGGAGGAGAGCGGATGGAACCGGCGAGCACTCTGGAACGCGGGCTGGCCGTCCTGCGCGTGCTGGCCGCCGGTCCCAGACGGCCGATGCGCGCGACCGACCTGGTGCGGGCCACCGGCCTGGCCAGATCGACGGTCGACCGGATCGTGGCCACGCTCGTCCGGCTCGGTTATGTACGGGCCGAGGAACGCGACGTGCTGCTCGCGCCGCGCCTGATGGAGCTGGGCGAGGCGTACCTGGCGTGCGGCGGTCTGGGCGCGGCCCTCGACGAGTACGCCCAGCGGCTCGCCGACGAACTGGACGAGTCGGTGTCGCTGGCCGTGCGGGACGGGGACGGGGTCCGCTTCGTCGGCCGCTTCGCCCGGCGACGCACCATGTCGGTGGCCTTCCGGGTGGGCGACCTGCTGCCCGCCGACCGCTGCGCGGCCGGCCTGATCCTGCTCGACCCCGCCGCACGGTGGGCCGAGGACGACCAGCTCGTCGAGCCCGGCCTGGTGGCGGTCGCGGTGCCTGTTCGGGACGGGAGCGGTACGACGATCTGCGCGCTGACCGTGGCCAGCCACACCAGCAGACACACGGCCGCTGGTCTGCGTGATCACGCACTGCCCAGCCTGCTGAAGACGGCGGGGGAGATGGAGACGGCCCTGGCCGACCCGGTCGCGTCGGCTGCGCCGGGCTCTCCTCTTCCGATCGGCGCGGGAGTGGACGCGTCGCGGGCGACGAAGGAGGAGCTGGGGGCCGGTTACCTTCAGTCGTTGGCTCGCGGTCTGGCCGTGCTGGTGTCGCTCGGTTCGGCGCGTGGCGGGCTCACACTGGCCGCCGCTGCCAAGGTCACCGGCCTGCCTCGGGCCACTGTCCGGCGCGCGGTGCAGACCCTGGAACGGCTGGGGTACGTCGCGGCCGACGGCAGCCGGTTCGTCCTGCAGCCCAAGGTGCTGGAGCTCGGGTACGCCCATCTGTCGGGCCGGACCTTCGGCGAGATCGTCCAGCCGCACCTCGTGGACCTGGTGGCGCGGGTTCACGAGTCGGCCTCGGTCGCGACGCTGTCCGGCGACGACGTCGTCTACGTGGCGCGCGTGCCGACCGTCGCCATCATGAGCGTCGACATCACCGTCGGCACCCGCTTCCCCGCGTACGCCACCTCGATGGGCCGGGTCCTTCTGGCCGACCTGCCCGAGGAACGGCTGGCCGGGATGCCCTCACGCCCGCTGACCCCCCACACGCTCACCTCGCCCGCCGACCTGGCGGCAGCCGTACGGCAGGCGGCAGTGGACGGCTACGCCCTCGTCGACCAGGAACTGGAGGAAGGCGTGCGGTCCATCGCGGTACCCATCCGCGACCGGAGCGGCCGGGTCGTCGCGGCCGTCAACGTCGCCACCCACGCCAGCCGCGCCACCCCCGCCGAACTGCTCCGCGACGTCTTGCCCGCCCTCACTGAGGCGGCGGCCCGCATGGAAGCAGACCTGTCCCACACCCGCCCGTCCTGACCGCCCTACTGGGACGCAACCGACCCGACCCACGCTCCCGACCCGCCCGAGTCGCCTGGCCCGCCCGACTCGCCAGGCTCGCCCGGGTCAACCGCCCGAGCGTCGCGACCGGCCCGACCGACCGGCCCGACCGACCGACCCGCCCTAACGACCCCGAACGGCTGAGCTCGACCGCCCCGACCGCCCCGACCGACCCGCTTGGGCCGCCTGGTCCGGTGGGGGCGTTGGGGTGGTCTGGTGGTGATTGGGTGATCTGGTTAAGGGGCCACAAGTCCGGGCTTGTCCCGCTAGGGTCCTTGGGGTTGATCTCACAACCCCGTCAGGAGTCACTTCCTCATGCCGTACGTCGAGCCGCTGCGTGAAGGCGATCCCGCGGTGGTCGGGGCCTACCGGATCACGGGGCGGCTCGGGGCGGGCGGTCAGGGTGTGGTGTATCTGGGGCAGGCGGCCGACGGGAGCCCGGTGGCCGTCAAGGTGCTGCGGGAGGTCGCCGCCGGTGATGACCGGCTCGCCAGGGAGATCGCGGCGGCGCGCCGGGTGGAGCCGTTCTGCATCGCTCAGGTGCTGGACGCGTCGATGGGCGGTCGGCCGTACATCGTCAGCGAGTACATCGACGGGCCCTCCCTGCAGCAGGCGGGCCGCCATGCGGGCGGCGACCTGCAGCGACTGGCCGTGAGCACTGCCACGGCGCTGGCCGCCATTCACGCCGCCGGGGTCGTGCACCGGGACTTCAAGCCCGCCAACGTGCTGCTCGGGCGGGACGGGCCGCGGGTCATCGACTTCGGCGTCGCCCGCGCCACCGACGCCGCGGCCACCGGCACCGCCACCGGCAGCATCGTCGGCACACCCGCCTACATGGCTCCGGAACAGTTGGCGGGGACGCAGGTCGGGCCCGCGGCGGATGTGTTCGCGTGGGCGTCTGTCATCGTGTTCGCCGGCACCGGTACGCCGCCGTTCGGTGAGGACACGCTGCCGGCCGTCATCAACCGGATCCTGCACCAGGAACCCCAGCTGGGCGACCTGCCGGCGCCCCTGCGCCCGGTCGTCCACGCGTGCCTGGCCAAGGACCCGCGCGACCGCCCGGCCATGCGGGACGTGCTTCTGCGTCTCCTCGGCGGCCAGGAACGTCCATCGCCGGTAGCTCAAGCGCCGGTAGCCCATGCCCTGGTAGCTAACGTGCCGGTAGCTCCTGCGTCGATGTCCCAAGGGCTGGTGTCCCAAGGGTCGATGTCCCAAAAGCCGAAGCGCACCGTGGGTCGGTTCCCGCTGGTCGCCGCTGTTGCAGGGGCGGTCGCCGTCTCCCTGGCGGCCGTGTCCGTGGGAGCCGTCGTCATCCGGAACGCCGCCTCGACCCAATACGGAGGCGGGCCGCTGCTCGTCGCCAAGTCGAGCAAACCGGTGACCCCCTCGACACCCCCGGCCAAGCGCGGCACGCACAAGCCGAAGAAGTCGAAGACACCCTCGGCGGATCGCACGACCACCCGGCCACTGCCCACTCGTACGAAGGACCCCACACCGACCAGTACGAAGACAACCCCCACGCCCACCCGGACGCGGACGAGCTCCACCCCCACCACGAGCAAACCCGCGTCGAGCGCCTCGTTCACCCTCGCCTACGTCCGCGTCCAGGGGTCATCCAAGATCAACACCGAGGGCGTCACCTGCTTCACCGGCTCGATGAACTTCGCCGCCGGGGTCGACGCCACGAAACCGGCGGCGCCGTACTCCTACCAATGGATCTACAACGGGAAGGTCATCGAGAGCGGCTCAGCGCGGCTGCCAGCCGGCAGCCGCAGCGACTACGTGCACTCGAAAGACCTCGTCGAGCCGCAGGACGGCACGCATACGATCACCTATCGGATCACCTCGCCGGTCTCCCGCGCCAAGTCCCTCAGCTTCACCATGTGCTAGATGGTTGATCGGGGAATTGGTGCAGGTCGATTAGGTCAGTGGTCGTAGGCGATCAAGGATCGTTTACGCGGCGTGCCGATCTTCCAGTTGAACCAGATCGCGACGTTCAGGGCCAACAGGCGCTGGATCACTCGGGTCCACAGCCCGGACAGGATCCGGGCGCCGTGCTGGTCGAGGCCGAGTTGCCCTCGGACCACGGTGATGCCGAACTCGGTGAGCAGGGTGCATTCGAAGTCCGCGCCGGCGAAGCCCTTGTCGCACACGTCGATGGTGCAGGGCGCGGGTCGGTTCTTCGCCTCGGCGAGCATCAGCACGACGGCCTCGCGTTCACCGTAGAGCTTGGGGTTGACCAGCCCGAAGCGGGACCTGGTCCATAGTCCGTAAGTAGCGCAGACCCGGCTCGGCCGTCACGGCGCAATCCTGGCGACCCGGGGTACTTGAGCATCCCCGAAATCGAGCCGTCGGCAATGCCGACGCTCGTGCAGATCACTCGGTCACTCCCAGCCGGTCATGGTGGAGGTACTCGTCACACAGAACTCGTTTCCCTCTGGGTCGAGCATCACCGTCCACGTGTCCGGGTTGTCGTGGGAAACCGGATCCTGCCGCACCTCGACCAGCTGAGCTCCGGCCTTGACCAGCCGCGTGACCTCGGCCTCCATGGAGCCTGAGGTCACCAGGTCCACGTGTAGCCGGTTCTTGCCCACCTTGGGCTCGGGCACCTTCATGAAATACAGTGATCCGCCGACACCGGCGGGATCGCTGACCTGAAACTCGTCGGGGTTGCGCCGGCTGACCTTGTAAGCCAGGGCCTGCGCCCAGAATTCGGCCTGGCGAAGCGGGTCGCGACAATCAACGACAACAGCCAGCAGTGAAACCGACACCTCGATCACCCCGTCACCGAGAACCAGGCGCCCCCCGCCAAACATTGTAGGACGTCGCCTTATTTGGCGAGTTGGCGGTAGCAGGTGAGAGCGGCGGCGATAGCGACGAAGGAGCCGAGGTGGTCGGCTCGGCGTTCTGTTTCCCTTCCGCTCACGCATCTAGAAGCGGACCCGGCCCGCCGAGGCAGGCAGGCCGGGGTTCGCCGCCCTTCGGGTTAGGAGGATCCGTTGATCAGGGCCATGGCCAGGTCGGGGCTGAACGTCCCGGCCGGGATGCCCTGGCCCAGGTTGCAGCTGCCGTCGGAGTCGCCCGGGACCTTGACCCAGAAGAGGTACTCGGCGCCGGTCGTCTGCTTGACCGGCGCGCTGCCCAGCTTGCGTCCGGGCGGGTTGCACCAGCTGTCCTGGCCGCTCCAGGGGCCGTTGCCGTTACGGCTGGTGTCGATCACGTACTTCTTGGCGCCGACGGTCCCGGACAGGTAGCCGTTGACCGCGACGGAGTAGGTCTCGGAGTTGGCCGTGGTGATGTAGTTGGACACGTTCACGGAGAAGCCGCGCGTGTTGGCGATGCCCGACTTGACCAGCCGCGTGGCCATGTCGTCGGCCGCGACCCAGGTGGCGTTGCCCGCGTCGAGGTAGACCCAGGCGTTCGGCGCCTGAGCACGCAGGACCTGGGTGGCGTCCAGCAGCATCGCGTACTGGCCTTCCGGATCGTCGGCGCAACTGGCGGCGGCTGTGCCGTCGGGCTCCAGCACGACGATCGCGTGCCGGGTGCCGATCGCCTTGGCGAACTCGGTGATCCAGGTGTGATACCCGGCCGCGTCGCCCGCGCCGCCGCCCGACTGGTTAGCGCACGCGTCGCGGTTCGGGATGTTGTACGCCACCAGCATCGGCAGCTTGTCCTGGGCCTGGGCGGCGCCGACGTAGGTGTCCACGGCCAGCGTGAGGTCGGTGAACCAGCCGCCGAACCACTCGAAGATCGGCTTGTTGGCGATGTTCGAGCCGATGGCGGTGGCTTCGCTCGTGCCCTGGTGGGTGGAGACGTACTGGGCGGGGTTCGACTTGTCCGAGACGTACAGCGCCGTCGGCCGGGTCGTCTGCGTCTCCATCAGCGAGACGTTGTCGAAGCGGACCGTCGGGGTGCCGCCGGACCCGCCGAGCTGGAAGGTCACCTCAGCGGCCGTGCTGGTGGCGGCCGCGGCCACGAACGGGATGCTGTAGCGCTTGCTTCCCGTCGTGAGCTGGACGGGCGCGGCCAGCGACTGGTTGGAGCTGGGCGTCGCCACGTACTGCACGGTAGTGGTGGCCTTGAAGGCCGTCGTGGAGTACGCGTCGAACGAGAGCGTGTAGTTCTTGCCCGCGGTCAGGGCGGCCGTGGTGGGGCTGGTCACCATGGCGTCCCACGGATTGGCGACGACAGAAGTCACGTTCACCCGCATGCGGCCGGACTCGGCCGTGACCGCCGTCTGGCCGATCGCCTGCCAGGGTGCGGTCGAGCTGGTGAAGACGCCGTTGCCGATCAGCTGGGCGGCGGCGGAGGCAGGCGGGGGTACGACCAGGACGGCGGCCACGACCGCGGTTAAGGCTGCGGCGGCTTTTGCTGCGATAAATCGCACTAAATCACCTTTCAGTGGGGTTCGCTCGAAGAGCGTCGTCGGCGCAGGTGCTGAGCGCGCACGCCGACCGCACTCGAAAAGACATGGCGGACCTCTCTCGGCGCGGTGCCGCAGCGTCGGCGCTGATCATTACTGACCACCCTAGATACGGTCAAGGGATTGCGTATGGGGAAAGGTCCGTAAAGCGGGGCCTCTTCTCTATGGGTCAGGTCATGGTCTACCGTCTATGGGAGCGCTCCCAGTCTGTATGTCGACAGCATCGACGCAGGCCAGGTGCGTTATTCCGAGAGAGGTACCGCCAGGTCATGATCCCCGTGCGGATGGGGATCAGCCCGCTCTATATGGTCATGATCCGGCCGGTCGTCAGATCATCGGCGGCATCATGGGAAGGGTCCGTCAAGGCATGAGTTTTCTCTGGGGCGCGGCGACGTCCAGCTATCAGATCGAGGGCGCGTTCGCGGAGGACGGCAGGGGGACGTCCATCTGGGACACCTTCAGCCGCACCCCCGGCAAGGTGCGCGATGCCGAGAACGGCGACGTGGCCTGCGACCACTACCACCGTTACGCCGACGATGTGGAGTTGATGGCGGGGCTGGGGTTACAGGCGTACCGCTTCTCCGTCTCGTGGCCGCGGATCGTGCCGGAGCGCGGGGTGGTGAACCAGCGCGGGCTCGATTTCTATCGTCGCCTGGTGGACACGCTGCTGGAGCGCGGCATCACGCCGTGGCCGACGCTCTATCACTGGGACCTGCCGCAGTACCTGGAGGACGCGGGCGGGTGGCCTAACCGGGACACGGCCTATCGATTCGCGGAATATGCCGACATTGTGCATACGGCGTTGCGGGATCGGGTGGCGAGCTGGACGACGCTGAACGAGCCGTGGTGTTCCGGGCTGCTCGGATATGCCGGTGGCGAGCACGCGCCGGGGCGTCATGAGCCGTCCGAGGCCGTCAAGGCGGTGCACCACCTGCTGCTGGGCCACGGCCTCGCCATCCCCCTCCTGTCTGGAAATATCGGCATTACGTTGAACATGTCGCATGTGACGCCCGCCACGGCGTCAGAGGCGGACGTGGACGCCGCTCGCCGGATAGACGGCCTCCAGAACCGGCTGTTCATCGATCCGGTGCTGCTCGGCTCGTACCCCGAGGACGTCGTCGGCGACCTGGCGCCCCACAGCGACTTCTCCCACGTCCTGGACGGGGACCTGAAGACCATCTCCCGGAAGATCGACATGCTGGGGATCAACTACTATTCCCCCGCCCTGGTCGCGGCCGGCGAGCCCGCGCCGTCCACCGGCACACCGTGGATCGGCGCCGAACACGTCCGCTGGGTGGACGGCGGCCGCAAGCGCACCACGATGGACTGGGAGATCGACGAGAACGGCCTGCTGGAGCTCCTCCAGCGCGTGCACAAGGACTACCCCGCCATCGACCTCTACATCACCGAGAACGGCGCGGCCTTCGCCGACGAGCTGAGCGCGGACGGGGCTGTGCACGACCCGGACCGCATCGACTATCTGGAACGCCACATCAACGCCTGCGCCGAGGCGGCTCGCCGGGGAGTGCCGCTCAAGGGCTACTTCGCCTGGTCCCTGCTGGACAACTTCGAGTGGGCCCACGGGTACGGGCAGCGGTTCGGCATCGTGCACGTGGACTTCGACACGCAGCGGCGCACCCCGAAGGACTCAGCCCTCTGGTACGCGGCCCGCATCCGAAAGGGCGGCCTGGGGTGATCCCGCCGCGCAAGCGGCACAGCTCATCCGTACTTTTCCGCATACGTACGGGCAGTGCGCAGTAGCTCGGACTCCATCCACTCGGCGGCGGCCAGCGTACGCGGGAGCAGGTGGCGCTCCGTGGTGGCGGCGCGGAGCAGCAGAGCCGCGGTGATGTCGTGGTCGGGGCGGCGGACGACGGTGATCGGGTCGTCCGCGCGGATCTCTCCCGGCGCGATCACCCGGAGCAGCGCGCCGGTACGGCCGACCTCGATGAACCGCTTCATCCAGCCCTTCTCTCCGACCCACCCCGCGAACGTGCGGCAGGGAATCCGGCCGGCGGTCACCTCGACCACCAGGTCGGAGCCCACCTGCCAGCGTTCGCCGATCAGCGCCTCGGTCACGTCCAGCCCGGATGTGGTGAGGTTCTCACCGAAGGCGCCATTGGCGAGCGTACGGCCGAGGGCCAGCTCCCAGGCGTCCAGGTCCTCGCGGGCGAACGCGTACACCGCCCGGTCACTGCCCCCATGGTGGCGGCGGTCGCAGACGGCGTCCCCGGCCACGCCGCCGCCCACCGTGCCCTTGGGGCCGACGGGCGACACCTGGACCGGCCCCGTCACCGGGCGCTTGTCGATGCCCGTCATCCCTCCCGGGGCATCGGTGTAGTCCACGGGCATGGGGCGGCCGACGTTCACCGACAGAAGTCTCATGGTTCCCAAACTATTACTGATCATTGGAGCGAACACTTTTGGGGTGATCGGTGAAGGAGGGGGGACCGATCCCCGCTACGGAAGACAGGCGATGACTCGAAGAGCTACGACATGGCCCAGATGACGGAGCGGGAGGAGGACGCCGCGATCATCGAGCGGTCCTTACGGGAGCCGGAGTGCTTCGCCGAACTGTTCGACCGCTACCACGCGCCGATCCACGGCTACGCCGAGCGGCGGCTCACCCGGCCCCTGGCCGACGACATCGCCGCCGAGACGTTCCTGATCGCGTTCGGCCGGCGCCACACCTACGACCTGTCCCGCCCGGACGCCCGGCCCTGGCTGTACGGGATCGCCTCGAACCTGATCTCCCGCCACCACCGGGCCGAGGTCCGGCAGTACCGCGCGCTGGCCAGGACCGGTGTCGAGGAGAGCAGCGAGGACCACGCCGACCGGATCGCCGGTGAGCTGGCGGACCGCCCCCGGCTGGCGGCGGCGCTGGCCAGGCTGCCCGCCGCCGAGCGCGACGTGCTGCTGCTGGTCGCCTGGGCCGACCTGACCTCCGAAGACGCGGGCAAGGCGCTCGGCGTCGCGGCCGGCACGGTCCGGTCCCGGCTCCACCGGGCCCGTACGAAGATCCGCGCCGCGCTGGACCCGGCACTCACCAGGAAGGGCAGTTGATCATGAACGAACACCCGGACGCCGATCTGGACGCCCTGCGCCGGACCTGGCCTGAGCCCGCCCCGCCGTCCCATGACACCTATTCCGCCGCCAGGGCCGCGCTCCTCCAGGAGGTCACCGCGGCGGTTCCCCGGCGTGCGCGCCGCTTCCGCCTGCCCCGCTCGGGCGGGCGCGTCCTCGCGGTGGGAGCGCTGGCCGTCGCGATCACGATGGTCGCAGTGGTCGTCGGGAACCCCGGGGGAGTCGACGTGCCGCGCCCGATCGTCCCCGGCCTGGCGATGCCGGCCGCCAACGCGCAGGTACTGCTCCACAAGGCGGCCGCCGTCGCCCGGGACCGGCCCTTCACCGCGCCCCGCCCGGACCAATGGATCTACATGGAGACACGCCTCCAGGGGGTCGACAATGCCGCCCCAGGCGAGGTGCAGACGCCGGAGACGCCGCTGAAAACCACCGTGGATCGGGCCTGGACGCGGGCCGACGGCAAGGTGTTGGTCACCTTCGAAGGCGGCAAGATGGTCCGCTCGCCCACCGGAGGGGGCATGCCCCCCACCAGCTTCGCCAAGGTGGCGGCGCTGCCGACGGATCCCGATGCGCTCCTGGCCTGGCTGTACGGAAACATGGGCGATCACGGCGAGAAGCGGGATGTCATCGCCTACAGACTGCTCGGCTCCCTGCTCAACAACAACCTCGTCCCCCCGGCCCAGGAGGCGGCCGTCTACCAGGCGATGGCCAAGATCCCCGGGGTGACGGTGAACCCGGACGCGGTAGACGTCGCCGGACGTCCGGCGCTGGCCGTCGGCGCCATCGAAGACGGCTGGGTGGGTCACGAGATCCTGCTCGACCGGACCACGTACACGTACCTGGGCGAGCGTGCCGTCGCCATCGCCGACTACACCTCCCCTGAGAAGGGCACCACCACGAACGGGGATCAGAAGATCGTTACGTTGGGGGACTCCCACACGATCAAGAAGGGGACGATCATGACCCTCGCCGTCCGCCTCGCCATCGGCATCACCGACAAGCCCGGAGTACGGCCCTGAACGGTGGTGCGGCCCGCCTGCGCCGATGGGCGGTGCCGACAGCCTCGCTGCTGCTGGTGCTCCCGTCGGCGGTCAACCTGGCCGGCGGGCTCACCTGGATCTGGACACCGTCGCTGCCACTCCCACTGCTCCACGTGCTGACGCGGGCCGGCCTGCTGGACGGGTGGTTGGTGCTGGATCTCCTGGCCGCCTCGGGCGTGCTGGGCGGGGCCGCCTTGGCGGCGCTGGCGGCGCGGGAGAGGACCGCCGCCGTCCTGCTGCTCGCCGCGGTCTCGGCGATCAGCCTCGCCGCCGCCGTGATCGGAGGCGTGTGGCTGCCCACGTGGTACGGCGTGGCGTACGGGGGAGCGCTGGTCATATTACGGACGTCTGGCCGATCTCATCCAGACTGATCATTATCGCATCAGCTTCTTGCTCGTTATCGACCGGCCGGGGGGCGGAGGCTGGATGTCGGCTCTCATACCCCAGTCGGAGAAGCGGACGTCGTTGATGTAGCCGAACCATCCCTGCCCTTCGGTCATCCCGTTGAAAGGCTTGGTTTCTGGTTCGCGCCACTTGCTCCACGCTCGGTGTACGAGCTGGTCTCGGCCGATCCACAGGCGCCAGGAGATAGTCCAGGCAGTGTATTCGGATTCGGACCCCTGCTTGAGGAAGTAGAAGTCCTTGGCAGGGTTGGCGTCGAGCAACTGGCCGAAAGTGATCGTGCCCTCATAGAGGGTGGTGCGAGTGCCGTCGTAGGTGCTCGCGGCCCGTCTGCTCGTGGTGGTGGCGAGCACGGCCCGGAAAGTGGCCGGGTCGTCGAGGCGGATATGGCCTGAGCCCACAGCCAGCCGCTGAACGGATTCGTAGGCGAGCCACGTCTTGCCCTTGGGAAGTCCCTTCGGCCGGTACTCCCAGGCGCGCTTGCCGATGCAGATCGTGCGGGTGCTGCTTTTCGCCGTGTGGTAATACCGCAGATCGGTTGCCACAATCTTGCCGTTGCCGAACCCGACGATGCCCTTCTCGGGTTGGCCGCGATCCCAACCACCCTGGCCGCCGTCGTTGATGGTGAAGCGATCGTTGATTCGCACGCCGTGGCCCTTGACGAGCTGGCGTTGCATCGCGGCGACCGGGTCCGGCGCGGCGTCGGCGCCGGCGGCGGGTGCGCCGGTCAACACCGATGCGGCCAGGGTGAGGGCCGCGATCGCCTTTGCTCCTCGTGATGGCATCCAATGATCTTCCCAGTCGTACGTCTCGTCGCGATCACATTGTGAACGTTTCACCGGCCGCACCCGAGGTGACCCGGGAAGACCCGGAGGCCCCGAATCCGCGCCTTGACGCTCCCCGTACGGCCGAGAAGACTCACCGGCGATCCCCTCAAGTGTTAGCGATAACAGCGAGGTGGCACATGGCGCGATCCATCGTCTCCCTGATGACCGTCCTGGTCATGGCGGCGGCGGTGATCGCCGTCCGCCCGGCCGGTGCGGTGGCAGCGGCCTATCCCAATCCCGGGTACGTGACCGGCAGCATCGGCGTGCACGATCCCTCGGTCGTGAAGACGTCGAGCGGCTACCTCCTGGCGAATACCGGTAACAACATCGCCCTCAAGACGTCCACTGACCGCACGGCCTGGCGGGACGCGGGTGTGGCCTTCCCCGGCGGCGCGTCATGGACGCTGCCGTACACCGGCGGCGGCGCCAGCCTGTGGGCGCCGGACATCTCCCGCCACAACGGCAAGTACTACATGTACTACGCCGCCTCCACGTTCGGCTCCCGCAACTCGGCGATCTTCATGGCCACCAGTGCCACCGGCGCCTCGGGTACGTGGGCCAACCAGGGGCTGGTCATCTCCACCACCTCGTCCAGCAGCTACAACGCGATCGACCCCAACCTGGTCACGGACGCCGCCGGCAACTGGTGGCTGTCGTTCGGATCGTTCTGGACCGGTATCAAGCTGATCCCGGTCAACTCCTCGACCGGACTGCGCTCCGGGACCGCGCTCTACTCGATCGCGCAGCGCACCGGCGGCAGCACGGCCGTGGAGGCGCCGTTCATCTTCCGGCACGGGTCGTACTACTACCTGTGGGTCTCGTTCGACCTGTGCTGCCAGGGCGCGTCCAGCACGTACCGGATCATGGTCGGGCGGTCGACCAGTGTGACCGGCCCGTACGTGGATCGCAACGGCACCGCCATGACCTCCGGCGGCGGCACGCAGGTCCTCGCCGGGCACGGCGGCATCCATGGGCCGGGCCATCAGGCGGTGATCACGGACAGCGACGCCGACGTGCTCTTCTACCACTACTACGCCGACAACGGCGCCTCGCTGCTCGGCATCAACCTCATCGCCTACGACAGCGCCGGCTGGCCCTACGTCTACTGAACCCTCACCCCTGGAGCCAGGCATGCTTCCCGCGAGAAGGTGCTCCCTCTCTCTCGTGCTCGTCATGGTCCTCGCCCTGACCTGGACCATGGACGTCAACGTCGCCTCCGCCGCCGTGGCCAAGCAGGTGGAGAACCTGGATCGCGGCCTGATCAGCGTCCATTCCAGCGGCGGCAATCTGGTGTCCTGGCGCCTGCTCGGCACCGAGAGCATGAGCACCGGGTTCAACCTCTACCGAGGCGGCACCCTCCTGAACTCGTCGCCCATCACGAGCTCGACGAACTACCTCGACTCCGGCGCCGCGGCGACTTCCGCGTACACCGTCCGCGCGGTGGTCGGCGGCGTCGAGCAGGCGCCCTCAGCGGCGGCGACGCAGTTCGCCAGTGGTTACCTGGACGTCCCGATCCAGCGGCCCGCCGGCGGCACCACCCCCGACGGGGTCGCCTACACCTACAGCGCGAACGACGCGAGCGTGGGTGACCTGGACGGCGACGGCCGCTACGAGTTCGTGCTCAAGTGGGATCCGTCCAACGCCAAGGACAACTCCCAGTCGGGCTACACCGGGAACGTGTTCGTGGACGCGTACAGGCTGAACGGCACCCGCCTGTGGCGTGTCGACCTGGGCCGCAACATCCGGGCCGGGGCGCACTACACCCAGTTCCAGGTGTACGACTACGACGGCGACGGCAGGTCCGAGGTCGCGATGAAGACCGCCGACGGGAGCGTGGACGGCACCGGCAAGGTCATCGGCTCCGCGTCCGCGGACTATCGCAACTCCTCCGGCTACATCCTGTCCGGGCCCGAATATCTGACCATGTTCAACGGCCAGAGCGGGGCGGCCATGTCCACGGTCTCCTACAACCCGCCTCGTGGGACCGTGTCCAGCTGGGGCGACTCCTACGGCAACCGGGTCGACCGGTTCCTGGCCGGTACGGCGTACCTGGACGGGCAGCGGCCCAGCCTGATCATGGCGCGGGGCTACTACACGCGTACGGTGATCGCCGCCTGGGACTTCCGCGCCGGGGCGCTGACCCAGCGGTGGACGTTCGACTCCAACGTGTCCGGCTCCCAGTACGAGGGGCAGGGCAACCACCAGCTGGCGATCGCGGACGTCGACGCCGACGGCCGGGACGAGATCGTCTACGGCTCGGAGGCGATCGACGACAACGGGAGCCCGTTGTGGAACACGCGGCTGTTCCACGGTGACGCCCTGCACGTCGGCGACCTGATCCCGGCCCGCTCCGGCCTTGAGGTGTTCAAGCCGCACGAGAACACCAACCAGCCCGCCACCTCCATGGTCGACGCCCGGACCGGCGCCGTCATCTGGACGAACCCCTCCTGCGGCTGCGACAACGGGCGCGGCGTGTCCGACGACGTGTACGCGGGCAGCGCGGGCGCCGAGTCGTGGTCGGCGGCCGTCTCCGGGCTGTACAACACCTCCGGCGCGAACATCGGCCGCAAGCCCGGCTCGACCAACTTCGTGGTGTGGTGGGACGCCGACCCGGTCCGCGAACTGCTCGACGGCACGCACATCGACAAGTACGGCACCGGCGCCGACACCCGCCTGCTCACCGGTTCGGGCGTGCACGCCAACAACAGCACCAAGTCGACCCCGTCGCTGTCCGCCGACCTGTTCGGCGACTGGCGCGAGGAGGTCGTCTGGCCGACGACGTCGGAGACGGCGCTACGGATCTACAGCACCCCCACCGCCACGACGCAGCGGCTGTGGACCCTCATGCACGACCCGCAGTATCGGGTGGCGATCGCCTGGCAGAACAGCGCCTACAACCAGCCGCCGCACCCGGGCTTCTTCCTCGGGAACGGCATGTCCACCCCGGCCCAGCCGAACATCTACGTGCGCTGAGAGAGTCTCAGGAGGCGGCCTCGGCCCAGTCGCCGTTGGTGACGGTCGCGGCGACGCGTTCGGCCAGGCCGGAGGCCCGCCGGGTGAAGCCGGTCGGCGGCGGCCCGCCCGCGAGCCTGTCCAGTGCGCGTAGCCAGGGGCGGGCCTGGTCCAACGCCTGCTGCTGAGCCTGCTCGGCACCGACGCTGGCGAGGTGGTCGTCGGCCCATCCCGCCACGGCCCGGGCCAGCAGCTCATGCTCGGCACAGGCCTGGCGTACCTTGGCCTCCAGCCCGGCCACCTGCGCCAGCAGCAGCTGCAGCCGGCGCGACCGGGAGGTGCGCTCCAGGCCGTCCAGCTCGGCCAGGCGCTGCGGCCAGAGCAGCAGCTCGGTCAGTTCCGCGCACGTCGCGGCGACGATCGCCGTCCGGCCGGCCTGGCCGTCCTCCTGCTCGGCGTGCAGCCGCACCGCGGTGGCGACGGCCTGTTCGGCGCTCTTCCGGTAGTCGGCCAGCCGTCCGCTGAGTGCGCCTTGCAACAGCCGTACGCGATGCTTCAGACAGCCCGCGCTCCAACCCTGCACCAGCACCCGCTCGGCGGTGGCCTCGGCGTGCCAGCCGACCCGGGCCACCTGCCGGGCCATGCGCTGGTGCACCACCCAGGACGCCTTTCCCTCGGCTCCGGTCAGGTCCGCCCAGACGCGCACCCCGCCCAGCGGCAGTGGTACGGCCTGGAAGCGTGCCTGATCGGGCGACAACGGCGCACAGATCCGCTCGATCACCTCACACTGCGGCACCGATAACACGGAGCGCCGGCCTCTCGGGGCTGACTCGTGGTGGGCCATCGCGCGGCTCCCTCCAGCAGGGCTCTACAAACCCACACTCAGGACAACGTACTAATCGCTTGGCCGGCGATTGTGGTGAAGCATGTCTCTTGGGTCAGCGGTGGATGTTCGCGCTAATGTGGCAAAAATCAGCTTATGCCGAGTTTGGTGATGATGGGCTTGTTGAGAGCGGTGATTGTGCGCAAGGTGGAATGTCAGAAGGTCTCCGCTCAGCCGGTATGACGCTCATGGCGGACCGTACCAGGCACTATTGCTTGCTGGAGCGGCACCTGTTGGTCCGCGGGCCGGTGCCGGTCGACCCGGTCAGCGACCTCCATAAGGCGGGTGCATATCTGTTCGAGCTTGTCATGGGCTTGATTGCGCTCCGCGATGATCGCCGCCAGCAGCAGGGCGGTCAGTGACGCGGCCCCGTTGAACGCTTGAAGGGTGACCATGTTGAGGAACAGGTCGTGCTTGGCGAACGGGCCGGAACCCTGCGCGGCCGCGACGATCGCGACCGTCACCACGATCAGCGCGCATGCCGTGGCGCCCGCCAACTGGAACCGCAGGGCGGCCCAGATCAGGAACGGGAAGACGAGGAAGAGCAGATTGATGGAGCTCATCGTCGCCACCAGCGTGACGAGGAGCGTGCCCACGGCCAGGGCGATCGCCTCGATCCAACGGGACAGGTGAGCGTCCCACGGTGTCCGGGACGTGCGCAGCACCAGCAGAATGGGGGTGATCACGAGAACGCCCATCGCGTCGCCCGCCCACCACACCGACCACGTCGGCCAGAAGTCACTGCTCTGGAGTCCACCGGCGAGCAGGAGCGCGCCACTGCCCACCGTCGCGCTGATCACCATCCCCATCAAGGCGCCGAGGAACACCAGCGCCAGCGCGTCCCGCAACCGATCCAGCTCGATGCTGAAACGCGCCCGGACGAGCATGAGATAAGCGCACACCGGAGCGAGGGTGTTGCCCACGGAGATCGCCACGACCGCGGGCAACGTCGGCCCGATCGACAGGTTGACCAGGAACGCACCGAGAGTGATCCCGGGCCAGAACCGGATGCCCATGAGGAGGAGACAGGCCAGCGCGATGCCCGTCGGTGGCCAGAGCGGCGTGACCTGCCCGCCGACCAGCTCCTGCCGCAACCCCACCTTGGCGGCCGCGAAATAGGCGCCTGCGACGGCGAGGACCCGCAGGACGTTCATCACATGCGACCGGGGCCCATCGTTGTTCAGCATGTCGCCTCACTCCCCGTCACCTGCGAAAACTGCCCCCCATGACATTCTGCTACGGGATGAGCGGGACACCGACCGCTGGATGTGGTTCGCGCGCACGCACCGAGCTGGGCTGCAACTTCTGCAGCAGTCGAGGTATACCTCCGGTTTGATGCGCTACGGGCGGTGACGGAGTTAGCGTGGCGGATGCACATCAGCGCCGCATCGCTCGTACGGCGGGTGTCCGCGGTCCACCCCCTGCTTCTCGACGGCGCTCTGGCCCTGACGCTGGTCGTCGGGACGTGGCTGTGGGAGATCTACGAGCCGGGCAAGGGCCGGCCCGCCGACGCCTTGTCCCTGACGCTGAGCCTGCTGGTGAACGGGCCGCTGGCCCTGCGCAGGCGGGCGCCGGTCGCCGTCCTGGTGGTCTCCACCGTGGCGGCGCTGGTCTACCACCTGCTGGGCTACCACTTCGTCCTCAACAACATGGGCCCGCTGGTGGCCCTCTACACCGTCGCCGCCCACCGGTCCCCGGCGGTCTGTCTGGCCGGGGCGGCGCTGCTCGTGACGGAGTGGGTGCACGCCGGGCTCCACCAGCCCGGCATCGCGCTGTGGTCGGCCCTCGGCCAGTCGCTCCTGGTGGCGGCCGGCGCCGTGGGCGCGGGCACGAGCACGCGGCTGCTGGTCGAGCGCACCGGGCAACTCGCGGAGCTGGCCGACCAGCTCCGCAGGGAGCAGGACGCCGCCGCCCGCCGTGCCGTCACCCACGAACGGCTCCGGATCGCCCGCGAACTGCACGACGTCGTCGCCCACCACATGTCGGTGATCTCCGTTCAGGCGGGCCTCGGCCGTTACGTCGCCCTGTCCGACCCGGCCACCGCGCACGCCTCGCTGGGGGTCATCGCCGACACCACCCACGAAGCGCTGGCCGAGATGCGGCGGCTGCTGTCGATCCTGCGGATCGAGGCCGACGACCAGGACGAAGGGCTGTACACGACGACCCCCGGGCTCCAGGGCCTCGAACTCCTGGCGGAGCGGATCCGCGCCGCCGGGCTGCCGCTCGAGGTGGTCGTCGAGGGAGCGGCCAGGCCGCTGCCGCCCGGCCTGGACCTGTGCGCCTACCGCATCGTCCAGGAGGCCCTGACCAACGTGCTGAAGCACGCCGGCCCGGCCAGGGTGGAGATCCGGGTGACGTACGCCCCCGCCAGGCTGACGTTACGCGTCACCGACGACGGCGCGGCGTTCACCGGGAGCCCCCGTTCTGGCGGTCACGGATTGATCGGCATGACCGAACGTGTCAGGCTTTATCAGGGAACGATCACCGCAGGGCCGCTGCCGCTGGGCGGATTCGAGGTGCTGGCGATCTTCCCGCTGCCCCCGCCCGACGATCAGACTCAAGAAGCGAGCTCATGATCAGAGTGCTCGTGGTCGACGATCAGGTGCTCATCCGTGCCGGTCTGGCCGCGCTGCTGCGCGCGGCGGGCCTGGAGGTGGTGGGCGAGGCGGCCGACGGGGAGGAGGCCGTCCGCCTGGCCGCCGCCGTCAAGCCCGAGGTGATCCTGATGGACATCCGGATGCCGGGCATCAGCGGCATCACCGCCACCGAGCGGATCCTGGCCGCCGCCGAGAGCACGCCGCCCAAGGTGCTCATCCTCACCACGTTCGACCTGGACGAGTACGTCTTCAACGCGTTGCGACTGGGCGCCAGCGGCTTCCTGCTCAAGGACACGCCGCCCGAGCGGCTGATCGCCGCCATCCACACGGTCGCCTCCGGTGACATCCTGCTGGCCCCGATCGCCACCAAGCGGCTGATCGAGGCGTTCGCCGCCCCGCCGCAGGAGGCCGCCGTGTCCCCGCCCCCGGCCCTGGACCGCCTCACCAGCCGCGAGACCGAGGTGCTCGGCCTGGTCGGCCACGCCCTGTCCAACAGGGAGATCGCCGAGCGGCTGTCGGTGAGCGAGGGCACCGTCAAGACCCACCTCAACCGCCTGATGGCCAAGCTGGGCCTGACCAGCCGCGCCCAGGTGGTCGTCCTGTCCTATGACTGCGGCCTGGTCAAGCCCGCGTCCCGGTAACCTGGGCGATACCCTGACGCATATGGGCATGAAGATCATTGTCGACGACCTGTCGGGCGCGGAGATCGCCGCGTTCCTGGACGAGCACCTCCAGGAGATGCGATCCATCACGCCTCTGGAGAGCAAGCACGCCCTCGACCTCGACGCGCTCCGCAAGCCCGAGGTCACGTTCTGGACGGTCATCGACGGGGACACCCTCGTGGGCTGTGGCGCGCTCAAGAGGCTGGACGCGGAGCACGCCGAGGTGAAGTCGATGCGCACCCGGCCGGTGCGCAAGCGGAGCGGGGTCGCGTCCCTGCTCCTGGCGCACATCATCACCGAGGCCAGGCGCATGGGGCTCACCCGGCTGAGCCTCGAGACCGGCTCGGACGAGTTCTTCCTGCCCGCCAGGAAGCTGTACGAGAAATTCGGCTTCGAATACTGCGAGCCGTTCGCGGATTATCGGTCCGACCCATATAGCGCATTCATGACTAAGACGCTCTGAACGTCGGCGACTGTAGCGCGGCCGGTAGATGTTTGAGGGCTCTTCGATAGCGGAAAGTTGGGGGACATTCCGACATTTGGAGACCCCTGAATGACGACCCCTCCTCTGCAAATACCGGTCCCTGGTGAGCTGGCGTCCAGCACGATTCACCGCTATCGGGACGAGAACGGGCCGGTGTTCCGCATCGAGCTTCCGGGCAAGGTGAATGCGTGGGCCGTGACCTCGTACGACACGGTGAACGCGGTCCTCTCCAACGACGACATCCGCTTCAGCAAGAACCCCGAGAACTTCACCGCGCTGCACGACGGCACCATCTCCCCGGACTGGCCGCTGCGGCAGCTCATCGAGGGCGAGCACCTGCTGGTCAAGGATGGAGCGGATCACCGCAGGCTGCGCGGCCTGGTCAACCGGGCCTTCACCCCGGCACGCGTGCAGGGCCTCGCCGCGCGCATCCAGGAGATGACGGACGAGCTCCTCGACCGGCTGGCGGACGAGGGGGAGGTGGTGGACCTCGTCCGGCATTTCACCGAGCCGCTGCCCGTCAACGTGATCTGCGAGCTGTTCGGTGTGCCCGCAGAAGACCGGAACCAGATCCGCCTCTGGAGCGGCGTCCTCCTGTCGCACACCGCCACCCCGGACGAAGCCGGCGCGACCGGGGCCGCCCTACTCGGGTACCTGGGCCGGTTCATCGACAGCAAGCGCGGCGATCCGGGTGACGACCTCACCACCGGGCTCATCCGGGCGCAGGAGGACGACGGGGACCGGCTGTCCGACAGCGAGATGGTGTGGATTCTGTGGCTGGTGCTGATCGCCGGTCACGAGACCACCGTGCACCTGCTCGCCAACGCGGTCATCGCCTTGTGCGCGGACCGCGACCAGCTCGACCTGGCACGTACGAAGGACGCCTGGGGGCAGGTGGTCGAGGAGTCGTTACGCAGCCGGAACTCGGTGATCAACGTCCTGTTCCGCTACCCGCTGGAGGACGTGCGGCTCGGCGACGTGACGATCCCGGCCGGGGAGCCGATCATGATCGCGGTCGCCGGCACCGGGACGGATCCGGCCAGGTTCGGCGGGGACGCGGGGCGCTTCGACATCGCGCGCGGCCAGGAGACGCATCTGGGGTTCGGCCGCGGGCCGCACTTCTGCCTGGGGGCGCCGCTGGCCAGGCTGGAGGCCCGCATCGCGCTGTCCTCGCTGTTCGGCAGGTTCCCCGAGCTGCGGCTGGCGGTCGATCAGGACCAGATCGCCTACACCCCGTCGATGATCACCGAAGGGCCGGTCGAGCTGCCCGTGGTGCTGGGGCCCGCCGGCTGAGCTCCCGGCGGGCCCGCGATCGCCTGACCTAGGCGGGGCTGGTGGTGCCCAGGAAGTAGTACTCGCCGATCGGGGTGGTCGGCACGACGTAGGTGTCGCTGACGCTGACCACCCACCGGTAGGTGCCGGCGGTTTGGCTGGTGCATCTGTCCGGCCCCGGGGTGCCGGTTGCGGTGACGTGGATTGGTTGTGAGTGCCGGGTGCTGTCGGCGTGTCGTTCATATGTTCTATCCAGCTCAGCCAACCATTGGTAATCTAACGGTCGCTATCCGTGAAAGTTGGAGGTGCGGGTCATGCGGGCGTGCCGGTTGGCTTCCCCTGTGGATGCGGTGACGTCGTGGTGCGCTCACCAGTGTGGTCGCCGTTCGGTAGGTGAGTGTGCCTGCCTGGCGATGGTGGCTGACGCGCATGGCTGAGTCGCTGCGGCTGATCGCTGCGCCGTTCGTCGCTCCGGGGCCGTCGGGGGTGGCTATCCGGGATCGGCTCAAGGGCTTGACGGCGCGCGATGAGCGGGTGTTGCGGTTGGTGGGCGCACATCTCGGTACTTTGGCTTCGCGGGATCTGGCGGTGCGTTGTCGTGCTGGGTTGGAGCATTCCAGCCAGGGGTGGGCGTCCCGCAAGCGGGAGTTGACGCCGCTGTCGTCGTCGCGGTGGGCGGGGGCGATCACGAAGGCGTCGCATGATCAGTGGGCGCTGGCTCGCCGCTGCCAGTGGGCGCACCTCCAGTCGCTTGAGGCCGGTATCGCGACGATCGCGCACCGTCTGGCTCAGCCGATCGGCGCGAAGGGCTCGAAGAAGGCGCCGGGCGGTTACCGCAGCAGGCAGGAGTGGCATGCCAAGGCCCGCCGCCTGGCCATGTTGCGCGACCGGCTGGAACGGGAGCGGGCCGACTGGGAGGACGGGCGGGTGCGGGTGGTGCGGGGCGGCAGGCGCCTGCTCAACACCCGTCACCACCTCCAAGCCGCCCAGCTCACCGAGGCCGAATGGCGGCAGCGGTGGCAGGTCGAGCGGTGGTTCCTGCAGGCCGATGGCGAGTCGGGCAAGCGGTATGGCAATGAGACGATCCGCGTCACTCCCGACGGTGAAGTGAGTATCAAGCTGCCGGCCCCGCTCGCCGCGTACGCCAACGCCGGGCACGGCCGGTACGTGCTGGCGGCGAAGGTGTGCTTTGCGCATCGCGGGCAGCAGTGGGCCGACCGGGTGCAAGCCAACCAGGCCGTCGCCTACCGCATCCACCTGGACATGGAGCGTAGCCGCTGGTATCTGACCGCTTCCTGGTCCCATCCGGTCGCCCCGGCCACCCCGATCGCCGCCGCGCTGGCCGGGGGCGTGGTCGGGGTGGACACCAATGCCGATCATCTGGCTGCCTGGCGGCTGGATGTGCACGGTAACCCGATCGGCGATCCGCGCCGTTTCGGCTACGACCTGACCGGCACCGCCGAGCACCGTGACGCCCAGGTCCGGCACGCCCTGACCCGCCTGCTGCACTGGGCCCGGACGTGCCAGTTGCGCGCGATCGCCGTCGAAGACCTCGACTTCACCACCGCCAAGACCCGCGAGAAACACGGCCGCAACAAGCGGTTCCGGCAGCTCATCTCCGGCATGCCCACCGGCCGCCTCCGCGCCCGCCTGTCCAGCATGGCCCAGACGGCCGGCATCAGCGTCATCGCCGTGGACCCCGCCTACACCTCCAAGTGGGGGGCACAGCACTGGCAACAGCCCCTCACCTCGACCAATCGTAAGACCAGCCGGCACGATGCGGCGAGCATCGCGATCGGCAGGCGCGCCCAAGGGCATGCGATCCGGCGACGGACGACACCGCCCCGCGACGACCAGAGCGATCGTCGCGGGCATCGGAGCGTCCAGGCCGGGCCGGAGGTTCTTGGGCGTGAGGGACCCCGCCTCCGCATTCCCGGACCACGGACACGATCCGCGCTGCCCGGACGCGGCCAGAACGCGGGCAACCAGCACGCCCACCACCGTTCGGGGCGCGCGGCCGAGCATGAGCCCTGGCAACAGGACCCACTCCCGCTCAGTCTTTAGGAACGGTGCCGTCACGGTATGACTCATACCATCCGCGTATATCGCGGCGCTGTGGGCCGGGACCCCGCGACGGTCGCCGCGGGGCTGGCTTGACCGGTCGCCGTCTAGCTCGGGATCGGGTACGGGAACGCGCCGGTCACGCCGATCTTGTCGTACTCCATCTTCGAGGTGTCGAAGCCGTCCGCCCAGTTGGCGTTGGTGACCTCGTTGCACTTGTACGCCTGGTACTTGTCGTCGCTGACCTTGCCGACCTCGACGTTGGAGATGGCGAAGCCGCAGCCGCCGGCGTCCATGTGCACCCCGCGTGTGCCGGAGTCCGGCATCTGCCCGGCGGGGTCGTTGATGACGTCGCCGATCACCATCTGCGAGACGTAGTTGTCGATCGGATGCGGTTCGACGTTGTGCACGCCATAGGTGTAGAAGGCGCCCATGTCGCCGCTGTCGAGGCCGGTCTCCTCCAGGCGGATGTAGGAGAACCGGTTGTTCCTGGCGTAGTTGTCCTCGTTCTTGATCTCGGGGCGGACCTCCAGGCTGATGCCGTAGCGGGCGCTGTGCTTGACGACGATGTTGCTGACGGTGTTGTTGCCCGTGCTCATCAGCTCGATGCCGGCCGCGTCGCCGGGGACCAGCTCGCCGACGTGGTAGATGTAGTTATTCGTGATCGTGTGATGTCCGGAAATGTCGCCCTCGCCGGGGTAGCCGCCCTCGACCTTGATCCCGTCGCCGCCGAGGTTGTCCAGCAGGCTGTCCGACACCTTGACCCGCTCGTTGGCGAAGAGCAGGAAGACGCCGGTGTATCCGCTGTCGGACAGGTGCAGCCGGGTCAGGTCGATGTCGCGGGAGTTCGTCACGGTGATCATGCCGAACCTGTTGCGCGGCATCTCGATCTGCCGGTCGTAGATCGGGTACTTGTGCTCGTAGCCCGAGTCGCCGGGGCCGTTCCACCCGTACCGGTACCAGTCGACGAAGTCCGAGTACTGCAGCGTCAGCCCGTCGAAGGCGAGGTTCTGCACCCGGTGCTCGGGGGAGGAGCCGGCCAGCGAGATGATCGTCTTGACGGTGGGCGCCATGACCTTGTCGATCGAGCTCTTGGGCCAGTAGTAGACCTCGCTGTTGGCGAAGTCGAAGTAGTACTCGCCCGGCTGGTCCAGGAAGCGCAGCGTGTTCTGCAGGAAGTAGCGTGAGCCGCTGCGGCTGTTGACGAGGGTGAAGCGGGCGTCGTTGTTGAGTGTGAAGAAGTTCTTGCGGAAGTCGGCTCCGCCGAGCGGCACGGTGTCGGTGAACCAGCTCCACGACCCGCCGGACCAGACGACCATCTGGGCGTTCTTGTCGAAGTCGGCGTCCCACTCCTTCGGGATGTCCTTGGCGTCGAAGAAGAGCCAGTTGTGCACGGCCTGGTATTCCGCCTCGGGCGTCACCGAGAACAGATACGGCGACCACAGGTCGTCGCTGGTCCTGTTCGGGTAGCGGGCGGTGGTGGCACGCTTGCCGTCCTCGAAGAGCGTGTAGAAGCTCCGGTCGACCTTGGTCTTGTAGATGGTGTCGTTGTACTTCTGCCAGCCGGTCAGCGGCTTGGCCCCGAGCAGCCTGGCCTTGCCCGGACCGTCGGCGCTGCGATAGGTGATCTTGTGGCCGTTCGCGCCGGAGTCGGCCTCGGTGAAGGTGATCGTCTTGTCGACGACGTAGTCACCGGACTTGACGTTGACGACGATGTCGCAGTTCTGGTGGCCCTTCTTGGCCCGGAGCCGGTCGCGGGCCTGCTCCACCGACTTCCACGGGCGCCGGGAACTGCCGTCGCCCTGGTCGCTTCCTGAGGTGGTGACGTAGTAGTCGCAGGTGGGTTTGGCGGCCGGGGTCGGGGTCGTCAATCCGCCGATCAATAAGACGATCGCGCTCAGAGACCTGAGGATCACTGGCTCTCCTTCATGTCCCGCCACCGCTCGTACTCGGCGCGGGTCTCGGGGGTGAGTGGGTAATAGTCGGAAAGCGCGCCGCCCTCCTCGATGCGGGCGCGGCTGTAGCGCTCCCACTGCTCGTGGTCGGCGGCGGCCTCAAGGACGGACGCGGCCCGCCGGCGCGGCACCACCACGGCGCCGTCGTCGTCGGCCACGCACAGGTCGCCGGGCAGCGCGAGCGCCCCGCCCACGGCCACGGGCACGTCGTACGCCCACGGGAACAGCTCCGCCTGCGAGGCGTACTGCGGGGTGGCGCCCGTGCACCAGATCGGCACGTCCAGCTCGGCGACCCGGGGCAGGTCCCTGATCCTGCCGTCCACGACGATCGCCGCGCCGCCCTTGCGCTTGAAGTAGCGGACCAGCATGTCGCCGAAGCAGCCGGTGTAGGCGCTGCCGTACGCCTGCACGACCAGCACGTCGCCGGGCTCGATCTCCTCCAGCACGGCCCACAGGGCGGTGTGCCGCTCGACGTACTCCTGGCCGAGCCCGGAGGCGATGTCCTCGCGCTGCGGCATGAACTGCAGCGTGCGGATCCGGCCGACGACCTGCTGGCCTGGCGCGATGGGACGCGGCCCTTCGACGAAGGTCCGCCGGATGCCCTGGCCGTGCAGTTTGGCGCAGGCGGTGGCCGAGCTGATCCGGGACAGCCCGGCCACGAGGGCGGGATCGGGTTCGGCGGGTTTTGGCCCGCGAACAGGTAGGTCCCAGATGGGGTCGTCCATGAAACTCCTCAATAGTGCCGGTGCGGGTCAGCCGGTGCGGGTCAGCGGTGCTGGTGCGGCTCAGTAGTGCCGGTGGGACAGCGGGGCCGGTGCGGCTCAGTAGTGCTGGTGCGACGGGGTGCGGACGCGGGCGGTCGTGTGCAGGTCGAGCCGGATGCGGCGGCCGGGCGGCAGCTCCACGAGCAGCCGAGGGCCGCCCACCACCACCTCCCGCTCGGCCTCGGTGATCGGGGGAGCGGTGTAGGAGCGCGGGTCGCCGGGATAGCCGGGCTCGGCCCCGGTCACCACCGCCCGGTCGATGTCGTGCTCGCCGAACGCGCCCGCCTGCACCACGACCCTGCGGGTGCGGCTCAGCCCGAGGTTCACCAGCTCGACGCGGACGCCGTCCGGCCGTACCGAGTCGACCAGCGCCGCCACGTCGGCGGGCAGGCCGGGGCGGTGGCGGTCGGCGTCGAAGTAGGCCAGCCGGGCCGGCAGCAGCCCGCCGTTGTAGAGGACCTGCGGCGTGCCCGTGACCAGTTGCAGCAGCGCCTCGGTGAGCACCGGGTTGAGCCGCTGCCAGTGGTGCACGTGGATGGTGGACAGGTCCGCGTGGTCGGCGTCGATGAGCGCCATCCGCCGCTGCACCTGGCCGAGCGCGGTGGCCAGCATGGCCTCGGGGAAGCCGGGGTTGGCACCGCGCAGGAACTCCAGCCAGGGCGCCTCGTGCCCGGCCTCCTCCTTGTTGCGGAACGCCCGTACCGTGGTCCAGTCGTAGCCCGAGGCGGCCCGCAGCCGGTCGATCCGGTCCGCGTCCTGTTCGGCCAGACCCGTGTGCCACAGCCAGACCGGCAGGCCGAGCTGCGGCGGCTGGAAGTCGAACCAGCCTCGGTCGTCGTGCCGGTTGGGCACCAGCATGGTGGGCCGCCCGGCCTCTTCGCCCAGTTCGGCCAGCCATCGGTCGCTGGTGCTCATCTCCGTGCCGGTCACGGGGGCCTGCCTGGCGTGGCCGTACACGGTGTCCAGGGGGTCGCGGCCGATGGCGAGCGCGGCCTGGTCGCCGGTCAGCAGGTGGGCGTTGACCGCGGCGATCGCGGCGGCGGCGCCGACGCTGTAGAGGCCGTGCGGCCACTGCCAGCCGTAGATGCCGCCGTACCACCGGCCGCCGTGCAGCTCGCCGACCTTGCCCGACGGGCCGACGTTGTCGGGGAGCACGCCGTGGTTGGCGGCGGCCCGCTCCTGCCAGGCGCCGATGTAGCGCAGCGCCCAGTCCCGGTAGCGGTCGTCGCCGTCGTACAGCCAGGCGTTGACGGCCAGGCTGGTGGCGGCCAGGTTGATCGCCACGTCGCCGCGGCCGAGCCGCTCGCTCATCGCGGCGCCCATGCGGCCGGCGTTGCCGGGGTCGGCCAGGTCCGCCCAGGCCGTGATGCCCGGCAGGTCGCGCAGCGGCAGCCCGTACGGCCGCATGCTCTCCAGGTCCGCGTGGTAGGAGGCCCATTCCCGCTGGAGGCCGTACCGGGGGCCGCCCGCGCCGTTGTGCGGGGCGCGAATGAGGTCGAGTTCGGCGTCGTAGTTGGCCGAGCCGGGCAGGTAGAGCCCGGCGAAGCGGCGGGCCAGGTCGCGGAAGCGCTCGTCGCGCGGGTCGGCGGCGCAGATGCCATAGAACAGCAGCAGCGACTCGCCCTGATGGAACCAGTCGTAGCCGCGCTCGAACTCGTCCACCAGGTAGCCGAGCTCGGTGAGCTGCGCGGTCACGCCCTCCCAGTGGTGCTTGGTCGCGTCGAGCAGGTCGTCGGCGCCGCCGAGCTGGTAGAGCGCCGGCCAGTTGAAGAACGCCTCATAGAAGTCGTCGGCGCCGTCCCGTTCCTCGCCCTGGCCGTGGTAGATGAGCCGGCCGTCCGGCCCGCAGTAGCGGGCGGCGAAGGCCCGCCACGCCTCGTCCAGCGCGTCGAACAGCCGGCGTTCGAGCACCGCCCAGACCGGCGGCGCGCCGAGGGGGACGGTCGCCTTGATTTCCCGCAAAGTCATCCCTTCGTGGCCCCGGCGGTGAGGCCGCTGATGATGTGCCGTTGCATGAAGACGAAGAAGACCAGCAGCGGGGCGATGGCCAGCAGCAGCGTCGGGAAGACCACCGTGTAGTCGGTGGCGTACTGGCTGACCGCCGCGTAGACGCCGGTGGTCACCGTGTACAGGCCGCTGCCGGGGCCCAGGATGATCTGCGGGTTCACGAAGTCGTTCCACACCGAGAAGGTGTTGAGGATGACCATCGTGGCGACCGCGGGCCGCATCAACGGGAAGACGATCTGCCAGAACGTCCGCAGCCGCCCGGCCCCGTCCACGGCCGCCGCCTGGTCGAGCACGGCCGGGACGGTCGCGATGTAACCCGCGTACAGGAAGATCGAGAACGGCAGCGTGAGCACGGTCTCGAACAGCACGAATCCACGGATCGTGCCCATCAGCCCGAGCGTCTTGAGCACGTAGACCACCGGGATGACCAGCACCTGACCCGGGATGAACGTCCCGGCCAGGAAGAACAGCATCAGCACCCGGAAGCGGCGCTTCGGGCTGCGCGCGATCACGTAGGCCGCGGGTGCGGCCAGCACCACGGAGAGCACGTTGACCGCCACCACGAACAGCAGCGTGACCGCGTACCCCTTGACGACGTTGAACTGCGGGTTCGTCAGCGCCCTGCCCAGGGGCTCCAGTGTGAGGCTCCCCAGGCCGAACGGGTTGGCCAGGATGTCCTGCTGGCCCTTGAACGCGTTGACGGTCAGCACGTACAGGGGGATGAGCATGAAGGCGACGGTCGCCCAGAGGAAGGTCCTTCTCACTGGTGCACCGCCAGCTCGCCCCGCCTGCGCAGCCTGGTCACCACGAACGCCAGCGCGCCCGTCACCAGCATGAGCAGCACCGACTGCGCCGAGCCGAAGCCGAGGCGGGCGTCGTGGAAGGAGTTCCACAGGATGAGGTAGGCGACGGTCTGCGTCTGCCCGGCCGGGCCGCCCGCGGTCAGCGACACCACCAGGTCGTACGTCTTGAGCAGCGTCACCAGCGACAGCACGATGTTGACCGTCACGGACGGGCCCAGGGCGGGCAGCGTCACGTTCCTGAACACCTGCCATCGGGTCGCGCCGTCGATCCGCGCCGCCTCGATCAGGGAGTGCGGCACGGCCTGCAGCCCGGCCAGGTACAGCACCACGTTGACGCCGAACCCCGCCCACACCAGCACCGCGATCATGGTGACCGTGGCCCACGTCGGATCGGACAGGAACGGCAGCACCTCGCCGCCCCAGGAGGTGACCAGGTTGTTGACCGCGCCGGTGGTGCCGAGGATCGCCGACCAGAGGAAGCCGACCACGAGGGCGCTGAGCACGTGCGGGTAGAACAGCACGATCCGGAAGAACGTGTTCGCCCTGGAGACGCCGTTGACCAGGAGGGCGAAGCCGAGGCCCAGGAGGTTGAGCCCGGCCGTGCCCGCCGCCGCGACCAGCAGGGTGACGAAGGCGGCGCGGCGCAGGTCGGGGTCGTCCAGAAGGTCGAGGTAGTTGGCGGCGCCGACGAAGGCCGGGTCGGCGCTGAAGCCGTCCCAGTCCGTCAGGCTCAGGTAGAGGGCCAGGCCGACCGGGACGATCAGCATCACGGTGTAGAGGACGGTGGCCGGGCCGACCATGATCGCGGTGGCCCATCCGTCGCGTCTCCTGGGCTTCCGCCGCACTACCGTGGTGGTGACAAGGGGTGCTACCCGGGTGAGCGTCATGACCGGCCGGCCAGCCAGCGGTCCACACCCTCGGCCACTTCCTTGGGCGACTTGCCCACGTACAGGCCCTGGACCTCGGTGTTCCAGGCGGCGTTGAAGCCCTTGGGCAGGGTCGCGTCGCCGTACCCCTCACCCTGCGGGACCCCGGAGGGGGCGCCGTCGAGGATCTGCTGCACCTGCTTCTCCAGCGGGGTGAACTCGCGCTCCACCCCGGCACGGAAGTTGCCGTCCTGCTTGAGCTGGCTCTTGACCGCCGCCGGGTCGGTGACCAGCCACTGGACCAGCTTGATCGCCGCGTCCTTCTGCGGGGTGGACTTGAGGATCATGTACGGGGCCGCCATCGTGGCGCCCTGCGGGCCCGGGTACCGCTGGCCCTTGTCGACCGGGGCGGGGAAGACGCCTACCTCGAAGTCCTTCTTGGACTTGGCCTCGGAGGCGGTGAACCAGCTCCCCATGACGTACATCGCCGACTTGCCGGACAGGAAGGCGGTCTCGGCATCGGCGTACTTCATGCCGAGCGCGTTCTTGTCCACGTACCCCTTGTCGATCCAGGTGCGGTAGCGCTCCAGGTACGGCAGCAGCGACTCGCCCGCCTTGACCTTGCCCGCCTTGACGTCCTGCTGCCAGGTGGGCAGCGTCTGGGCGCGCGACGGGTTGGACAGCTGCAGCACCTGGAGCCCGGTCAGGAACTCCCCGCCGGTCTGCAGCGGCAGCCACCCGGCCGTCTTGAGCTTCCCCATGACCGCGTCGAAGTCGTCGAGCGTGGCCGGCGGCCGGTCGATCCCGGCCTTCTCGAAGGCTTTCTTGTTGTAGAAGACCAGCGACTGCGCCTGGACTCCGACGCCGACCGTGTAGATCTTGCCGCCCAGCCTGGCCTGCTCGGCCAGCGGCGTGTCCTTGGCCCACGGCTGATCGGTCAGGTCGAGCATCTGCTTGGCGAGTGTCTCGTCGGCCGTCAGCGTCTCGACCACGTCGGGGGCGTTGCCGGCGGCGAGTTGCTGCGGCAGCGTGTCGGCCACGCCCTTGCCGGTCGGCGCCTCGATCTTGACGTCGATGCCGGGGTTGGCCTGCTCGAACGGCTTGACCAGCCCGTCCCAGTACGCCTGGGTGAGGTTCGGGGTGATGTTGACCAGCATCCGGACCGTGGCCTGGCCGCCCCCGCTCGGCCGCTCCTGGCTGTCACCGGCGAAGCCGCCCCCGCCGCAGCCGGCGAGCAGGGACAGGCATCCGATGGTGGCCAGGGCGAGGAATGGACGTGGGGAGCGCATCGCACCTCCAGGGGAGACGCCTTTTAATGGGTCGTCACTCGATTAACGATTATTTAATACGTAGGTCACGTAGGCTCGTCAAGGGCCACGTAAATAGGTTTCCAGCGGGTTGCCTGAGTCATAAATACGTTAGGATGGGCGGATGGCGGGACGCGAGGACGGCAAGCGGCTGGTGCTGGGCGCGGAGGAGCTCGCCGCCCTGCGGACATGGGCGGAGGGCGGCGGCGAAAGCCTGCGCCTGCGCAGCCGCATCGTGCTCGCCTGCGCCGACGGCCTGCCCCGCAACGAGATCGCGACCCGGCTGGCGGTGAGCCCCGCGACCGTGACCAAGTGGCGTGACCGGTTCGTCGAACGCGGCCTCGACGGCCTGGCGGACGCGCCCCGCCCTGGCCGCCCGCGCACCGCGGAGCGGCAGGAGGCCGAGCGGGTGATCGCGGCCGCGGTCACCGGGTCCGCCGTGCCGTCCACCCGCACGATGGCCAAGCAGCTCGGCCTCTCACAGTCCACGGTCGCCCGCATCTGGCAGGAGCAGCAGGTCACGCCGCCCACGGCCCGGCTGATGCCCAGGGAGCTGCTGTCCGACCGGGTCTACGCGCTGCTGCGCGGCTGGATCGTGGCCGGCGAGCTGGTGGCCGGGCAGCGGCTGGTGGAGTCGGAGATCGCCCGCCGGGTCGGCACCAGCCAGGCCCCGGCCAGGGAGGCGATCAAGCGGCTGGCGCACGAGGGCCTGGTCATCTCCTATCCCAACCGGGGCAGCTACGTCGCGGAGATCTCCGACGAACAGGCCCGCGAGGTCCGCGACATCCGGGTGCTGCTGGAGGAGTACGCCGCGCGCGGCGCCGCCACCCGCGTCCGGCCCGAGACACTGCGGGAGCTCGCGGGCGACGTGCGGGCGATGCGGCAGGCGGCGGGCGACGGCGACATCGGCGCCTTCAGGGACGCCGACCTGGCCTTCCACCGGCGCGTCTGCGCCGCCTGCGGCAACTCCTTCCTGCTGCGGCTGTGGCGGACCATCGAGTCCAACCTGTGGAGCCTGCACGTGGTCGGCAACCCGCTCTACGGTGGCGACTGGGGCGCGATGGCGGACTACCACGACGACCTGGCGGCGACGCTGGCCGCCGGCGACCCGGACGAGGCGGCCCGCCTGTTCGCCGCCCACGCCCGTGGCGAATCCTCTCGGACCCCGCCCCGAAACCGGCCGCCTCGGGCGGACGCCCAGGCCGACGTCCCGGCGGATGCCCAGGCCGACGTCCCGGCGGACGCGTAGGACGTCGGCCCGGCGGACGCTCAGGCGGACGCGGCCAGGTCGTAGACCCCGCCGCGCCGGGTGTCGAAGACGATCACCCCCGGTTCCGGTCGCTCGCCCTTGACCGGCCTGCCGTGCTCGGTGACCGTGACGTCCTTCGCGGTGCGGAGCGTGAGCTTACGCCCCAGGTCCGAGCAGATCCTCCCGCGCAGTACGACCCCGCCGCTCCACTCCAGGTCGATCTCGAAGCCGCCCCGAGCCCGCAGCCCGCTGAACGACCCCGCCGGCCAGGCAGCGGGGAGCGCCGGCAGCAGATGCACCTGGTCGCCGTGGCTCTGCAGCAGCATCTCGGTGATCCCCGAGGTCCCGCCGAAATTGCCGTCGATCTGGAACGGCGGATGCAGGTCGAACATGTTGGGCGCCGTACGGGCGGGCAGCAGCAGGTTGCTCAGCCGCTTGTACGCCTCCGGCGCGTCCAGCAGCCGGGCCCAGAAATTGATCTTCCAGGCGAGCGACCAACCAGCCCCCGCCTCGCCCCGCAGCTCCAGCGTCCGGCGGGCCGCCGTGGCCAGGTCGGGAGTCAGGCGCGGGTCGATCTGGTGGCTCGGGAACAGGCCCCACAGGTGCGAGATGTGCCGGCTGCGCGACAACGCCGCGTCGCCCCGGTAGTCCTCCTGCCACTCCTGGATCTGGCCGAGGTGACCCACCTGAGTGGGCACCAGCCGGGCCCGGGCCTGCTTGGCCCGCTCCCGCATGTCCTCCGCCAGCCGCAGGATCGTCGATGCCTCCTCGAACGCGCCGAACAGGTCCCGCAGGATCTGCATGTCCATGGTCGGGCCCGCGCAGATGCTGACGTTCTCGCCGCCGTCCTCGTGGTGGCCCACCTCGGGGGAGTGCGAGGGGTTGGTCACCAGGTAGCCGGTCCTGGGGTCGGTCTGCAGCGTGTCCAGGAAGAACTCCACCGAGCCCTTGATCAGCGGGAAGTGCTCGCGCAGCCGCCGTTCGTCACCCGTGTAGAGGTAGTGCTCCCACAGCGTCAGGCAGAGCCACGCGCCGCCGCTCGGCCACACGCCGTAGAAGGCGAAGTCGACGGGCGCGGTCCCGCGCCAGCCGTCGGTGTTGTGGTGGGCCACCCAGCCGCCCGCGCCGTACTGCGTCCTGGCGGTCCTGGCCCCCGACTCGGCCAGGTCCTTGATCAGGTCGAACAGCGGCTCCATGCACTCGGTGAGGTTGGCCGGCGCGGCCGGCCAGTAGTTCATCTCGCAGTTGATGTTGATGGTGTACTTCGACTCCCACGCGGGGGTGAGCGAGTCGTTCCAGACGCCCTGAAGGTTGGCGGCGTAGCCGGGCGAGCGGGAGCTGGAGATCAGCAAGTAGCGGCCGAACTGGAAGTACAGGGCGGCGAGCTGCGGGTCGGTGTCGAGCTGCTTGCGGGCGATGCGCTCGTCGGTCGGCAGCGCGACCGCCTCCGAGCTGCCCAGATCGATCGCCACCCGGCCGAAAAGCCGCTGGTAGTCCCGTACGTGCTTGCGCAGCAGCACCTCGTACGGCCGCCCGCTCGCCCGCCCCAGATGCCGCTCCGCCACCTGGGCGGGGTCGCCGCCGACGTCCTTGAAGCTCCGGTAGCTCGAACCCATCGAGATCAGCAGCGTGACCTCGTCGGCGCCCTCCACGATCAGCGTGCCACCGTCGGTGCGGACCGTGCCGCCCTTCGCCTCGGCCCTGGCCAGGGCCTGGAAACGGACCTCGCCCTTCATGCCCTGGGTGTCGCCGCTGACCCCGTCGAGCGCGATCGTGGCCCTGCCGGCCGCGGCCGTGGTCGAGCTCTGCGCGCTGGAGAAGGCCGCCTGGAACGTCACCGCGCCCGGTTTGTCGGCCGCGTGGCGGACCACGATCACCTGGTCGGGGTTGCTGGCGAAGACCTCGCGAGTATGGCGGACGCCGTCGCGGACGTAGGTCACCGTGGTGACGGCGCGGGTCAGGTCGAGCTCGCGGCGGTATTCGGTGAACTCGGCGGAACCGGGGAACGTCAGCGCCAGGTCGCCGAGCACCTGGTAGGGGGCCTGTTCGCTGGGCCGGCCGAGGAACTTCTGGTCGGCCAGGTTCTGCGCCGCCTGCCACTTGTCCTCCCAGACCAGCTGCCTGATCTGCGGGAGCGCGGCCAGCGCCTCGGGGCTGTCGTAGACGTGCGGGCCGCCGGCCCAGATGCTGTCCTCGTTGAGCTGCAGGCGTTCTGTGGCCACGCCGCCGAAGACCATGGCGCCGAGCCGCCCGCAGCCGACGGGTAACGCCTCCAGCCAGGCCGCGGCCGGCTTGCCGTACCAGAGAGTGAGGGGATTGTCGTCCGGCGCGGACCGGGCGGCCAGCGCCGGATCCGCGGCGAGGCCGCTCGTGAGCAGGGAACCGGCCGCGGCTCCCAGCCCGGTCGTGAGCACGCCCCTGCGTGTGTAGCCGTGGGTCACCATTACTCCTCTTGTTGCGCGGAGGTTAAGGCGGACGTGGGATGTATTAGTACGCTCGATTGGGATCTTTTGTCCAGTCCCCCACGTCTGGCGCAGTGGGCTGGCCAGAACATGGGATGTTTGTTAGATTCCAGCCTGCGAACGATCTCCGGCGGAGAGGATCAGATGTCCCTGACCGACGAGGCCATCGCCCGGATCCGGCAGCTCATCCGGTCCGGAGAGCTCCCCCCGGGATCCCGGCTGCCGCCGGAACCGCAGCTCGCCGCCCAGCTCGGCGTCTCACGCAACCCGCTGCGCGAGGCGGTCAAGGCGCTGGTCGTGGCGCGCGTCCTCGACGTGCGCAGGGGCGACGGCACGTACGTCACCAGCCTGGAGCCGGGGCTGCTGCTCGAAGGGCTCGGGATCGCCATTGAGCTGCTGCGCGACGACACGCTCATGGAGGTCATCGAGACCCGGCGGCTGTTCGAGCCGGTCGCGACGGCGCTGGCCGCCACCCGGGTGTCCGACGCTCAGCTCGCGGTCATCGGCGAGCAGTTGGCGGCCATGCGGGAGGTCAGTGACGACGTGGAGAAGCTCAACCACTTCGACGCCGCCTTCCACCGCGCGGTGGTGGCCGCGACCGGGAATGAGACGCTGTGCACGCTGCTCGACGGCATCTCCGGCCGGACGATGCGGATGCGCGTGTGGCGCGGGACCGTGGTGGCGGGCAGCGCCGGCCGTACGCTGGCCGAGCACGAGGCGATCTACGACGCGCTCGCCGCGCGGGACGCCCCGCTGGCCCAGGCCGCGGCGCTGATGCACATCAGCACGACCGAGAGCTGGTTCCGCCTCGTCCTCGCCGCCGAGTCGACATGACCCGCTTGGACGCGCACCACCACGTCTGGGACCTCGCCGTCCGACCCCACGCCTGGCTCGATGCCGAGAAGCTGGCACCCATCCGTCGCACGTTCACCCTCGACCGGCTCGCCGGGCACGCGGCCGCGGCCGGGGTGAGTGGGACCGTGCTGGTACAGGTGCTGCCCGACCTGGCGGAGACCGCGGAGTTCCTGGCGCTGGCCGCGGAGTCCGACCTGGTGGCGGGCGTCGTGGGCTGGATCGACCTCACCTCGCCCGCCGCCGCCGAGACGCTGGCCGGACTGCCCGGCGGACTGGTGGGCGTCCGGCACGGCGTGCAGGCCGAACCCGACCCCGGCTGGCTCACCCGCCCGGACGTCCGCCGCGGGCTGGCCGCCGTCGCCGCGGCGGGTCTGGCCTACGACCTGCTCACGCTGCCGCGTCAGCTGCCCGCCGCCATCGACACGGTGGCCGCCATGCCCGAGCTGACGTTCGTCCTCGATCACCTGTCCAAGCCGCCGATCGCCTCGGGGGAGCTCGAACCGTGGGTGAGCAGGATCCGGGAGCTGGCCGGACACCCCAACGTGTACTGCAAGCTGTCCGGGATGGTCACCGAGGCCGACTGGGCGTCCTGGCGGGTGGCCGACCTGCGGCCGTACGCGGAGACCGTGCTGGCGGCGTTCGGGCCGGAGCGGGTGATGTTCGGGTCGGACTGGCCGGTCTGCCTGCTGGCGGCCGATTACGAGCGGGTCGTGTCGGCGGCGGACGAGCTGTGCGCGGGCCTGTCGGCGGGGGAGCGGGCGGACGTCTTCGGCGGTACGGCACGCCGGGCGTACCGGCTGGGGGAGCACTGACGCAGGCCGCCATTTATATCCCCCATACGCCGATATAGCGGGCTTTACAAGATCTTGTCAGCTCATAAAACCAGTGTTAACTCTTGCGGAGGCGCGGGACCTGATCGCGCAAGTCCCTGGCGTGCAGGAGGAAAGGTGTCAACCAGACCCTGGTTACGCAGCACTGTCGTCGTCCTCGCCATCGCGGCGTCCTCTCTACCCCTCACCGGAGCCGCCCGGAGTGCACCGGGCGGCACGGCTCCCCAAGTCCAAGACGTCCAGGACGGCGAGCCCGGCAAGCCCGACCTGGACAAGCGGCAAGGCAGAGTCCCGCCGCCGGTCGGGGTCAACGCACGGAGCGCGGGCGCGGCGGCCGAGATCCGCTGGAACGCGCTGGGCACCCCGGCCGCCATCACCAGCGCCGCGCCACTGGCCGAAGGGCTGGGCGCCGACCCCGAGCAGGCCGCACGCGCCTATCTCAAGAACAACGAGCGGGTCTTCGGCCTGTCCGGCGCGTCGGTCGACGCCCTGGAGAAGGTCGCGGTCAACCCGATCGGCGCGGGCCATGCCGTACTGCTGCGTCAGCGCTTCGGCGACCTGCCGGCCGGTGTGGACGGCCTCGTCGCGATCGGCGTGGCCGACGGCAAGGTCAGGCACGTCACCTCCTCGCTGTCGCGCGACACGGGGGCGCCGCCGGCCGCCACGATCACCGCGCAGCGGGCCCTGGAGATCGCGGCCGGGGACGGCGGCATCGATCTGGCCACGGCCGTCACCAAGCAGGTCAACGCGGTGGCGGTACCGGCACCCGACGGGGTGCACAACGCGTACCAGGTCGTCCTGATCGGCGGTCAAGGCGAGGCGGCCGGCTACACCACACACGTGGACGCGGTCAGCGGCGCGATCCTGGTCCGGGAGAACCTGGTCGAGCACTTCGACCCGGACAACCCGCACTGGTCGGCGTTCCCGTCGAACCCGCCGGACGACTACTCCACCACCGACACCCGCCAGACCTGGTGCTTCGCGGCGGCTCCCGGCTGTGACTACGTGACCGGCGGCGACCCCACGACCGGCAAGGCGTGGGACGTCGACCACGCCACGAACACCTCGACCAATACCAGCATCGGCAACGCCGCGAAGACCGTCGAGAACCGGACGAGCGCCGACCCGTTCACGGTCGGCACCCGCAGCAACGTGCTCACGCCGAGCCGGAACTACACCTACCCGTGGCAGAACACCTGGTACACGGCGAAGTGCAACCCCGCGGTCTTCGACCAGAGCGGTGAGAACGACCTCGAGGCCGCGATCGCCAACCTGAACGCCATGCACAACAGGATGCACGACTGGTCCTATCGCCTCGGCTTCACCGAGACCGCGTGGAACATGCAGGTGAACAACGGCGACCGCGGCGGCCTCGGCAACGACCCCGAGCAGGGCAACGCCCAGGCGGGCGCCCGCGACCTGACCGTCCGCGACAACGCCAACCAGATCACCGGCCCTGACGGGGTCGCGCCGATCACGAACATGTACCTGTGGCAGCCGATCGCGGGCTCGTTCTACTCCCCGTGCGTGGACGGCGACTACGACATGTCGGTCATCGGCCATGAGAACACCCATGCCATCTCCGGCCGCATGATCGGCGGCCCGACCGCCGGCTGGAGCGGCGCCCAGGCCGGCGCGATGAACGAGAGCACCTCCGACCTGATGGCGATGGAGTACCTGTTCGAGTACGGCTTCCGCCCCTCGGGTCTGACCCCGTACGTCACGGGCGGCTACGTCACCGGAGACCGCGAGCGGGGCATCCGGAACTACGACATGTCCAAGTCGCCGCTCAACTACAGCGACATCGCCTACGACCTGGTGGGCCAGCAGGTCCACGCGGACGGCGAGATCTGGTCGGCCACCCAGTTCGACGTGCGGGACGCCTTCGTCAAGCGGTACGGCAAGGGCACCGCGAAGCAGCAACGGGCCTGCGCGGACGGCAGGACGCCGATCGGCAAGTGCCCGGGCAACCGGCGCTGGGCCCAGCTCTCGCTCGACGCCCTGCTGCTGATGGCCTCGGGCGCGGTCAGCTACGTCGACTACCGCGACGCGCTGCTCGCGGCCGACGCGGTGCGCTTCGACGGCGCGGACCAGGACATCATGTGGCGCGTGTTCGCCGAGCACGGCCTGGGCGCGAACGCGGCCAGCGTCGGCCCGAACGACCCCGACCCGACGCCCAGCTTCGTCAACCCGGCGGGCAAGAACGGCTCGCTGCAGCTCAAGCCGCTGGGCGAGGCGAAGGGCGCGGCGCTGCGCCTGTACGTGGGCGACTACGAGGGACGGGTGGTCCCGGTCGCCGACACCGACCCGGCGACACCGCTCGGCGACACCGTCGAGATGACGCCCGGCCTCTACGACTTCGTGGTGGCGGGCAACGGGTTCGGGCACACACGCCTGAAGTTCCCGGTGGTGGGCGGCGCGAAGCTGCCATTTCCCCTGCCGCTGTCCCGCAACCTCGCCTCGGCCACGGCCGGCGCGACGGCCTCGGGCGACGGCGTCAACCAGGCCAAGCTGATCGACGAGACCGAGGCCACGAACTGGGCCTCACTCACCGGGGCGCCGGCCGGCAAGTCGGTCACGGTGGACCTGGCGGGCGACACCCCGGTCAAGATCCGCAGAGTCCAGGTCAGCGCCATGCTCCGGCCCAACATCAACGACCCGGCCGACCCCGGCGCGCAGAACCGGTTCACCGCCCTGCGCTCCTTCGAGGTGCTCGCCTGCGCCAAGGACTGCGCCGACCCGGCGAACTTCAGGAAGATCTACACCAGCCCCGCGGACGCGTTCAAGACCGCGCGCCCCCGTCCCCGAGGTGCGAACCTGCTCATCAAGTCGTTCAACGTCCCCACGACCACCGCCACCCACCTGATGCTCCGCACGCTCACCACCCAGTGCACCGGCAACCCGCTGTACGCCGGTGAGCAGGACGCCGACCCCAACTCCTCGACGGACTGCGCCACGGCCAGCCCCACCCGCGACCAGGCCCGAGCCGCCGAATTCCAGGCGTTCTCGTTCTGATCCCCGTAGTACGGCTCGCGCTCACACCGGGCGCGAGCCGTACTAAATTCTGACCGGTGTACCCTCCCATCGAGCCCTATGATCATGGGCATCTCGACGTCGGCGACGGCCATCTCGTCTACTGGGAAGTCTGCGGAAACCCCCAGGGTAAGCCCGCGCTCGTCGTCCACGGCGGTCCCGGTTCGGGCTGCGGGCCGGGGCAGCGGCGTCGCTTCGATCCAGAGCTTTACCGGATCATCCTGTTCGACCAGCGCAACTGCGGCCGGAGCCTGCCGCACGCCAGTGACCCGGCCACCGATCTGACCACCAACACCACCCACCACCTGATCGCCGACATGGAACGGCTGCGGGAGCACCTCGGCGTCGACCGGTGGCTGCTCTACGGCGGCTCATGGGGGTCCACCCTCATGCTCGCCTACGCCGAGACGCACCCCACACGAGTCTCGGAGATGGTGATCAACGGCGTCACCATGACCCGCCGCTCCGAGATCGACTGGCTCTACTTCGGCGTCGGCCGCTACTTCCCCGAGCAGCGGCAGCGCTTCCGGGAGGGCGTCCCCGAGGCCGAGAGCGACGCCGACGTGCTGGCCGCCTACGCGCTGCGCATGGCCGACCCCGACCCCGCCGTCCGCGCCAAGGCCGCCCACGACTGGACGGCGTGGGAGGACACGGTGATCTCCATGGAGGTCAACGGCACGCCGAACGCCTACAGCGACCGGCCGCCCCTCGCCCTCCTGGCCTTCGTACGGATCTGCGCCCACTACTTCTCCAACGCCGCCTGGCTGGAGGAGGGCATCCTGCTGCGCGAGGCGGACAAACTTGCCGGGATCCCCGGCGTGCTCCTCCACGGCCGCTTCGACCTGGGCTCGCCGCTGGAGACCGCCTGGGACCTGGCTCAACGCTGGCCCGACGCCCGGCTCGTCGTGGTGGACGACTCGGGGCACACCGGCAGCAAGACCATGAGCGAGGAGGTCAAGGCGGCTCTGGACGGCTTCGCGACCTGAGCCCAAGCGTCACACGGTTACCGCGCTAGTGCCGGTCGGCGCCCGGTCGTTTGGCGGCCAGGGCGATCACGTCGGCCAGCTCGTCGAGTTCGGCCGGTTCCTCGGTGAGGCCGGCGATGGCCAGCCGGAGGTGCGGCCGTCCCTGGCGTACCCAATAGCGGCTGCCGGGCGCCGCCGAGATGCCGTGCGCGGCCAGCGTGACCAGGGCCTCCGACTCGTCGTGGACGGGCACCCACAGCACGAGGCTGTCCCGGCCGCCGGTGTGCACACCACGGGTGGACAGCAGGGCGGCCAGGCTCGCGCGGCGCCGGGCGTACGCCGTGCGGGCCCCTGCCACGATCGCCTGCGTGGCGGGGTCGGTGAGCAGGTGGGCCAGGGTGTCCTGGAGGATCCGGCTGGTCCAGCCGGTGCCGAAGCTCCGCAGCACGCGTACCCGTTCCACGGCGTCCGCGGCCCCGCCGATGATCGCGAGCCGGAGGTCGGGTCCGTGCGACTTGGAGTAGGAGCGCACGAGCACCGTCCGCTCGGGCAGCGTCGTCCCGAGGCTGTTCAGGGGCGCGGCGGACAGGTCGCCGATCCCGTCGTCCTCGACGATGAGGGTGTTCGTGGGCGCGAGCAGCCGGGCCAGCTCGGCGGAGCGGGCCTCGGGCACGGCATGGCCGCACGGTGAGTGACCGCGCGGCTGGTAGACGAACGCCACCGGGCTGGAGCGCAGGCTTTCGGCGAGCGCGGCCGGGATGGGCCCGTCCTCGTCGCAGGCGACCGGGACCAACTCGACGCCGATCATCTCCAGGATGTCCAGCAGCCTGGCCGCCGTGGGCTCCTCGATGGCGATGCGGTCGCCGGGCAGGGCGGTCGTCTGGCAGAGAAGTTGGACCCCTTCGTACCCGCCGCCGAGCGCCAGCCAGCTTTGTGCGGGAAAAGGCCAGGTAGGCTCGACAGCGGCCCGCAGGCGTGGGGTGATCGTCTCGCGGGTGTAGTCGTTGAGCCTTTCGCTCGAGGAGGCCGCGGCGAGCGCGGCGCCGAGGGGCGGGAGCAGCGCCCGGTCCGGCGCCGCCATGGCGAGGTCGATCGCCAGCCGGTTGCCGAAGTGGCCGATCCGCTCGTAGCGTGCGGGGTGCGGCACCCCCGGAGGCCCGAGCACGACCGTTCCGCGCCGGCCCTCCGTGCCGATCATCCGGTGTTTCCGCAGCTCCGACCAGGCTTCGGCGATGGTGCTCGGGCTGACGCCCAGCTCGCGGGCCAATCGCCGCACGGTGGGCAGCCGCGCGCCGGGCCGCAGCGTGCCCTGCCTGATCAGGTCGATCAGACCGGTGGCGACGCCGCGCGCGCTGGGGTCGCGGACCTGCTGCCCGAGCCAGGCGGGATCCACCTCCACGAGACCTCCCATCAGACAAAGCTTTGTTCAGCAACAAAGCACAGCTTGTGTAGCGGATTTCGCTGAACATAAGGTACAGCCCAATACCTGACTAAGGGGAGTTTTTGTGACGAAACCTCGCATTCGGCTAGGTCTCCGCGACTGGGATCACCTGGTTCCCGTCGCGACGGGGACGCTGACGTCCGAGGCGTTCGACCTGGATCTCGATTCCCGGGCGATGACGCCGGACGTGCTGAGCGAGCCGGAGCTGGACGGTGGGGAGACCTCCTTCAGCAGGTACGTCCTCGGCCGGGCCCAGGGTGACGACCGGCTGGTGGGGCTGCCCGTCTTCGTGATGCGCGGCTTCCGGCACCGGTGCGTGCTGGTGCGCCGCGACAGCGAGCTGCGCGAGTTCGCCGAGCTGAAGGGGGCCCGCGTGGGCCTCACCGGCTGGCCGGACTCGGGCAACACCTGGACGCGGGCACTCCTGCGGGCGGCCGGAGTCGACCTGACCGGCATCGAGTGGACGGTCGGCGCCGTGGACGCGCCCGAGCCGGGCAAGGACCGCGTCGGCGGGGCGAAGCTGCCGGACAACGTCAGCGTGACCGACGGCTCACTGGCGGAGGAGCTCGCCGCCGGACGGCTCGACGCGATCATGACGCCGTTCATGCCCGCGGGCTTCTTCACGCCGGAGAGCCGGTTCCGTCACCTCCTGGCCGACCACCCCGCGGCCGAACTCGACTACTTCCGCCGCAACGGCTTCATCCCCGGCATCCACCTGGTGACGCTCAAGCGCGAGCTCGTCGAGCGTCACCCCGAGCTGCCGGGGGCCGTACAGGAGCTCTTCGAGCGGTCCAAGCGGCACTGGCTGGCGCGGCGGCGCCTCCTGACAGACACCACCCCGTGGCTGCTCGCCGACCTGAGCAGGACCCAGGAGGTGTTCGGCGAGGACTGGATGCCGTACGGCACGGCCGCCAACGCCGCGATGACCGCGGCCTTCTGCGCGGAACTGCACGCCCAGGGGATCGCCCCCGCTTCCATCGACCCCCAGGAGGTCTTCGCCTCATGAACAATCTTCGCGTTGCGATCGGCCAGTTCGCCTCAGCCGAGGACTGGGAGGACAACCTGAAGTCCTGCGCCGACCTCTTCGACGAGGCCGTCGCCGGGAACGCGGACCTGCTGGTGCTCCCGGAAGGCGCGATGGCCCTGTTCGTGGACGATCCGGTGCGGATCCGCAAGGCGGCCCAGCCGCTCGACGGGCCGTTCGTCACCGGGCTGGCCGAGCGCACCCGCGGCACGTCCACCACGGTGATCGTCGGCATGCACCAGCCCGCCGAGGACGGCCGGGTGATCAACACGCTGGTCGCGCTGCGCGACGGCCAGATCATCGACATCTACCGCAAGCTCCACCTGTACGACGCCTTCGGCCGGCGCGAGTCGGACAACGTGCTGGCCAGCTCGGACAACCCCGTCGTCATCGAGTGCGCCGGCTGGAAGGTCGGCATGATGACCTGCTACGACGTCCGCTTCCCCGAGATGGCCAGGCTCCTCGCCGACCAGGGCGCGCAGGTGGTCGCCCTGCCCGCGGCCTGGGTACGTGGACCCGCCAAGGAGTGGCACTGGGAGGTCATGGTCACCGCCCGCGCCCTGGAGAACACCTACTACGTCGCCGCCTCCGGCGAGTGCGGCCGCCGCAACATCGGCGCCAGCATGTTCGTCGATCCGCTCGGCATCACCCGTGGTCGGCTCGGCGGCGACACCCCGGGTCTGCTCTGGTCCGAAGCCTCGGCCGAGGACCTCGACCAGGCCCGCCAGGCCCTGCCCGTCCTCGCCAACCGGCGTTTCAGAGTCGACCCCCGCCCCATCACCCCCTCGACCGGTCCCACGACCGGCTCTCGATAGCCCAAGGAGCGCGTAATGCGTAAGACCCATGCCGTAGGAGCCGCCATGGCCGGGGCCCTGCTGCTGGCCGGATGCGGCGCCAACCCCACGGAGAGCCAGGGCGCCGTCGGCGACAACAGCTCCTCCGCCCCCGCCGCCGCCACCCACGCCAAGGACCAGGCCCTGTTCGACCGCCTGCCCGACAAGGTGAAGACCGCGGGCAAGCTGGTCTCGGTGAACAACGGCTCGTTCCCCCCGTACGAGATCGCCGGCACCGACGGCAAGACCATGACCGGTGCCGCGGCCGAACTGGCCGAAGAGCTGGGCGGCCTGCTCGGCGTCAAGATCGAGCACGTGACCGTGGACGGGCTGCCCAGCCAGCTCACCGGCATCGCGGCCGGCCGCTACGACCTGGCCCTCGGGCCGGTGGGCGACTTCCCCGACCGCCAGGTCTCCAATGACTTCGTCGACTGGGTGCAGGAGTTCGTCGTCTTCGCCGTGCCGAAGGGCAACCCGAAGAAGATCCAGTCGATCGCCGACACCTGCGGGCTGCGGATCTCCGTGATGGCCGGCGGGTCGGCCGAGAAGGTGATCAAGGCGCAGTCCGACACCTGCGTCAAGGACGGCAAGAAGAAGGTCGAGGTCCAGTCCTACAAGGACCAGCCCACCTCGATCCTCGCGGTCCGCTCCAACCGGGCCGACGGCTTCTTCTCCTCGCAGGCCCCTCTGACGTACTTCGTGAAGCAGTCGGGTGGCGAGCTGGAGCTGGCGGGTACCGGCCAGGCCAACGGATTCGACACCCTGTACCAGGGGGCCGTCGTGGCCAAGGACTCGCCGCTGCGTGACGTGCTCAAGGACGGCATCCAGAAGCTGATCGACGACGGGACGTACGAGAAGGTCATGACGAAATGGGGAACCAACGGAAACATGCTGAAGCAGGCCGGCGTGAACCTGGCGAAGCAGTGACGACCGCCACCGAGCGGCACTCGCCCCCCGAGGTGGACGTCGCGGGGGCGGCGCGGACGCGGCACCCGCTGCGCTGGGTGGCCTCGATCATCCTGCTGATCCTGGCCGCCCAGCTGGTGAACCTGCTGGTCACCAACCCCAACTTCAAGTGGGACGTGGTCGCCCGCTACTTCAACGCCCAGGTCATCGGGGCGGGCATCATCACCACGCTCTACCTGACCGTGATCGCCATGGCCGTCGGCGTGATCGGCGGGGTGCTGGTCGCGATGGGGCGGCTCTCCCAGAACCCGATCGCGCGGATCGTCTCCGGGCTCTACGTCTGGTTCTTCCGTGGTACGCCGGTGCTGGTGCAGCTCGTGCTCTGGTACAACCTGTCCGCCCTGATGCCGCAGATCTCGTTCGGCATCCCGTTCGGCCCGGAGTTCCTCACGGCCGACACCAACAAGCTGATCACGCCGCTGCTCGCCGCCATCCTCGGTCTTGGGCTCAACGAGGCCGCGTACATGGCGGAGATCATCCGTGGCGGCCTGATGTCCGTCGACCCCGGCCAGACCGAGGCCGCGTCGGCGCTCGGCATGAGCCGCGGGCGCACGTTCCGGCGGATCATCCTGCCGCAGGCGATGCGGTTCATCGTGCCGCCGACCGGCAGCCAGGTCATCAGCATGCTGAAGGCCACCTCGCTGGTCAGCGTCATCGCCCTCGCCGACCTGCTGTACACCGTGCAGGCGATCTACAACCGCACCTTCCAGACCATCCCGCTGCTGATCGTGGCCTGCGTCTGGTATCTGGTGATCACGTCGATCCTGTACGTGGGCCAGTCCTTCATCGAACGCCACTACGCGCGCGGCGCCACGCGGAACGCGCCCCAGAGCTTCTGGAGCTTCCTGATGTTCCGGCGGCGGCAGGCCGCGCCGGCCCCGACCCGCGAGGAGACGCCATCATGAGCATGCCCATGGTGCACGCCCGGGCCGTCCGCAAGAGCTTCGGCCATCTGGAGGTGCTCAAAGGCATCGACCTGACCGTCGAGCGGGGCGAGGTCGTCGTCATCCTCGGCCCCTCCGGGTCGGGCAAGTCGACGTTCCTGCGGTGCGTCAACCACCTGGAGACCATCGAGGGCGGCGCCATCCACGTCGACGGCGAGCTGATCGGCTTCCGTGACTCCGGCGGCCGGGTGCACCACCTGGGCGATCGGGACATCACCCGCCAGCGCCGGGAGATCGGCATGGTCTTCCAGCAGTTCAACCTGTTCCCGCACTTCACCGTGGTGCAGAACATCATGGAGGCGCCCGTCGGCGTGCGCCGCGAATCACGCGCGAAGGCCCGTGCCCGCGCGCTCGCTCTGCTGGAGCGGGTGGGCCTGGCGGACAAGACGAACAGCTACCCCCGTCAGCTCTCCGGCGGGCAGCAGCAGCGCGTCGCCATCGCCCGCGCGCTGGCCATGGAGCCCAAGCTGATGCTCTTCGACGAGCCGACCAGCGCGCTGGATCCCGAGCTCGTGGGCGAAGTGCTCGCCACCATGAAGGGCCTGGCCAACGACGGCCTCACCATGATCGTCGTCACCCATGAGGTCGGATTCGCCCGCGAGGTGGCCGACCGGGTGGTGTTCATGGACGGCGGCGTCATCGTGGAGACCGGGCCGCCCGCGGAGGTGCTCGACAACCCGCAGAACCCCCGGACCCGAGCCTTCCTCAGCAAGGTCCTCTAGCTCTCAGGTCGTGGCCATCTTCCGCATGAGGCCGGCGTACAGCTCCGGGTCGCTCGACGCGCGGACGATGAGCTCCGGACGCAGCAGCTCGGTCTCGCCTGGCTCGCCTTCGAGGACCCGTACGAGCTGGTGAAGCCCGCGGCGGCCCATCTCGTGCATGGGCGAGCGGACCGAGGTGAGCGGGACCGGCAGCTCGGCGGCGAGCGGCGTGTCGTTGAAGCCCACGACCGCGATGTCCGCGCCGACCCGTAGCCCGTGGTCGCGCAGCGCGCCGATCGTGCCGATGGCGCCGAAGTCGTTCACCACGAAGAGCGCTGACGGAAGCGGGCCCGTCGCGAGGAGACGTTCGGTCCCCTCGCGACCGCCTCGCGCGTCGAAGCGTGAATGCACGATCCGGTGGCCGGGGATCCGCAGCCCGGCCTCGCGGAATCTCTCGACGAAGCCGCCGGTGCGGTCGATGCCGGTGCTCGCGTACGGCTCGCCGGCGACGATCGCCACCTCCTCGTGCCCGAGCTCCAGCAGGTGCTCCGCCGCCATCCGGCCGCCGAGATAGTCGTCGCAGACGACCGCCGGATGCTGCCCCGCCCGCCGGTTGACCAGGGTGAACGGGACGCCGCGCGCGGCGACCTCGTCCAGGAAGCCGGAATCCGCGTGCGCGTCGCCGAAGATCATGCCGTCGACGCGCCGGCCGAGGACCATCTCCGTCCGGGCGCGCTGGACGTCGGGCTGATCGCGCGTGTTGATGACGAACGTCGACAGGCCCAGCTCGGCTGCGGCCTCCTCGATGCCCTCGTAGATGGTCGCCAGCACCACGTCGGACAGCCGGGGGACCAGCACGCCGATCAGGTTGCTCCGCTGGGTGCGCAGGCTCATCGCGTGGGGATTGCGCTGGTAGCCGAGCTCGTCGGCGAGCTTGCGCACGCGCTCGACGGTGGGGCTCGACGCGGCTCTCAGCCCTTCGCCGGGCTTCGCGTGCAGCACTCGCGACACCGTGGAGACGTGCAGGCCGAGCTGGTCGGCGATCATCTGCAGCGTCACCGGTCGCGCCCTCTTCGCAGCCAATGTCCCTCGGCTTCCGCTGGCTGGGTTTTCTTGATTTTAACGTGAAGTTCTTGACATCTCGTAGGCGCAGGTCAGATGCTACCAAACGTTTGGCGCAAACGTTTGGGTAATGAGGAGGCCAGCGAGTGTCCAAGGTCATCGTCCTGTCCACGGGAGGGACCATCGCCACCCGTCGCGACGGGCAAGGAGTGGGTCTCGCCCAGGACCGGGTGCGCGAGCTTCTCGGGCGCCTCCCGGTCGATCCCGGGGTGGAACTGGACGGGATGGACGTGCTGTGCGCGGGCAGCTACCTGTTCACGCTCGCGGACATGCGCGAGGTCGCGGCGCGGACCCGCGAGGCGCTCACCGATCCTGACGTGCTCGGCGTGGTCGTCACCCACGGGACCGACGGCATGGAGGAGACCGCCTACCTCGCCGATCTGTTCCACGACGATCCCCGGCCGGTCGTGTTCACGGGCGCGCAACTGCCGGCCGACGCGGCGGACGGCGACGGCCCGCGTAACCTCGCCGACGCGATCGCGGTGGCGGCGGGCGGCCGGGCCTGCGGGCTGGGCGTGCTGATCGGCTTCGACGGCCAGATCTTCGCCGCCTCCGGCACCCGCAAGACCCACACGCTGGCCTCGTCGGCGTTCTCCGCGCCGGACAGCGGGCCGCTGGGGCGCGTACGCGACGGCCAGGTGAACATCCTCATGACGCCCGCCCGGGCGAAGCCGCTCGACCTGGACGCGTTCGACCTCGACGGAGTCCGTACCGACATCGTGGCCCTGTACCCGGGCTGCGACGAGGCCGCGCTGCGCGCGGTGGTCGAGGCGGGCGCCACCGGGGTCGTCCTCCAGGCGCTGGGGGCCGGCAACGCCAACCCCCGGATCAGGGACGAGGTGGCCCGGATCACCGAGGCCGGCGTCGTCGTCGCCCTGTCCACCCGGGTCGACGCCGGGCCCGTCGCCGCCCTGTACGGCAACGGCGGCGGCGCGGATCTCGTCGAGGCCGGTGCCATCCCCACCGGAACCCTGCGCTCACCGCAGGCCCGCGTCCTGCTCAGCGCGCTGCTCGGCTGCCACCGGGATCCGGTCCGCGTACGCGCGGAGCTGCGCTCGCGGACCTGGAACCCCACTCCGATCGAAAGGACGAAGTGACCATGCCCAAGGAGATTCTCGTCGCGTACGGCGTGGACGTCGACGCCGTCGCGGGCTGGCTGGGTTCGTACGGCGGGGAGGACTCGCCGTGCGACATCTCGCGCGGGCTGTTCGCCGGCGAGGTCGGCGTCCCGCGGCTGCTCCGCCTGTTCGAGAAGTACGACCTGCGGACCACCTGGTTCATCCCCGGTCACTCCATCGAGACCTTCCCCGACCAGACCCGCATGGTCGTGGCCGGCGGTCACGAGGTCGGCGTGCACGGCTACTCGCACGAGAACCCGATCGCGATGAGCCGCGACCAGGAGAGCGCGATCCTCGACCACTGCATCGACCTGGTCGAGAAGTACTCCGGCAGCAGGCCGACCGGCTATGTCGCCCCGTGGTGGGAGTTCTCGCCCGTCACCAACGAGCTCCTGCTGGAGCGGGGCATCAAGTACGACCACTCGCTCATGCACAACGACTTCACCCCGTACTACGTCCGGGTCGGGGACTCCTGGACGAAGATCGACTACTCCCGCCCGGCGGCCGAGTGGATGAAGCCGCTGGAGCGCGGCCAGGAGACCGACCTGGTGGAGATCCCCGCCAACTGGTATCTCGACGACCTCCCGCCGATGATGTTCGTCAAGGCCAGCCCGAACAGCCACGGCTTCGTCAACCCGCGCCACCTCGAAGAGATGTGGCGGGATCAGTTCGACTGGGTGTACCGCGAATCGGACTACGCGGTCTTCACCATGACCATCCACCCCGACGTCTCGGGCCGGCCGCAGAGCCTGCTCATGCACGAGCGGCTCATCGAGTACATCAACGGCCACGAGGGTGTGCGCTGGGCCACCTTCGACGAGATCGCCGACGACTTCAAGGCCCGCTCACCCCGATAACGGCCCCGCGCCCTTCATGCCGGTCCGGCGATGACGCACGCGCGAACGCCCCCCAATCTCTTTCTCCGAAAGGGCATCTCCATGACAACGACCTCTTCGGGCGTCCCGGAAACCGGCACCCGGCCCTTCCCTCGCGTCGGGGTACGGCAGACGCGCAAGGCCACGGTGATCGCGCTGTTCGCCTGGATCTTCGCGGTCTACGACTACATCATGTTCGGCACGCTCCTGCCGGAGATCTCCGGCCAGTTCAAGTGGACCCAGGCGGAGGCGTCCCTGATCTCCACGCTGATCTCGGTGGGGACCGCGGTCGTCGTGCTCGGGGTGGGGCCGCTGGTCGACCGGCTGGGCCGCCGCAAAGGCATGATCCTCACCGTGTCGGGCACGGCACTGGCCTCCGCGGTGTCGGCCGCCACGATGAACGCCGCCTACCTGGTCGGCGTCCGGTCCATCGGCGGGCTCGGACTCGCCGAGCAGTCGGTCAACGCGACGTACCTCAACGAGATCTACGCCGTCACCGAGGACGAGAAGATCAAGAAGCGCCGGGGGCTGATCTACAGCCTGGTCCAGGGCGGCTGGCCGCTCGGCGTGCTGCTGGCCGCGGCCTTCATCGCCGTCTTCCTCCCGCTGGTCGGCTGGCGGGGCTGCTTCCTGCTGGCGACGTTCCCCGCCATCGTGATCGCGCTCCTGCGGCGCGGCCTGCGCGAGACGCCCCAGTTCGAGCTGCAGCAGAAGATCGACCGGATGCGCAAGGAGGGCCGTGCGGAGGAGGCGGCCGGTCTGGCCCGCGAGTACGGCGTGTCCGAGAGCCAGTCGGCTCCGTTCAAGGAGATCTTCCGTGGGTCCGCGCTGCGCAACACGCTCGTCCTCGGGTTCGCCTGGTTCGTCAACTGGTTCGGCATCCAGGTGTTCAGCGTGCTCGGCACGACGGTGCTCACCCAGGGCAAGCACGTCGGCTTCACCAACTCGCTGCTGATGTTCATCGTGATCAACGCGATCGGCTACCTCGGCTACGTCTTCCACGGCTGGGCCGGGGACCGGTTCGGCCGGCGCAACGTGATCGCGTTCGGCTGGATGGCGTCCGGCGTCATCTTCGCGCTCATGCTCCTCGTCGCCAGCGGCACGGTCGCCGTGGTCGCGCTCTACTCGCTGGGCATGTTCTTCCTGGTGGGGCCGTACTCGGCGATGCTGTTCTACATGGGTGAGTGTTACGACACCCGCTGCCGCGCCACGGGCACCTCGTTCATCAACGCGATCAGCCAGCCGGGCGCCATCGCGGCCGGCGCGATCATCACGGCGATGCTCGTCGCGGGCTCGGACTGGAACCAGGGCGCCCTGCTGGTCGGCGCGCTGGGCACGTTCCTGTCGGGATTCGTGATGTTCGGTGCGCGGAAGGTGCCCGCGCTGTGACTCCCCTCGACACCGGCGGGCGGGTCGCCGTCATCACCGGCGCCGCCAGCGGCATCGGCCGCGCGCTGGCCGTGTCGTACGCCGCCCACGGCGTTCGTACGGTCATCGGCACCTACCCCGGCGACCCGCACGACCCCGCCGAGACCCTCAAGCAGGTCGAACAGGCCGGCGGCGCGGGCGTGGTGCACGAGGTCGACGTACGGGACGCCGCGCAGGTCGAGGCCTTCGCCCAGCGCGCGGTCGACGAGTGGGGCCGCCTCGACATCGCGGTGGCCAACGCCGGAGTGCTGCGCCGAGCCCCGCTGGCGGAGCTCACCGACGCGGCCTGGGACGACATGCTGCAGGTCGACCTGACCGGCGTGCTGCGCACCCTGCGCTCCGCGTCGGCCCGGATGAGCGGCGCCGGCGCGATGGTCGCGGTCTCCTCCATCGCGGGCGGCGTGTACGGCTGGGGCGAGCACGCCCACTACGCCGCCGCCAAGGCCGGGGTGCTCGGGCTGTGCCGGAGCCTCGCGGTGGAACTCGCCCCCCGGCAGATCCGCGTCAACTCCGTCATCCCCGGCCTCATCGTCACCCCGCAGTCGTCCGACCCGGTGAACTCGCTCGGCCCCGACGGCCTGGCCCGCGCCGGGCGGGACATCCCGTGGGGCCGGGTGGGACGGCCCGAGGAGATCGCCTCCGTCATCCGGTTCCTCACCTCGGCCGACGCCGGCTACATCACCGGCCAGAACATCGTCGTCGACGGCGGGCTCACCGTCCGCATGCCCGCCTGAGGAGGAACCCATGCCTGCCCTGGAACACCGGACCGCCCTGGTCACCGGTGGCGCGAGCGGCATCGGCCGCGCGATCGCCGAGGCGTACCTCCGCGAGGGCGCCGAGGTCGTACTCGCCGACCTGTCCCCCGAGCGCGCGGCCACCGTCATGGGCGCGGCCGGGCATGTCACCGTGGACGTCAGCGATCCCGGCTCCGTCGCCGCGGCCGTCTCCACCGTGATGGACCGCTTCGGCCGGATCGACGTCCTGGTCAACTCCGCCGGCATCCTCACCGAGGCGCCGCTGGTGGAGATGGACCCGCGGGTGTGGTCGGAGACGATCGCGGTCGACCTCACCGGGGTCTTCCTCTGCTGCCGGTACGTCGTGCCGCACATGGTCTCGCGGCGTTGGGGGCGGGTGGTCAACATCGCCTCCCAGCTCGGCATCAAGGGCGGCCGCTCGCTCAGCCACTACGCGGCGGCCAAGGCCGGGGTGATCGGGCTCACCAAGTCGCTCGCGCTCGAGGTCGCCGAGCACAACGTACTGGTGAACGCGATCGCGCCCGGCCCGGTCGAGACCCCGATGGTCGCCGGGATCACCGACGAGTGGAAGGCCGCCAAGCGCGCGGAGCTGCCTTTGGGCCGCTTCGGCCGCCCGGAGGAGATCGCACCCACGGCGGTCCTGCTCGCCAGCGACCCCGGCGGCAACCTCTACGTCGGCCAGACCCTCGGCCCCAACTCGGGCGACGTCATGCCGTAATGGAGGACCGGCGGATTGCGGCCCTGTGGATTGCGGCCCGGGGCCTCGCGGGCTGAACGAGGAGAAGGGACGGCTGATGTGCGGCGCGAGCGGGCCGAGGGGGAACGGCTGATGTGCGGCGCGTGCGGTGAGCGCGGCGACGTCGACTGGGCGCGTCCCTGGGTCGCCGGGCCGGCCGCCCGCGCGGCGGTGGCCCGCGCGGTGACCCGGGTGCGACCGTCGCCCGGGCTGCGGGTCTCACCCTCCACCGGCGGCTGGCTCGTCGCCCGGCCCACCGGGGGCACCGTGGTCTGTGCCACGCTCGGCGAGCTGGTCGGGGCAGTATGCTCCGCGTCGTCCGGCGCGATCGCCCCGCTCGACCCGGCGCGCCCCTCAGGGCGGCTGCCGGTCCCGGCGCCCGATGGCCGTGCAGAAATCGTCCTGTGCGTCGACCCCCTCGCGCCCGCGCAGGCCGCCCTCGGTGAGGGGGCCGAGGTGGTGGTGGCGGACGAGGCGGCGGCGCTGGCCGTGCTCGCCGAACTCGCCACGCCGCTGTGGGTCCGACGGCTCTACCTGGCACGGATCGAGGGCGTGAACGCGCCGTGGGGCCGCCCCGTGGACCCCCAGCTCGTACCGTCGCCCGAATCCGCCGCCGACGCCGTGGTCAGGCTCGAATGGGAGCGCCAGGCGGGACGGTTCGACGACACGGCGTTCGCCCTGAGCTGCCCGCTCGACGACGTGGCGCTGCTCGACGTGGAGATCCGCGCCGGCCACGTCGTCCGCGCACGCACCGTACGAGATCACCGGTTCAGCAACGTGCTGAGCCGAGGCGCGTAGGTGGCGTGGAAGACCAGGGAGGCGGCCCCGATCGCGGCGGCGTCGACGGCGATGGGGGAGAGCTCGACCTGGACCGTGTGCAGGCGGCGGGCCAGCGGCCGGGTGGCCACGGCCGCGGCCACCACCTGGTGGTAGACGCGAGCGACCTCGCGCATGGCGGGCCCGCCCAGCACCACCAGGTCGATGTCGAGCATGTTGACGATGCTCACGGCGGCGTCGGCGAGCCGGGCCGCGACCTGGCCGATGACCGCACCGGCCAGGGGATCGCCGGCCGCGGCCGCCGCGCAGATCGCCGCGTGGTCGAGCCCTTCGGCGGTCAGCGTGCTCTCGGCGCCCCCGGCCAGGCGCGCCCGTACGGTCTCCTCGATCGCGCTCGGGCAGCAGACCGCCTCGACGCAGCCGCGGTTGCCGCAGTAGCAGTCAGGACCCTCGGGAGCCACCGTGATGTGGCCGAACTCGCCGGCGTTGAGGGAACGGCCGCGGTAGATCTGGTTGTCCAGGAACAGCCCGCCACCGATGCCGGTCCCCAGATACAGGTAGGCGAAGCTCGGCGTGGCACGGGCCACACCGGCCCAGCGCTCGCCGATCGCCGCCGCCGTGGCGTCGTTGTCGGCGGTCACCGGGAAGCCGGCGTACTCCTCCAGCAGGCCTTTGATGGGCACGTGATCCCATCCGGTCAGGCGGGGCGGGACGTTGATGATGCCGTCGGCGTCGAGCGGGCCGGGGCAGGCCAGGCCGATGCCCAGCACCTTGTGGTCGGGCACGTCCGCCTCGCGCAGCATCCTGCGGGCCGTGCGGGCCATCTGGCGGATGACCGCGTCGGGCGCCGGACCGGGGCGTACGGCGGCGTGGAGCTTGGCGACCGGCTGTCCCGCGAGGTCGGCCAGCACGTACGAGATCTCGCCCGGATCGAAGTGGATGCCGACGGCGTATCCGGCGGTGGGATCCACCCGCAGGATCGTGCGCGGCTTGCCGCCCCGGGACGGGAGCGAGCCGTCCTCGATGACGAGACCTTCCTCGAGGAGCCGGCGCACGATGACGGAGACGGTCTGCGCGGTGAGCCCGGCCCGCCCGGCGATCTGGACACGGCTGATGCCGTCCGAAACCTGGATCGCCTCCAGCACGACCGCACGATTAAAGTGTCCCACTTTAGGGAGATTTGTCCCCATTTGCATGTATGGCTCCCGGTGTCTTCGGGGCTTCCATCGTTGACTTAATAAATCAAAAAGATTTACCGTCTCGTCAACCCAGTTAACGCGTTCGGGGATCGGCGAGATAGGAGTCCGATGAGACGAGCGATGGTGGCCTCGATCCTGACAGTCGCGGTAGCAACTACAGCGTGTGGTGCGGACACGCAGGACAAGAGCAGCAGCGGGGCCAAGGAGATCGAGGTCCTCTACCGGGTGGAACCCTCCTGGCCGCACCTGGAGAAGATGCTCAAACAGGCCAAGACGCAGTTCGAGGCCGCGCACAAGGGCGTGACGATCAAGCTGACCGCGGTCCAGGGCACCAACGAGGTGTACTACACCAAACTCGCCCTGCTGAACCGCTCGGCCGAATCGGCTCCGGACGTGTATCTCCACGACACGTTCCAGGTCAACGCCGACGTCGCCGCCGGCAAGCTCGCCCCGCTCGACGACTATCTGAAGACCTGGCCCGACTGGGCCGCCCAGTACCCCGACTCGGTCAAGCAGGCCGCCAAGGGCCCCGACGACAAGATCTACGGCGTCCCGATCAGCACCGACACCCGAGGGCTCTGGTACAGCAAGGACATCTTCGCCAAGGCCGGCATCCAGACGCCGTGGGAGCCCAAGACCTGGGCGGACGTGCTGACCGCGGCCCGCGCCATCAAGCAGAAGGTCCCCGGAGTCGTCCCCTTCAGCATGTACTCCACCAAGCCGCACGGCGAGGCCGCCACCATGCAGGGCTTCGAGATGCTGCTCTACGGCACCCCCGGCGGCACCCTCTACGACGACACCCAGAAGAAGTGGGTGGCCGCCGGCAAGGGCTTCACCGACTCGCTCGGCTTCATCAACACGATCTACCGCGAGAACCTCGGCCCCAAGCAGGCCGACGCGTTCAACCCCAAGCTGGGGGAGAAGATCGGGCAGGACTGGTTCCCCAACGGCAAGCTCGGCATCGACCTCGACGGAGCCTGGATGGCGGCCGCCTGGAAGCCGACCAGCACCAAACCGTGGCCGCAGTGGACCGAGAAGATGGGCTGGACCCCCATGCCGACCCAGAACGGCGAGGCACCCGGCGCGGTCAGCATGTCGGGCGGCTGGGTCATGGCGATGAGCTCGTACGCCAAGGACAAGAAGGACGCGTGGGACTTCATCTCCACGGCGACCAACAAGGAGAACACGCTGCTGTACTCCGTCGGCACGGGCGACCTCGCCCCCCGCAAGGACGTGGCCGCCGACCCGAAGTACTCCGCTGACAACCCGAGCGTGAAGTTCTGGTCCGACCTGGCCTCGGTCACCCACTACCGCCCGGCGTACGAGGTCTACCCGAAGGTCTCGGCCGAGGTGCAGAAGGTCATGGAGGCGATGACGACCGGCTCCAAGGCGCCGGACGCGGCGGCCAAGGACTACGCCGACGCGCTGCCCGGCGTCGTCGGCGGCCCCGACAAGGTGATCTCCGGCTCATGACCGTCACGTCCGTGACACCGCCACGGCTGGCCGGCTCCCCCGGGAAGGGGGAGCCGCGCCGGCGGGCCCGGCGCACGCTGCGCTGGCTGCTGCCGCTCGGGCCGGCCCTGATACTGTTCGTGATCTTCATGGTCGGGCCCATCCTGTGGAGCGTCTACATCGCCTTCACCAACGAGACGCTGACCGGCGCCGCGTCGGTGAACTCGCGGTTCATCGGGGTGGACAACTTCGTCAAGATGTTCGGCGACGAGGACTTCCGCAACTCGCTCCTGCTGACCTTCGTCTTCGTGATCGGCTCGGCCGTCATCGGGCAGAACACCCTCGGCCTGATCATCGCGCTGCTCCAGCGGGGACGGGGAAGGGTGGTCAGGAGCGTGGTCAACGGTGTCGTCATCGCGGCCTGGGTGGTGCCCGAGGTGGTCGCGGCGGCGTGCTGGTACTCGTTCCTGGCCGAGGAGGGCACGCTCAACGAGGCGCTCGGCGCCCTCGGCCTTTCCCAGGACTGGCTGTTCACCGCGCCGATGATCGCGATCATCCTGGCCAACGTGTGGCGCGGCACCGCGTTCTCCATGCTCGTCTACTCGGCCGCGCTCTCGGACGTACCGGGAGAGCTGCTGGAGGCGGCGGCGGTGGACGGGGCGAGCACCTGGCGGCGGCTGGTGCACATCACCCTGCCGCTGATCCGCCGCTCGATCCTGTCGAACCTCATGCTGATCACGCTGCAGACCCTGGCCAGCTTCGGCCTGATCTACGCCCTCACCGGCGGCGGCCCGGGCACGGCCAGCCAGACCACCCCGCTCTACATGTACGAGCAGGCGTTCCGCTACTTCGAGATCGGCTACGGCAGCGCGATGGCCCTGGTGATGCTCGCCATCGGCGCGGCGTTCTCCCTCGTGTACCTGCGATTGATCAAGGTGGACACCTGATGACGCGCCTGGCCGCCCGTGGCGCGGCACTCGTCTCGCTCGCGGTGATCGCGCTGGCCTTCCTCGGCCCGTTCCTGTGGGTGATCCTCGCCTCGCTGCAACCCGACGCCAACCTCGCCGCGCAGCCGACCTTCCAGTTCTCGCTCAAGAACTTCAGCGCGGTGCTCACCTGGGAGACCGTCTACCACCCGATCATCAACTCGATCCTCATCTCCGGCAGCACCGCGATCCTCACCGTGATCGTCGCCGGGCTCGCGGCCTACCCGCTCTCCCGTTACACCCTGCGTTTCAAACGGCATTTCATGCTGACGCTGTTGTTCACCACGGGCCTGCCGGTCACGGCGATCATGGTGCCGGTCTACTCGATGTTCTTCCGGTTCAACCTGTACGGGTCGGTGCCGGCCATGGTGCTGTTCCTGGCCGCCAGTTCGCTGCCGTTCTCCATCTGGATGATGAAGAACTTCATGGACGGCGTGCCGGTGAGCCTGGAGGAGTCCGCCTGGGTCGACGGGGCCGGCTGGGTGCAGTCGCTGCTGAGGATCGTCGGGCCGTTGATGGCGCCCGGGGTGGCCGTCGTCGCCATCTTCGTCTTCGTCGGCCAGTGGGGGAACTTCTTCGCCCCGTTCGTCCTGCTCGACACGCCGGAGAAACAGCCGGCGGCGGTGACCATCTACACCTTCTTCTCGCAGTACGGGCAGGTCGCCTACGGTGAGCTGGCCGCCTTCTCGATCATCTACACGGCCCCGGCCGTGGTCCTCTACGTCGCCGTGAACAAGTACCTCGCCGGTTCCTTCAGTTTCGCCGGATCAGTGAAAGGCTGAGCGCCGCTCCCAGTACGCGGAGACGACCCCGGTGTGCAGCGGGAACGCCAGTTCCCGCGGCCCGTCTATGACCAGCCACTCCATGGTCTCTGCCGTCGGCACGACCGGCGGCAGGGCGGCCGAGATGGTCCGTGGCGCCAGGCCGAAGACCAGCAGGGTGCCGTCAGGAGCGCTGTGCACGTCGAACAGCCGGACCCGGTCCGCCTCGACGCCGACGCCCGTCTCCTCGTACAGCTCCCTGGCGGCGGCCTGCTGCCAGCTCTCGCCCACGTCGATGAACCCGCCGGGCAGGGCGAGCTCGCCCCGGTGCGGCTCGATGCCACGGCGGACCACCAGCAGGCCGTCGTCCACCGGCAGCAGCAGCACCGCGACCGGCAGCGGGTTGAGGTAGGCGGTGTTGCCGCAGCCGGCGCAGGTGCGCGGCCAGGACTGGTCCGGGGGGTACGCCGTGCCGCAGAAGGAGCAGTGCGAGTTCCTGATCGCCATGGGTTTGAGACTAGCGATGCCGGTTGATGGATTTGACGACGAGCTTGGCCGTCCGATCGGCGGTGGCGAATCCCGGTTGCCGGCCCGTGTGGTAGATGATCACCCAGACGTTCGACACGCGGAACGAGATCTGGGTCCGGTAGATCGTCCCCACGATGGATTCGCCCCGGGTGTAGCTGAACGCCTCGTCGCCGACGGCCGGGCCCTTGCGGACCTTGGTCCCCGGGTTGCGCTTCGGTTCCTCCTTCATGGTCTTGACCGTGTACTGCTGGGAGATGCGCGCGGCCGAGACATCCGCCAGGCGGTTCGCCGTGACGCTCACGAACGCGCCGTTGTCGGGCCTGGTCCACATGCAGGCGGAAGCGGTCTGAAACTGGCGCTTCACCGTACCGCCGAGCAGCGAGCGCGCCTGGGCGTTGGTCAGCAGGCCGCATGCCTCGAAGTCACGCGCGAACAGCGCCCGGGCGGACCCCGTCGAGCCGGACGTCGGGGCCGGGGTGGAGGTGTCGCCGAGCGACTCGCTGAACGTGAACGTGGTGTTGAGGTTCGGCAGGACCCGCACCAAGACCACCACCCCTGCGGCCAGGGCCAGCACGACCGCCAGCCCGGCGCCCAGGAGGATGAGGGGCAGACGGCTGCGCCTGGGCACAGGGGTGGCCTGGGTCCGCTCGCGGTGCAGGGCCGGGTCGGTGCTGGGGGCGCCCTGGGCGATGCCGTTCAGCCAGTCGGCCGCCTGGTTGGGGGCGCAGCGCCGTACCGGATCCTTCTCCAGGATCGCGGCGAGCACGGGGCCGAGCGGGCCGGCCAGCCGGGCGGGGGCGGGCTCCTGCATCAGGACGGCCGCCATCACGGCGGCCGGGTTGGGGCGGGCGAACGGCGGGCCGCCCTCCACCGCCGTGAACAGCGTGGCGCCGAGCGACCACAGGTCGGAGAGGGGGCCGTCCGGCTCGCCGCGCAGGCGCTCGGGGGCGATGTAGCCGGGCGAGCCGGTGAGCAGGCCGGTCTGGGTGAGCGCGACGTCTCCGGCGACGGTCGCGATCCCGAAGTCGGTCAGCAGCACCCGCCCGTCATCGGTGAGCATGACGTTGGCCGGTTTGACGTCCCGGTGCAGGATGCCCGACGCGTGCGCGGCACCGAGCGCGTCGAGCATCTGGAGACCGATCCAGGCCACCTGGCGCGGGGGCAGCGGGCCGTCGTCGCGCACGACCCGGTCGAGGGAACGGCCCTGGACCAGCTCCATGACGATCCACGGCCGGCCGCCGTCGAGGACGACGTCGTGCACGGTGACGATCGACGGGTGGGAACGCAGCCGCGCCGCGGCCCGGGCCTCGCGCAGCGTGCGTTCGGCCAGGGCGGTCCGGGACGCCTCGTCGAGATCCGGTGGCAGCCGGACCTCCTTGATGGCCACCTCTTGCCGCAGCAGCTCGTCCACCGCCCGCCAGACGATGCCCATGCCACCCTGGCCGAGTGGAGACAGCAGCCGGTAGCGATCCGCGAGCAGCGTCACCGGACCGCCACGTCCTGACGTGTTCTCGGTCCCGGGGTCGCCCACTGCTTCCTCCGATATCGGGGCTTATACGGACAGGAGCGATATTAGGGGTCGATGGTGCCGCGTGGGCGCTAACTGCGGCGCTGCCGCCCTCAAAGGGCCTCCGCTTCGCTCCGGGCGTTCTTTCTCCCACCCCTTACCCGATTCGGTGGCCGGCCGTCTGATGCCCACCCGCCCACAACGGCCCTCCGCTTCGCTCCGGACGTTCTTCCAGGCGGGCTGACGCCCGCCCCCCTGAAGGACCTCGCTGCGCTCGGACCGCCTTCCAAGAACGCTCCGCCCGGTCGGCTGGTTGGAGCAGACCGCCCTCGGCGGCAACTGATCCGAACCTAACTTCGTCGGTCCAAACGGAAACGACCTCTCCCCGAAACCGAGGAGAGGCTGAGTCATGCAGGAGGCACAAACGTACCCCCCAGTTCCGGAGTGGTTCCTAAGCGGGCAAGCTCCAGTTCGGCCCACGAGGATCTCCGAGCCAGACCCGTTGGCCGTCTCCGGTGACGGTGAGCCCGAACCCGGTTTGGTCCGGGCGTCCGGCGTTTTGCCAGGTGTCGATCGCATCCTCAACGGCATCCCAGAGCAGTAGCGGGCCGTGCTGGCGTACCTGCCAGCCATCGTCGTTGGGAGTGAGCGATGCGGCCGAGCCAGAGACGACGTCGATGAGGTGCGTGGTGTCATCGATGGTGATCATCTGGGCGTTGGGAATGGCGCACTGCGCGAGAAACCGTAGATGGAACGCCTCTTCGCTCGCAGCGTTGATCAGTTGAGGGCTATGTCGAGCCGTCCGCCCCCGTTCAGTGAGGGCGTTTCCCCAGTGTGCGGGATTGCCGAAGGCGGGGGCGGCGTGCGCGCGGGCGGACATGAAGGAGACAGTCCCTGGAAGGAGCACCCCTTCTGCGCTCCCAGCGTCCGACACAGTCAGCAGAGCGCGGGCGTAGCCGTAGAGCCACCCGCTCAGCGTGAGCAGGATCTTGCCGCCAAGGCGTGTCTGCGCGATCAGGGCGGGTGGGACGCTGCGGAAGGAGCAGGCGGCCACGATGCGATCGTAGGGAGCGCAAGGCCAATAGCCGTACAGGCCGTCCGCGACGGCCAGATCGGGGACGTGGCCCAGGCTGTACAGCGTTGCGGCGGCCTGGTTGAGCCGGTGAGAGTCCACCTCGATGGAGGTCACCGCGTCCGAGCCGAGACGTTCGCACGCCAGGGCGGTGGAGTATCCAGTACCGGTGCCGATTTCCAGCACTCTGTGTCCCTGCGCAAGGTCGGCGTCCTCCCACATGCGCACGACGAGGGACGGCAGGGTGGAGGAGGAGGTTGGAGCGCCGCCGTATCGCTCGGCGGGGTGTTGCCAGTCGGGTTCTTCTCCGTCGAATTGGGTGATGAGAGTGATGTCGGAGTAGGCGGCGGCCAACCACCTGTCATAGTCGCGCTCGGCGGTGACCGGCTGCCAGATGGTCAGCCCCTCCTGGGTACGCTCATCGGCATCCAGATAGAAGCCCGGCACGAACCGGTGCCGGGGCACGGTCTCCACTGCTTTCCGCCACGCCGGATCCGCGAGCTGGCCTTCCTCGGCGAGGAGCTGCGCCAGATGTGCGCGCAGGCGTGTGGCGTCGGCTTCAAGCCTTTTGGACGCCGTCACAGCGCGCTTCCCTTCTGCAGGATGTCGGCGAATGCGTCGGTGATCTCGGGCGCATCGGGCAGCCACCCCCACTGGCCGTTCGGGTTGCATTCGACCCAAATCCAGTGCTCGGGTACGTCCCCGTTGCCGGTAAGGGCGAAATCGAAGCAGCCGAATACCAGTTCAAATGAAGCGAGATAGCTGCCCAAGGCTGCCGCGATCGGGTCGGGGATCTCGATCGGAGTATGCGTCAGCTTCTCCCAGTCGCCTCGCCGCCAGTCGAGAACGCCGTCCGAGGTTTCGATTCTGCTTGCGAACAGACGGCTACCGACGACGGTCACTCGCGCGTCCGCGACCTTGGGGACTTCAGCCTGAAACAGGTGCGCTGTCACCGAAAGCGTTTCGTCGAAGGCGTCGGGATTCACGCGCTGCGTCCAGATCGCTCCGGCCCGACCGTCCTTTGATGAAGGCAGACCACGAAAGGTCTTGTAGATGATCGGCTCGTGCTTAGTGGCGAACCTGCGAGCAGCATCGATGTCGTTGGTGACCAGAGTGGGCGGGATGTTCAGACCTAGTTGGGCGGCCACGTGGAGTTGCGCGGGCTTGAAATCAGCGCGGGTGATCGCCGACGGGTGATTGACGTAAGCAGCGTTGGCCAGGTTGGCCAGGAGGCCGCCGAGTCCGTGTCGGGCCTCAGCCATGGCGAAGTCGCACTCCTGCTGAGGCAGGTGATCGAATCGCCAGGGGCTGGGGCGCCGGTAGTAGACCGCCGATATCTCCGTCAACTCAACCTCGCGGCTCGCAGTGCGTAGCCGACCACTCCACGCGTGTGCGTCTGCACTGATTCGTGCGTCGAAGGTCAAGCCGGGTCCGATGTCGGCGGGGTCCACTCGCACGACCTTCACCCCGCGCTCGTTCAGCGCAGAGATGACCCAGTCTGCGGTGACGTCCTCCAATGCGGTGATGACCAGAACGGTAGAGGACATGCTGGTCAGTCTGACTTGTAGTCGGTGTTGGTGTCGTCCTGCGTTTGCGGTTGCGGGTCCTTACCGTCGCCGCCACCCGACATCGAGGGGGTGCCTACCGTCTTGTTGGTGCCGTGCTTGGCCAACTCCACCACCCGGCCCTCGGCGTCGAAGTAGCGCGCGATCTGGGTCGAGGAGTCCAGAGCTACCGTCGCGTACTGCGGAAGACCTACCGGAAGCCGGTCAGTGACGAGTTGTAGGGCCCATGGTGTAGCCGTCATTGGAGTCATGAGTGCAGGCATCCCTTCTTTGCGCGATCTGGTCTAACGGCAGGCGTTGCTCGGTTGATCTGCCCGCGCGATTCACCATCTGGCGAATGCTCCAGCAGCCATTGGTGCAGCGACTCCTTCCGTTGCGCCTTGACGGGGCATTGCAGCGCCGTCAACAAATCCTAGCGTCCAACGGCGAGGCCGTCGTGCATTCTCTTCTTCCTATTAGGCGACATCTCTTGAGGATAATATTTTGGGCGCACCACTTTATCCTCTGCGACATGGCGCGCCCATTTTAATAGGGACATAGCAGGCATAGATGTTTCTGTCTATTTGCTATCGATGAACAACTTTACGCGGCTCACCCAATATTGCCCAATTATGCACCGCGGGCAAGACTGCCGGCCTCCTTCCGACCGCTTCCGCATGGCAGGTACGACGACGCGGGTGCTTAACTCTGTTGTCGAGGTTTCATGGGGAGCTGGCGGCGGGAGGAAGGACACTCCGGTGTCGCCCCGCCCGATGGCCTTCCAGTCATCTCGCGCACCCCATAAGCAGAGCGCTCCATGTGGCATTTGCCACATGGAAGGACGAGCGATCACTCTCATGAATGACGGCCTTCCCGTTCCGGAGCGCCGCCCGGCGAACGAACCGCAACCCGCCGAGCGCGATCAGTTCGTAAAAAACCTCATCGCACTCGCAGGTCCACTGCATAACCCGGCCGTCCAGCTCGCCCCCGCGTGGAGGGTTCCATGCCAACTGGTCGCAGTGCGACTGCACGGCCGATACATGCGGTGTCGTGCAATGAGGGGGAAACCACCATTGACTGATCACCCAACGCATCCCCCCACCTGACGCCCGCTGTGCGCGGCCCCGATCGTCACATCTTTCCCAGCGCAGGCAGGCACGGCCTGACCCGTGAACGTCTCCGCCCAGACCGCGCGCTGCCCCGCCCCCAACAAGCGCACACCCCACCTGAGCGAGACCCGCTCGACCAGCCACAAACCCCGCCCGTGACACTCGTCACCGCCGGACAGCCGCGATCGAGGAACCGTGACCGCCCCGTCATCGGTCACCTCAACGCGAACGATCTCGACATCAACAGCGACTACCTCCACCGTCACCACCCCACCATTCAGCCCCGAAGCGGTGTGGATCAGCGCATTGGTGATCAACTCGCTGACGATCAGCCGCGCATCCTCCACGACCTGATGCCCTGCCGCCGCCAACATCTCCCCGACGCAGTGACGAGCCACCGCCACCGAATACGCCACCCCCCGCAACACGACTTCACCAAGAAACCGCTCGCTCACCGCGCCACCTCCCAGACTCGCGTAGCCGCATCCACGATGATCAGTCCATCCGGTGCCCCACATCGGGTGTGCAGGACGACGTTGGCCGCCAACTCCGTCAGAACGAGGCGTATTTCGTCCAGATGCCGGTTTTCTGCCACATTCAAGGCGAGTTCGATATATCTCCGGGTAAGAGGCGCCGAAGACTCGACCCCGAGCAGGACCAGTTCGGCGAGGAAGGTCTCCCTTGCTGTGCCGCACGCGCCGAAAATGGTGCTTACCTCTAGGGCCGAGCCGTACGTGTTCATGGCTGCCTTTCCAGTCGAGTGGGCGCGTCACTCACTGTGACGGTCGGTTGCGCGACCCATTCACGTCGCGACACCGTCACTTTCCGACGTTTGACGACGTAACCCGGCCTCGGCCTGGCGCTTCTGCTTGTGATGGGCATTACTAGTGGCTGAGGAACAATCGTCAGCGGGAGGCGCGGGATGGCTCATGCGACACTGCTCGCCCATTTGGTCGCTCAGCGCCATTGGGCAGCGGACGACGCTCTAGCCGAATTCCTCGCAACCGCCGAGCGCTTCGGCAGCAACTACGTCCCGAGCCAGCGTCAATGGGAACGTTGGTGCGCAGGACAGGTCAAGCGTGAGCCGCGCCCCCTATGTCGTCGAGTACTAGAAACGATGTTCGGCTATCCGGTAGCGGAGCTGTTCGCCCCTCCGCCAATCGTGGCGTCAGTGAACCCTTGGTCTCCCCATAGCTACTCAAATGGGAAATCCCGGACACGCGGCCAGATGGCTTCGGAATCTGGTGGGATGCGTATTTACGAGGAGATAACAGAAGTGGCCGATGATTCTGCCCGTTTCGCTCGCCGTTTTCGACAGGTTGACGAACGCGTCCTTGATCAGCTTGACGATGATGTCCGTCAGCTGGCGATCGAGTACCTCATCCGTCCGCCGTACTTCGCGTTCCGCCGCATCGCGGACCTGCGGACGGAAGTCTTTTCGATCCTTGACGAGCGTCATCCTCTTGATCAGGAGCGGCGGCTGTACCGTGCCGCCGGTCAGCTATGTGGTCTTCTGGCGCACGCCAGTGCGGACCTCGGCCACCCGCATGAGGCCGAAACGCACGCCCGGACGGCGCTGGTGTGCGCGGAACTCACAGACGACAACCCACTACGCGCCTACGTCCGGTGGGTGCAATCAAACGTCGCCTACTGGAGTGGGGACTACCGGCGTGCTGCTGAGATAGCCAACACCGGTCGTGCTCACGCCACATCCGGCACGGCGATGCTCAGGCTGACGAGCCAAGAGGCCAGGGCTCTGGCAGCGGTTCGAGACCTCCACGAGTTCCCCAACGCCATCGCTGCTGCCCGCGATGCGCGCGATCAACTGTCGACTGCTGACGAACCTGGGGTGTTCCAGTTCAGTCGCGGCAAAGCCGCCTATTATGCGAGCGAGGCGTATTGCGCCATGGGGGAGGCCGACGACCTTCGCGAGGCGACGCGGCAAGCACAACAGGCGATCCAGTTCCTGACAGCCGACCCATCTGAATCGGGGGCAGAGCTGCTTGCCGCCGCGCGCATAGACCTGGCGGCGGCTCATCTCGCGTCAGGGGAAGTTGACGGGTTCGCTGATGCGCTGGATCCGGTGCTCAGCATTGCGCCGGAGCATCGTACAGTCCCGGTCGTACAACGAATCCGGCGCATCAGTGGCGAACTTGCCCCACATGCACACGGCAGGCTCGCTCTGGAGCTAAGAGAGCGCATTGATCTATTCACCGCCCATCGTGCCGTTTCTCCGAGCCAACCAGCGCTCCCTGAGTGAAGTCACGGAGTAGGAGACCTTTGATGGCTATCCAGGTATCGGTATGCGGGCCACGTGACTGCACCGACGATGACCGTCGCAATGCCCGCGAGTTGGGCCGCATGCTGGCCGAACATGGAGCGGTAGTGATCTGCGGCGGATACACAGGTGTCATGGCGGCAGTCGCCGCAGGCGCGAACGCCGCAGGCGGAACGGTTGTGGGCATCCTCTCCCGCGCTGACCGAGAGAACATCAACCCTGACCTGACCATCGTCATTCCTACAGGGATCGGCGAAGCTCGAAACAACGTGATCGTCAACTCGGGTGACGCCGTGATTGTGGTCGGCGGCTCGTGGGGGACGCTTTCCGAACTGGCCCTTGCCATGAGGAGAGGACGAAGCCCCGTCGTCCAGCTCGGAGGGTGGCGCATTCAAGATCGCCATGGGCGACCGATTCCAGGTATCCATCACGCCGATAACCCTCAACACGCGATAGAGCTGACAGGTCTATGGCGGTAGATCAAGCAATGCCGCGAAGTTAAGGATCTTCGGGGTTCTTCAAGGGGCTGAGGGTGTGATCGTCGGCACAGCGCGCCGGGGCCGGGCATGGGACGAGACCTCTGCTATGCCGGGGTGGTCCGTCCAAAGATCCGTCCCGGAGCCGAGGTCTCGTTGCTGCCCGAGTCTGCCAGGTCGGTAGTTGTCGGGGTTGTGCGGAGGGTCCAGGTCGCCGGCGGTGTTTTCGCGCCGGGGCATCTGGGCGAGTTGACGCAGGTGGTGCCGTTCGAGCTGGTCGATGCCGTACTGGAGGAGACCGGGACGACCGAGCGGCGGCTGCGGTCGCTGCCATCGCGGGACGCTCTACCTGAGGGGATGTCCGAGGCTCACAAGAAGCTCGTCCAGCAAGCCTGACCCGGAGGACTGCGCGGGCGGTGGCCCACTTCCACATCAGCGGTAACCGGTTCTACTACATCGTCCAGTGGCACAAGACCGGCAGGCCGCCGACCTTCCACATCCACCGGGGCGAAGCCGAGGACGAACAATTGGCCGGGATCAGACAGGACAACGCCCGTTAGATGTGCACTTCGCCCCCGTCAACGACCAAGTTGGCGCCGAGGAAGAAGCTGCCCTGGTCGGAAGCGAGGAAAGCCACCACATTGGCGACCTCGTCCGGGCGCCCGATCCGGCCGAGTGGGATCGCCGCGGCGAAATCCGACTTGGTGACGGGCGTGTTCTCCGTCGCGACCACGCCGTCGAGTCCAGGAGTGTCGATGGTGCCAGGGGAGATCGCGTTGACCCGGATGTTCCGGCCCTTGAGCTCGTTGGCCCAGGTCCGGGCGAAGGACCGGATCGCTGCCTTGGAGGCCGCGTACGCGCCGAACGCGGCGACACCGTCACCGGCGCGCACCGAGCTGTTCAGGATCACCGATGCGCCGTCGTTGAGCAGTGGCAGTGCCTTCTGCACCGTGAACAAGGTGCCCCGGACGTTGACGCCGAAGGTCTCGTCGAAGTGCTCCTCGGTGACCTGCTCCAGCGTCGCGAACGACGCGGCGGCGGCGTTGGCGAACAGCACGTCCAGGCCCCGGCCTCGAGCCCGGACCGCGGCATAGAGCCGGTCCAGGTCGGCCAGGTCCGAGATGTCGCCCGGTACGGCCGTCACCGCCGCTGGGCCTATGCGCTCCACCGCCGCGTCAAGGACCGTCTTTCGGCGGCCGGTGATGAAGACGTGCGCGCCCTCGGCCGCCAGCCGTATGGCGGTGGCCAGGCCGATCCCCGTTCCGCCGCCGGTGACGACGGCGGTCTTACCTTCCAGCTGTCCCATGCTCTCACCTCGATAGAAATCTGCACCGATCGGTACTGAAGTGGACGATAGCAGTTCCGCACCGTTCGGTACAAAAGGGGTATGATCGATCACGTGAACACCCAGAGGAAGGCGCCGATCGGCCGGCCACGCGGTTTCGACGCCGAGAAGGCGCTCGACCAGGCCATGCGGGTCTTCTGGGAGCAGGGCTACGAAGGCGCCAGCCTCACCGACCTGACCAACGCCATGGGCATCAGCCGGACCAGCATGTACGCCGCCTTCGGCAGCAAAGAAGACCTGTTTCACCAGGCCCTGCAGCGTTACACCGACGGCCCCGCCGCGTACGTCCCCCGGGCCCTGGAGGAGCCGACGGCGTGGCACGTGGCCACGGCGTTCCTCAACGGTTCCGTCCGAGCCACCACCAGTCCCGGCTGTCCTGCCGGATGCCTCGGCGTCCAAGGTTCCCTGGCGGCGGGCGAGGCCGGGCTCAGCGCCCGGGATACGTTGGCAGCCTGGCGCGACAACGGCATCTCGCTCCTACGGGAGCGGTTCCAGCGGGCCGTCGACGAGGGCGACCTGCCGCCGGGGACCGATCCCGGCCTGCTCGCCCGATACCTCATGACCGTGGCCAACGGCATCGCCGTTCAGGCCGCCGGTGGCGCCACCCGCGACGACCTCCACATGGTGGCCGACATGGCCCTACGGCACTGGCCGCCCACCTGATACGAACAACTCCTGGACGCGTTACCGGGCAAGCAGCCCGCCAAGAACGGCCACATTGACCACGCTCCGGGCGCCGAACCGGTCTGCTCCTCTGGGTGCTGCTGATTCTCACCGACGTTTCCTGGCCCGACCGGCCCCCAAGTACTGTAAGTCGCACTTGGAGTATGCGGCCGAGGCTTGCGCATGCACTTCGTCTTGCCTTGCGGATGAGTGTGCGGGTGTTCGCCCAGCACCTCGGCGTGGCTCCCCGCACCGTGGCGAAGTGGGACCAGCTCGGCCCCGCCACTCGGCCACGCCCCGACACCCAGGCCATCCTGGACACCGCGCTCGCTCGCGGGGACTCGGCGACCCACCTGCGGTTCGAGACCCTGCTCCTGGAACTCGGCCAGGACACGGACCAAGGGCTGCGAGTCACACGCGTGGGGCCACGGGCCTGGGACTACGAGACATGGACCGTCGACCTTGACCGGGCCGTGGTCGCCCTCAGCCGCCAAAGTTTCAGCTACGCCGGCGACCTGCTGAACCGATGGCTCACCCGCTACAACCCACACGTTCTGGACGACAAGGGCCTGTACCTGTTCGCACGATCCACGACACTGCTCGGCGACCTCCAACGCGATCAAGGCGCAGTCGCCGGCCCCCTGTCCGCCCGCCGTTCCTACCTCAACGCTCGCTCGATCTACCGCCAGATCGACATCCCCCGCCGCATTGCCCAGCTCGACCTTTCGCTGGCGGTGGTCGCCGAGATGTCGGGCCAACTGGACGAGGCCGCCAAGGAGTATGAAGCGCTGGCGGTGGATGACCGGCTCTCACCACGCGACCGGACGCGAGCCCGCCTGTGGGTCGGGACAGCCCTGAGCAAGAACGACAACAACGACTACGCCGCCCGCCTGATGACGACCGCCATCCACGAGTTCAAGAGCCTTGGCGAGCCCGAGGACTGGTCTGTCGCGCACCAGAAACTCGCCTTGGCCCACCGTGGAGCCGGGTACCTCTCGGAGGCGCTACGCCTGATCGACCTCGCCCGCGCCACCGCCGTCACCGATGCGCCCATGCAGCGGGTCCGGCTCGAGACCGCTTACGGGCACATCCTGCTTTCCGACCGGGCCACCATGGATGATGGGCTGATGATCCTCGACCGTGCCGCACGCGAAGCCGCGCGGCACGGGCTTGCACACCAGGGACTACCACCAGATGCACCACGACCTGCGCCGGTGCGATGTGGCAATCGGCCTGGGCAGCCACGATCTGGGCGTCGCGTGTGCGGCGGTCGAGCTGTACCGCGCAGGGTGGTTCCCGCTGCTTGTCTTCTCCGGTGCCACCAGCCCCACTACGGCGGCCCGCTTCCCTCGCGGCGAGGCCGTCCACTCCGCGAGCACGCGCTGGAACTCGGCGTGCCCGACGAGGCGATTCTGCTGGAGCCGAACGCGACCAACACCGGTCAGAACATCGGCCTGTCCCGCCAGGTCCATGCGCCTGGCGCAAGATCTGTCTCACCGACATGGCGGTTTCCTCGGCTGCGGGGACCGATGGTCAGGATTGGTCTGTCGACGGGGTGCTCGTCGAGGATGTAGCGGACGTGCTCGCTCGTGGGTCCGCAGGCTGTGGCGATCTTCTTGGGGCTAGGAAGCTTCTCCTGGAGGAACGCCTGGTGGACGGTGGCGATGTCGATATTGTTGGGATCTCGTCCGGGCAGCGCGGCCAGCTGGTCCGGGGAGAATCGGAAGGTGGGCTGCCAGGTCAGTGGCTCGTCGATGCCGTTGAAGTGGAGCAAGTCAGCGCCGGCCTCCTGAAGCAGCTTGGTCTCGGAGGGCAGCAGGCGCATGCGGAAGGTGCTGTAGGCGGTGCGGCTGCGGTAGTCGTCGGCGGCGATCTGGCTGGGCGGGAGCAGACTGGTGACCTCTGTGATCGCCTTTGGGGAGGGACGGCAGTACTTCCGCACGTTCTCGGGCTTCTTGTACCGGGACTTGGACGTCAGGCTCGGAGCAGGGTGCGCAGTTCGTCGACTGCGTCCGTGGCGTCGAGCAGCCGGGTGCCATCGGGGAGCAGGATCAGACCGCCAGAGTAGACCCGTGCCGCGATCCGAGCTTGCTCCCAGATCAGGACGATCTGGAGAATGACCGCCTGGTAGGCGTAATAGTCGTCGCCTCTGCGGGGTTTCCCGAACCGGCGGTAGATCTCTTTGTCCACCCGGTTCCGGGCTTGCTCGCGCCCCAGTCCGACAGCCGTGAACGTCACCACGAACGTGCTGGCGGCGAGAGAGAGGATCTCCTCGCCGAGCAACGCCTCGACACCAGTAGCTGAGCTCTCAGTCATGGACGGCACGGTACCCACAAGTGTGGGCGCAGACCGAACACCGGGTCAGGATCCGGCGAAAGCCGCCCACGTCAGCGGGGGGACCGAAACCCGGATACACACGCGGCATGCAGCTGAGGCGGCGGGCTCGAGGTGAAACGACAAACCGACGAATACGGGTGCCGCGGTACCTGCCGTTGCCCACGGGGCGCGCCGTTTCATAGGTCGGTGCGAACGGGTGACGGGTGAAACACACCCCGGAAACGATCCCGCAGTGAGCGACGACGACTTCCTGCGTGTGGAGGCCCACGACTGCCCGATGACCACCTGCGCCGCCCCGGCCGGCGTGCCTGTGTCGTACGGTTCCACCACGGGCTCTTCTTCCGGCGAGGTTCGGGTGGGTTCGCACCCTCGAACCTGACGGCGGAAGACCCCCGGCAATCACCCCGCCGGTGACGAGGCGGTGATGTCACCCCGGCGGCCACCGGCCACCTACCGTGCGATCTGAGCGGCCACCTGCTCAGTCACCGAAAACAGCCCCGGGGAGCCTTCGGTCAGCTAGCCCCGTTCCTCCAGCCGCTTCAACCTCGACCGCATGCCCTCGACCTTGGCCGCCCGCACCGGCACCCCCAACGCCGCCACCGCGCTCGGCATTCCCGCCGACGCCATCTACAACTGGCTCAACCACGGACAGGTACCCGCCCGCAGGGCCAACGGACGCTGGTGCATCCCCTGGGACCCGCAAGCGCAGTGAATCTAGCGGCAGAAGGTCGCCAACTCGTTCCGACTTAAATCATCCCAGCCTGCGGCCGATGTCCGTTAAACCCCAGCCGCTCGAAGAGGATCATCGTGTGGCTGTGGTCTGATCGACGACGCGTCCGCGGCTGGCGTATTGCGACAGCCACCATCCGGTTACGGTGTACCAGGCGAAGATCTCCACCGCGAGTAGCCGGTTGATGAGACCGCCGATTCCGGCTTTCTCCCATGGCGAGGCAGGGTTGAGCGCGACAAAGGTGAGAAGTACCAGCGCGACTGCGGCCAGGCCGGTCCATGTGGAATAGCGGGACAGGTTACGCCATCCGGGCAGGCGACGAAACTGGCGGCCGAGGTAGAAGACGACCGCTATGGCCGAGACGATAACGACGAGGAACCCGAAGAGGAAGTGGAGTATCTCGGTCGGAGGCGCGGCTGGAAACAGGACGGCGCCCAGCATGCCGATTCCTGTCGTCGCGATCAGGATGGCTCCCCATGTCGCCCGACGTCCGATGATCTTTGTTGTGGCGCGCCGGAATCCAGTGGCGAAGGCGATGAGCAGAATGCCGAACAGCAGGAAGTTGGCGTTCTGGATCGATGCATTGTCGCCGACGCCCAGGTCGCTGACCGCACTGGCCATTGCCGAGTATCCGGGACGGAGCCAACCGGCGACCGTGAAGGTGACGACGAACAGGACAGGACCCACGACACCGGCGGCGAGAAGAATCCGTGTGGTGATGTCACGTTGTTGGCCGAGGTCGGGGCTTGGACGCTCGCGGCGGGACGACGTGGACTGGGGTGGCATGGGTTACTCCTTGGGGGTGGGGCCGCAGGCATCGGCAGGCCCGTCGGCGATGTGGCGCGATGCGGTGAGGTCGGCGACGGTTTGCCGGGCTCGGTCTTGCAGCGCCGGGTCGTGCAGTCGCGCCGGAGGTGCCTTGACCTTGCCATTGCTTTCGTAGAGCTGGCCGGTGCCGGTGGGGCGCTGGGCGAGGAGCGCCGGGACGCGGGCGGCCTTCTCCGGGGATGCGCGGCGCTGGATCATGCGGACCAGCGGCCAGATGTATCTCCAGGCGGGGACGGCCTGTGGGGTGAGCGCCTGGACGCCTGGGGTCCAGGCCATGCCCGGATTGACCGCGTTGACGGCGGTGTGGCCGACCTGTTGCCGGGCGAGGCTCATTGTGGCCAGCAGGTTCAGTTGTTTGGCGCGGGCGTAGGCGGCGATCGCGGTGTAAGTGGGCAGCTCGGTGAACGGGTCGTCGGTGTGCATGGTGAAGGCGCTCGACACGACCTGGACGATGCGGGCGTCTTCGACGAGTGTCGGCAGCAGAGCCTGGGTCAAGGCGACCGGGCCGAGGTAGTTCAGCGCGAGGGTGGCCTCGTGGCCCTCTGCGGTGACGGTCCGTTCGGTGAACGCCCCGCCACCAACATTGTTGACCAGGACATCCAAGCGCGGTACGTGCTCACGTACGCGCCGGGCCAGGTCGAGATTGCCAGCGATCGTCAGATGGTCGGCGGGCAGGAAGGTCGCGTCGAGGTCCGCCGCCGCGGCTGCGCCGCGGGGCTGATCGCGGCCGGTGATCAGGACGGTCATTCCGGCGGCGCGCAGCTTGCCGGCGATCTGCAGGCCGATTCCGGCGGTGCCGCCGGTCACCAACGCGATCATGATTTGCCTGACACGGTCGTGTCGGAGGTGCGGTGGCGGCTGGTGGGCAGCAGCAGACTGACGGTGATCAGCCAAGCTATGCCGCCGAAGCGGGCAATCGGCAGGGTGGGCGCGGCATCGAGCGTCAACAGGGTCAGTGTCGACAGCTCGGCGGCCAGCGCCAGGACCAGACCGGCGATCGCAACGGGCCGGGACATGCGCAGCAGCAACATCGGGACGCTGACCCCGGCTAAAAGGAGCCCGAAGAACGCCACGAACCCTGGTCCGCCGGTGATGAAGGCGAGATCCCGCAGCGCCGAGGCCAGCGGCGCGCTGTCTGCGGTCCGGGAGGCGGCCCAGCCGATCAGGCCGGACAGCGCCGCGAAGCCGCTGGCGAGCATGCCGCCGGCAAAGGCGATGGCCGAGCCTGGCGCGGTGATGCCCAACGCCCGCAGCCGCCGGTACGCCGCGGCGCTCCAGATGGCAAGTGGGACAGCGGCACCAACGGCCAGGAATGCCGACAGCCGCATAGGCGAAGCGTGGTCCTGTATGTAAGCGAGCACTTCGGAACCGGGCGCCTGCGGGCGAGGAACGCCTGCGGCGGTCACGATGCCGGCGATGGTCAGCACGGTGAAGGCCACGCCGGGGACGATCAGCGGCGGGCCGGACTGCGGTCGAGACATGTCGACTCCCTAATTGATGTACATCCGAACACCGTATACGAGTGTATATCGTTTTCCAAGTGATACGATTCTCTCCGTGTCAAAACCCAGCGACGGACCAGATCGGTCCTGGGGCGGTGCCGCTTTCCTGCTTGCGCAACTAGGCGCGCATGCCGCTGCGGCCTTCGCCGCCCGCATCGGGCCCCTAGACCTGACGCCTGCGCAGGCCGGACTCCTGCGCATGATCGCGGTCACGCCCGGGCTGAGCCAGCAGGCGTACGCCGCACGGCTGGGCACCCCGCCCAGCCGTTTCGTCACTCTCGTCGACACCATGCAGGACCGAGGCTTGATCGAACGCCGCCGTGGCGAACCCGACCGCCGCTCCTACGCTTTGCACCTGACCGACGGCGGTCAACAAGCGCTACAGCGCTTGGGCGCCCTCGGCAAGGCGCACGAGGACGACCTGTTCGCCGCACTGACCTCAGCAGAACGCGTCACGATGCGCGAGCTACTCACGCGCATCGCCCGGCAGCAGAACCTCACCGCCGGGGTCCACCCCAGATACCGGCAACGCTCCGAGACGTGACCACGGCCGCGTAGCTCACTCGTTGGACACGGTGTCGCTCGCCGCGATGGCGTCAGGCGATGCCATCACACGCAAACGATGATCAAGTCTCCGTAACATCTTGATCTTGTGTGGCCTGCGGTTTCTCGAACCGTCTCATGCTCTTGGCGCAAGGTCTGTCTCACCGACATGGCGGTTTCCTCAGATGCGGGGACCGATGGTCAGGATCGGCCTCTCGACGGGGTGTTCATCGAGGATGTAGCGAACGTGCTCGCTCGTGGTTCCGCACACTGTAGCGATCTGCTTGGCACTCGGATAGCTGCCCTGGAGAAATGCCTGGTGGACGGCGGCGATGTCGATGGCGTCGGGATCTCGTCCAGGCAGCGCGGCAAGTTGGTCTGGGGCGAAGCGGAAAGTGAGGTTCCCCCCGTTGCACGGACACCTGAGTGACCTCAGCTCAGGTGTCCGTGCAACGGGGGAACCTCAGAACCAGATCCGCGACTCACCCGCAGAATGACCGAGGCCTGCAAGAGTGCGATCAGACCGGGGCCTCGTCAGTCAGCGAAGGCGTCGCGTGTGGACGCAGGACCATGAGCGAGCCTTCCAAGGTCGCCACCATGGCAAAGGGAAACCGGTCGACCTCAAGACAGAGCGCGACGTCATCAGGATGGACTCCTTGACGCACCCCCTCCGCCAGTTCGGCGGCGGCGCGCGACTCGGCAGCGCGGCGGAGGAACTCAGCGGCATCCGTCCCGGCCTCGGTGACCCTCCGAGCGATGTATTGAGCACATGCCAGATCTTCATCGGCCTGCCCATCCTCGCCAGTGACCACGAACGTGACACTGTCACTCTTGCGCGTCCGCAAGATCCGAGCCGTTGCCTCGGCCACCACGAAACTGGCGCACAGCACCAGCGGCGCCTCCTTGACCGCAAGGGCGCCGACTGTCCCTGCCGTGGTCTTCTGCACAACGGTCCGTCCGCCAAGGTCAATGGACCGCAGCAGGCCCGGCGAGTTGACGGTGTCGAACCCGGGCGCGGGTGGACCGTCTTTGAGCGCCACCCAATCCGGGTGGCGAGCCTTGAGCGCCAGGGCTTCGTCCAGTGACTCAGCAAGAACGATCTTCTCCGCCCCCTGGGCAAAGGCCCAGGCGGCCACGGTGAATGCACGCATGACGTCGACCACGACCGCCACGGACGGGGCTTCGACCAGATCAGCGATACCAAGGAAACGAGTGTCCATTCCGGTCATGATTGCGCATGCCCGACCCGAGGCACCCAGAGAGTGCTACGCATCACGTCGACGGTCTCGGAACGCAACACCTCCTGGTGCGCCTTCTCGACCGGAAGCGCCGCCGGCGGTCGAAATCGCGTTGCCTGTCGTGTTCATGGTGAGACCCTCCATTCAGGCGCCGGCGCCGCCGTCGACCGGCACGATCGCGCCGGTCACCATGGAGGCTCGGTCGCTGAGCAGCCACGCGGCCACCTCGGCGACCTCGCGGGGCTCGGCCATCCGGCCGAGTGGTGTCGCCGCGTTGTTGGCCTCGATGATGCCGGGAGTCGCTGCCTCCCACTCCTCCATCATCTCCGTGGCGGTGCCGCCGGGGGTGATGCCGTTCACCCGGATGCCCTCAGGGGCCCAGGTCACCGCGGCGGTCTCGGTGATGCTGTTGAGCGCGCGCTTCATGGCGCCGTATGCGGGCAGCGGGGGTGCCGCACGGCGGCTGCCGATGCTCGAGGTGTTGACGATCGCCCCGCCCCCGTTCTGACGCATGAGCGCGGCCTCGGCGGTCATGGCGGTCCAGTGTGCGCGGAAGTTCACGGCGAACTGCTCGTCGATGTCCTCGTCGCTCGTGGTCTCGAGCGGGCCGGGCTGCTGCTGGGCGACCGCGCCGTTGTTGAAAGCGCCGTCGAGCCGTCCGTGCAGCTTCTCGACACGGTCGACGGCGGCGCGGATGCTCGCGCGGTCGGCGAGGTCCATGGTGACGGCGTCGGCGACGCCTCCGCCGGCGCGGACCTCGGCGACGATGCGGTTGAGGGCTTCGGTGTCGCGGGCGGCGAGCACGACGGCGGCGCCCTCCCGTGCGAAGAGCCGGGCTGCGGCTGCGCCGATGCCGCGGCTGGCACCGGTGATGAATACGACCTTGCCGGTGAGCAGGCCGACGGGCGTGGTGTCGATGTTGTTCGTCATACCAACAGCGTGCGCGGCCCCGGGGGTCCGGATACAGGCACAGGCGGTACTACGATAAATAGCCGCGCGGCGTGCACACTCGAGATATGGATAAGCACGAGCTGGGGGCGTTTCTCCGCAGCCGTCGCGAGCGGCTTTGCCCGGAGGACGTCGGCCTCCCCTCGGGCGCGCGACGCCGGACGCCGGGTCTGCGCCGCGAGGAGGTGGCGGTCCTCGCGCACATCTCCACCGAGTACTACGTCCGTCTCGAGCAGGGCAGGGCACCGCGACCGTCGGGCGAGGTCCTCGCCGGGATCGCAGGCGCGCTGCGGCTCACGGACGCCGAGTTCGATCACCTCCACGTCCTCGCGGGCACTGCGCCGAGCCGTACCGGACTGCACCGCCGCGACGTGCGCCCGAGCATTCTCGCGCTCCTTGAGCGGCTCCCGCAGACGGCTGCGTTCGTGATGTCCGCGGCGTTTGAGGTGCTCGCGTGGAACGATCTCGCGGCAGCCCTGATGGAAGACTTCGCCGCGCTCGCCCCCGAAGACCGCAACCTCGCACGTAAGGCGTTCCTCGGGCCGACGCGGCCCGACGCGCCGCTGTATGGGATCTCCGACGCCGCCGAGTTCCGGCACCAGGTCGTCATGGGGCTTCGTGCCACCCTCGCCCGGTACCCCTCGGATCCCGCGGTGACCGGCCTCCTCGAGGAACTGCGCGACGGCAGCCCCGAGTTCACCCGGCTCTGGGAACGGCATGACGTGCAGGCGGCGCCGATGCTCACGAAAACCTTCCGTCACCCGGCCGTCGGGGAGATCACCCTCGACTGCGACTCCCTCAAACTCACCGACCGCGACCAGCACCTCGTGCTGTACACCGCGCCACAGGGATCCCATGACGCGGACGCTCTGGCGCTGCTGAATATGCTGGGAACCGAGAGCATCGACGCAAGCACATCGCTCTGACGGAGCCCGACACGACGGATGCCCTTCTCGCCTGGGCGTTCGCGGTCAGTGATCCATTCCGAACACCAGCTTGGCTCGTGCCGGCCGTCGAAACGCGTCCGGCGAGCGATCGCTTGATCGCTTGACGCGGGCGATGATCGAAGAGTCCGGGTCTCCGGCCAGGCTGAGCGAAGCGCGCGTCGCACCGGGGGCATCGCCGAGGACACGCGCCTCAGCCCGTCGTCCAGCGACGGAGTTTCGCGGGGTTGCGTACTACCCAGATGTGCTTGATCCGGTCGCCCGCGACCTCGAACGCGAACACCGTCACGATGACGCCGTCTTGCTGGGCCACCAGGCCGGGCTGGCCGTTGACCGTTCGTTCCAGGAACGTCATGTCGCCGGGCCTCCGGCGGGCGATTTCGAGCCAGGCGTGCGCGATCTGCTCGCCGCCTTCGATGGGGTGCGGGAAGGTGATGGCGAGGCCGCCGCCATCGGCGATCGCCGTGGCGTCGGGGTCGAGCAGGCCGATCAGGGCATCGATGTCCTTGGCCTCCCACGCCGCTTTGAAGGCCCGGACGACGCCGGCCTGCTGGGCCACGGGAGTCGCGGGTGCCTGTGAGGCCTGGATGCGGCGGCGGGCCGAGGAGGCCAGCTGTCGGCATGCCGCCGGGGTACGGCCGACGATTTCGGCCACTTCGGCGAAGGAGTAGCGGAAGACGTCGTGCAGGATGAACGCGACGCGCTCGGCCGGGGTCATCGATTCGAGCACGACCAGGAAGGCCAGGTTGACCGACTCATCCAGGGTGACCCGGTCGGCCGGGTCGACGGTCGTGCCGCCCGGCCGCTCGGTGGCCCACTCCGTATGCTCGGGCAGCGGCTCGGGGATCCATTCGCCCACGTAGGTCTCTCGCCGGGCCCGTGCTGAGTTGAGCAAGTTGAGGCAGATGCGGCTGGCGACCGTCGTCAGCCACGCGCCGGGGGACGCGATGGCGTCCCGCTGCTGGCCGGACATGGCGTACCAGCGAGTGTAGGTCTCCTGGACGACATCCTCGGCCTCGGCCAGCGAGCCGAGCAGCCGGTAGGCAAGATTGATCAGCTGCCGCTGCTCGCTGATGATCATGCTCAGAGCTGGATCGGACCGGCCTGGTCCTGGCCTGGATTCGTTGGTCATGGGTGTTGCCGGCCCTTCTCGGTCTCATCTGCTCTCACCACTTCGACAAGACACCCCGCCGGAATGTGAGGTCGGCGCACGCCTCACATTCCGGCGGGCGGTCTTGTCGTACCCGAAGAGACGAACACACCAGCCAGGAGACACCATGACGACTTCGTTCACTGACTCGGCGCCCGCGCAGGCCCTGGAGAGGGTGGCCGCCGCGTTGAGGGCGAACAATTTCGCCGTCGAAATCCTCGATGACGCCGCGGCCGCGCGTACCCGCGTCAAAGACCTGATTCCCGAGGGCGCCAGCGTGTTCACCGGGGCCAGCGAGACCCTCCGCCTGTCCGGCATCGATGAGGACATCAACCAAAGCGGGCGATACAAGTCCGTCAAGGCACGCAGCGTGACCATGGACCGCGCCACCCAAATGGCCGAGATCTGGCGGATGATCGCCTGCCCCGACGTCATTGTGGGCAGCGTCGCCGCGGTCACCGAGACCGGCTCCCTTGTGGCCGCCTCGGCCAGCGGAAGCCAGCTGGCCGGCTACTCGGGCGCCGCGGGCCGCGTGATCTGGATCGTCGGAGCGCAGAAGGTGGTCCCTGACCTGAGCGCCGCGCTGCGCCGCATCGAAGACCACTGCCTCCCGCTGGAGAACGAGCGCGCCATGAAGGCGTACGGGGTGCCCAGTGCCCTCAACCGCCTTCTCGTCCTCAACGCGGAGCCCCACCCCGGACGCGGCACCGTTCTGCTGCTCCGCGAAGCCATCGGATTCTGACACCCCAGGTCCTTCAGTTTGAAGTCAAGGTGGCAGCGGGCACGGACATCCTCGTTTTCGATCACAGGGAGCAGGCACCCACGTGATCTTGAGGCTCCGTGCCCGCGCTGCTTCTGGACCCTGCTGCGCGGGCTCTAAGGGGATTTGTCTGTCGCGCACGCCATCATGGCGGACGTCCATTCCGTACGAACCCAAGGAGTGAGCATGATGGCCACCGGCGGCGCAGACTGGTCCGGCACCAGCTGGGACGACTGGGCGGATGCCCACCTGATTCGCGCGCGCCTCGACGCCGGCGCGGATCCCAACGCGGGTGTGCACTACCACGGGCGGCCGTTACATGCCGCAGCCGAGCTCGGCTCACCCGAGGTGATAGCGGAGTTGGCCGCTCGCGTTGACGACGTCGACGCCGAGCACCAGGGCCACACCGCACTCTGGCGAGCCGTCTTCGCCAACCGCCCCGACAACGCCCTCGCCCTGCTCGCCGCCGGTGCCGACCCGTGGCGGCCGATGATGTCCGGCTGGACGCCCGGAAGGCTCAGCCTGGCCAGTCCCACACCCGACCTGTTCCCCCTCCCGCCAGGACGGCCCAGCTTGTCCGCCGCCGAGACCGCGGCCGTCGCGGAGGCCAGACGCCTGATCGACGCGCTGGGCGAACTCGAGTACGAGGGGCTGGGCCTGGTCTGCGTCGCCGGGATCGGCATGGCCGAAGCCGTACGACGGCTGGAGGCCGAACAGGCCTATGAGGATGACGACGAGTACCTGTCGTCCAGCATGGACTTTCGCACCACCGTCGGCATCACCGAAGTGCCCGGCGGATGCGTCGTCAGCCAGCAATGGGGCGCCCTCCCGTGCAGCCACCGCGTCCTCGAGCGCCTGTCGGCCGGCACCGTCTGCTACGCGCTCTACGCCAACCCGAGCAGCGGCGACCAGGGGAGCATTGCCCGCGACGGCGTCGTCGAGCAATGGGACACCCACCCTGGCAGCGGCATCGTCTCCCCTGACGCCTCCGCCGAGGACATCCTCACCACCTACCTCTATCACCACCAGGCCGTGGCGTACTGCTGCGCCGCCGCGGGCCTGCGCATGACCAGCGGCCGGGCGATCACCGGTTTGCCCGACGACTACCTGCGAATCCCCGCAAACCTGGGCTGAGGAACAGGTGTGGGACTGGAGGGGTCGACGGTCCGGCAGCTCGCCACCGAGCAGGGCGGCAGTGGCGCCGAAACTGAGTGACATCGCTTTCCCGATCCGACGACGCGGAGATGTCCGCAGCGGGAGATCTCTTTGCGGAACGGAAAGCCGAAGTGTCTCGATATACAGACCAATGGACAGTGTGTGGTGATTTCCCTTGTTGGCGATCATATCCCCGTCGGGGACGGTAAGAACTTTAGTGGGCTTCAACCCCGGTGAATGGCAGGCGTTCATCAGAGGAGCCAAGAACGGGGAGTTCGACCTCCCGTGATGTGATAAATCGGCGAAGACGTGAAGAAGCACATGATGCCGCTGCGAGTACCCTCAGACAAATGATCACGAACCGCCCCACGGCGCGCGTCATCCTCGTCGATCCCGCCGACCGCGCGCTGATGTTCCGCTTCGTCCCGCCCGACCCCTGGCCCCGCGAGCTCGGATGGCACCTTCCCGGCGGCGGGATCGAACCCGGCGAATCAGCGGTGGAAGCGGCGTGTCGAGAGGTTCACGAAGAGACCGGCTTCATTCTCACGCCCCACGACCTGGGCGAACCGGTGGCAGCCAACGCGGGAGAGTGGTCCATCCGGGGGAGCCGCTACTACACCGTGCATACGTACTTCTTCGCCCGGATCCCATCGGGGGAAGTTTCCGGATCTGGAGATGACGGATTCGGGCATCGATGGTGGACCGCGGCCGAGCTCGACTCGACCATGGAGCGGGTCTTTCCGCCCGGGCTGGCCGTACTGCTGAGAGATCTGCTCCAAGGAGTCCGGCACGAGCGGCTCGTCACTCTCGACTGGTGAAGCCGAGCAGCGTGCCCCCAGCCCAGCGAAGGTTTCCGGGCGAAGTGCTCGGCGACCTGTGAGGTAGGCCGGGCACTTCGCGAACGGATTCCGGAAGGATCGATTCCGCGCCGAACGGGGACCTCCATAAGCGGCTGAGGTAATGGCGGAACCCAGGCCACCCGCCCCGCCGGAGCAGGTCAAGCGTCTTTCTGGCGTACCCGGAATATGGCCAGGCCCAGGGCGAGCGCCGCGTACCCGCCCAGCACGGCGAGTCCGGCCCACGGCGCCAGCGGGAAGTAGCCCATCTGCGGCGCGTAGTACGCGAGCACCTGCGGATACTCCTGCATGCTCTGCTGGATGGCGAACCCGGCCGCCGGAGTGAGCCGCAGCAGCCACTGCGACACGCCCAGAGGCAGACTGGAGACGGTGGCCAGGAGGTACGGCAGCAGGACGGTCGCGACGGCGACGGTGATCGCCACGGCGCTGCGCCGGAACAACGCGCCCAGCCCCAAGGCGAACACGGCGGCGGCGGCGAGCAGCGCCGCGGTGCCGACGATCACCCGCAGTTCGGTGAGCGGACTCACCGGCAGGGGGTAGGTGCCGTTGGCGCGCAGGATCCGCGTGCAGATCGGCACCGTCACGGCGGCGCTGACCAGGCCGGCGGTGAAGGTGACCAGGCCGATCACGGTGGCCTTGGCCGCCAGCACCCGGCCGCGCCGCGGGCTGGCGAGCAGGCTGGTGCGGATCAGGCCCCGCCGGTATTCGGCGGTGATGAACAGCACCGCCACCACCATCACCGCGATCAGCCCGACCAGCGCGCCGATGAGGGTGCGCTCGATGGACTGGCCGTCGCTGATGGGCGCGATGTCGCCGGTCCCGCTCACGGTGAGCGTGCCGCCGGACTCGACGAGCCCGTTCGCCTGACGGTAACGCTCCCAGTCGGTCTTTCCGTCGACTCCCACATCGTCGCGGCTCCACGCGCCACGGGGTACGTCGCCCTGCACGCTGACCTGGTCGAAGACGGCGGTGGTCTGGGTGAAGCGCAGTTGGGTGTTGCTCCCGCCGAGCGAGCCCTGCTCCACCGTCAGGTCGCCCGGCGAGTTGGCGAAGAGCCCGATGCGTACGGTGTCCGGCAGCCCGGTCAGGTCAGCGGTGCCGACCTTGGTCCACTGCTTGCCGTCGGCCGACTCGTAGCCGGTGAGGATGTCGCCGGAGCGGGTCAATCGCAGCCAGCGCGGGAACGTCGTCGGGCCCCCACCCGTGTCGTGCGTGAAGTTGTGCTGCATCCGCACCCCATGGCTGCCGGTGACCATCACGGCGGCGTACACCGACCCCTGCTTGGTGCTCTGCTTGATGATCAGTCCGGCCTTCGCCCACGGCACGAGCCCGGGGACGATCTGGTCGTGGTTGGGCGGAGGATAGGTGATGATGCCGGACATGGAGGTCAGGCGGGCGGTGATGCTGCCGTCGCCGGTCAGTGGCCGATTGACGAAATAGAGCCGGTCCCGCACCGCTTCGCCGCCAGGTCCCAGCGGCGGGATGGGGCAGGCGACCTCGATCGGACCCTCGCTGCACGAGGAATGGCTGGCCGCCGAGAATCCCAGGCCGAGCAGTACGGTGGCCAGTGCCGCGGCCGTCATGGTGAGCACCCAGCCGCGGACCGTCCGGAACTTGGTCCATTCGGCGCGCAGAAGTTGCGCGAACCCGTCCCGGCCGGCCCGCAGATCGGACCGGTACGGGGTGATGGTGCTGGTCATCGCGTGACCTCCTGCTCTGCGGCGCGGAAGTCGACCGTGTCCCGGGTCAGATCCATGTACGCCTCCTCCAGCGTGGCGCGGTGCGCGGCGACCTCGGAGAAGGGCACCGCGTCCCGGGTGAGCAGGGCCACGATGTGTTCGGCCGCCAGGCCGGTCACGGTCAGGGTGTCGCGGTCGGTCGCGGCCACGGTGGCGCCGGCGTGGGCCAGCGCGCTCATCGCCTCCGAGCGGGCGGTGGTACGCAGGCTGACCCGGCCGGTGGAGGCGGTGGCGATCAACTCGGCCACGCTGGTGTCGGCGATCACCCGGCCGCGGCCCACCACCACGAGATGGCCGGCGGTGTCCTCGAGCTCGCTCATCAGATGGCTGGAGACCAGCACGGCGCGCCCCTCGGCGGCCAGCGACCGAAGCAGCCCGCGCATCCACACGATGCCCTCGGGATCCAGGCCGTTGACCGGTTCGTCCAACATCAGCACCGGCGGGTCACCGAGCAGCGCCGCGGCGATGCCGAGCCGCTGCCGCATCCCCAAAGAGAAGCCACCCGCCCGCCGCCGGGCTGCCGAGCCCAGCCCGACCTGCTCGATCACCTCATCGACCCGCCTGGCACCCAACCCCTGGGAGTGGGCCAGCCACAGCAGATGGTTGCGGGCGGTACGGCTCGGCTGGAGAGCGGCGGCGTCCAGCAGCGCGCCGACGTGATGCAACGGGTTGCGCAGGCCGGTGTACGGCCGCCCGCCCACCAGCGCGCTGCCCTCGTCGGCCGCGTCCAGGCCGAGGATCACCCGCATCGTGGTGGACTTCCCCGCCCCGTTCGGGCCGACGAAACCGGTCACCTGCCCCGGCTCCACGGTGAAGGACATCCCGTCCAATGCCATGGTCTGACCGAACCGCTTACGCAACCCGACGACCTCGATCGTTGCTTCCATGCACGGCACACTAGGCAGCGGTACGCCACAGGTCGTCACGCCGACGAGCCATCTTCACCATCGCTGACTCGGGGGACCCGCCGTCCCTCACATGAGGGATGCCGGTCACTGGCCGAGGCCGGCCTCGCGGGCCCGGATGATGGCTTGGGCGCGGTCGGCGACCTGCAACTTGGTGAAGACATTGGACACGTTGTTGCGCACCGTCTTCGGCGACAGCGACAGGCGCTCAGCGATCACCCGGTTGGACAGGCCGGCCGCGATGAGCTCGAGTATCTCCCGCTCCCGCGCCGTGAGCTGAGGAAACGGCTCCTCGCGTACCGGCCGGGCCGCGGCCAGCCTGGCGAAGTAGCGCGTCACCCGGCCCGCGAGCGCCGGCCCGAAGATCACTTCCCCGCTGGCCACGGCCGTGATCGCCCGCAGGATCTCGGCCTGGTCGGCGCCCTTGAGCAGGTAGCCCCGGGCACCCGCGAGCATGGCGGCGAACACGCTCTCGTCGTCCTCGTGCATCGTCAGCACCAGCACGTGCGTCTGCGGGCAGGCGGCGACGATCCGTTCGGTGGCCCGCACGCCGTCCAGCCGGGGCATCCGCAGGTCCATCACGACGACCTGCGGGCGGAGCTCGATGGCCTTCGCGACCGCCTCCTCCCCGTCTGCGGCGGTATCCACCACTTCGGCCTGGCCCGTGGAGTCGAGCATCATGCGCAGGCCGTTCCGATACACCGGATGGTCGTCGGCGAGCAGTACGCGTGGCGTCATGAAGCGGTCGCCGCCCCGGCGGGCAGAACCGCGTGGACCCGGGTCCCGCCGCCGCGCCGGGCCCCGACCGCGCACCGGCCGCCCAGTTCCTCCGCGCGCTCGCGCATGCCGACCAGGCCCACCCCGACGAGGGCGCCCTGGCGGACGCCGCGCCCGTCGTCCGTCACCTCGACCTCCAGCGTGCTGCCGGCCACGGCGACGCGCACGTGGCAGTTGGCCGCGCCGGAGTGCCGGGCGACGTTCGTCAGAGCCTCGCAGACGATCCGGTACGCCGCCACCTCGGTCGCGGCCGGCAGGCCCGCGAAGTTCCCCTCCGCGTCCACCCGCACCGCGAGCCCGCCGTCCCGGAACCGGTCGGCCGCCTGCCGCAGCGCGCCGGCCAGGCCGAACTGGTCCAGGGCCGGCGGATGCAGGTCGTGCACCAGCCGCCGTACGTCGCCGAGCATCGTGGCCAGGTCCGTCCTGACCTGGTCCAGCGCCTCCCGGGCGGCGTCGGTGTCGCGGACCGCCAGATTGTGCGCCGCCTCCACCTTCAGCGCGGCGGCGGCCAGCGTGGGTCCCAGCCCGTCGTGCAGGTCCCTGCGCAACCTGCGGCGTTCTTCGGCCACGCCGGTGACCAGGCGTTCGCGGCTGTGCTGGAGCTCCTCGGTCAGAGCGGTCGCCCGTACGGCGGCGGCCGCCTGGCGTACCACGTCGGCCAGCAACCGCTGGTCGGACTCGGTCGGCCGCGCGCCCGCGCGCGGCACCAGGGCGAACCGCCCGATCAGCGCCTCGCGGTAGGAGAACGGCAGCACGACGACGTCCTCCCTGGGCGTGCCGTGCTCCACCACGACGGTCCGGCCGTCCGCGCGGTCCAGCTCGACTCGCACGTACGGCGAGCGGAACGCCGCCGCCACGGCTGTGGCGGCCTCCAGCAGCAACTCCTCGGGCCGCACGGATTCCTCAAGCCGCCGGGCCAGGACCGAGACCACGTCGTACGGCTCCGCCCGCCCTGCCAGTACCCGGTTCACCCACTGCCGGACCCGCTCCCGCAGCGGCGCGTAGACCACCCCCACCACGACCGCCGCCAGGACCGCGGCGATCGGCTCGTCGATGAGCGCCCCCATGCCCACGAAGACGGGTACGTCGATCGCGACGACGGCCACCGCGAGCCCGCCGTACAGCATGGTCCAGCCGAGCACCGGATCGATGTCGTAGAGCCGGTACCGGCTCACCGCGATCAGGACGGCCGCGGCGAGCGACAGCAGCGAAACGACGAAGGACAGGTCCTGCGGCACTCCGTCCACGACGGCGGGGACCAGGATCAGGATCATGTTCAGCACCGCTGCCAGCAGCATCCAGCGAAGCTGCGCCCGCCGCACGCCGGTGGAGCCCCTGAACCGCCAGGCGAAGGCCGCCACCGGCACCAGGAGGCTCACCACCAGCAGAACCGGCGCCAAGGCCAGCGCGGAGCGCCAGAACTCATCCGGAATCGGCGGCAGCGGCAGATCGAGCCCCGGCCACTCGCCGTCCCCCAACTCGATCCGCCATGGGACGGCCAAGAACGTCAGGACGGCCAGCCCCGTGGCCCCGAGCGAGAGCCACGCGGCCCACCGCCAGCGCGGCGACGGCAGCCGCCCGTCGGGGAAGAACAGCAGGATGAGCAGGGGGAGCAGGTTCAGCAGCGGGCCCAGCCGCGCCCCGGCGTAGAACGCGCCCGCGGTGAGGGGCAGCGTGCCGTCGTGGCGGGTCAGCGACAGCACCGCGTACGCGCTGGCCAGGCCGTTGAGGGCGGCCACGGCCCCGCCGCCGAGCAGCAGCCAGGTCATGAGGTGGCGCGGCAGCCGTACCCCGAGCACGGCTCCGGCGATCGCGAGGGCCGCGCCGGGCACGATCGAGGACCACACGGCCCAGTCCAGCGGCCCCGGCCGGCTCACCGTCCCCGTCACCACATCGACCCAGGTGGCGGCACCACAGGCCACAACACACAGCGCGGCCAGCGCCGTCGTCGCCGCCGCGATCCGCCGGTCCGCGGTGTTGGGCGCGGCGTCGTCTGCGGTGCTGTTCGCGGTGTTGGGCGTGGCGCCGTCCGCAGCGTTGCGCGTGGTGTCGTCGTCCGCGGCGGAGGCGCGCTCCCGCGCGGGTGGGGCGGGGTCGGTGGGAGAGGGATCGGACACGCCGCCAGCGTGCCACACCGCGCGTCCCGCCTTCACGGGGGCGCTGTCCCTTCCCGATCGGGACATTTGGCCCGGTCACGGAGGGCGAAGCCGGGACTGTCCCGCGTGGCCCTGCTCCCTGGGCGCCCGGGACACACGGCCGCGATCGTAGGCCCACCGACACACAACGGAGGAACGAACGATGTCCAGTCACGTGGTGCCCAGCAACGTCAACCCCAACGAGCCCGTGGCCGACCGGCGCACCGTGAACCCGGCTCGCATCCAGCTCTCCGGGCTGTTCCTGGCCGTCGGGGCCACGGCCTGGGCGGCCGGCACCCTCATCGTGGGAGACAAGATCCAGGAGGGCCCCCAGACGCTCGACACCATCACCGGAATGCTGTTCGTCGCGGGGGTCTTCGCCTATGTCTGGACGGTGCTGTCCACGCGCGGTGCCGGTGACGGGTGGACCCGGGTGATCCCGGCGGGATTGCTCGTGCTGCTGCCTGGCGCGTTCCTGCTCAACGCGCTGTCCTTCGGCTACGTCGGCTACGACGACTTCCCGCTGCCGCTGATGATCCTGGACGCCTGCTGGCCGCTCAGCCAGCTCGGCATGCTGGCCCTGGGCATCACCATCGCGGTCAAGGGCCGCTACCAGGGCGCGTTCCGCTGGCTGCCGCTGCTCACGGGGATGTGGTTCCCGGTGGCCATGGTGGCTCAGGCCTTCGCCGGCTCCACCGCGTCGGTGTACGTCAGCGCTGCGTGGCTCCTCGGCACACACGCCCACCTGGGCGTACGCCTCGCCGCCCGCCCCACCAAGCTGTGACTGGGATAGGGGAAGTCAGCGCATAGCGCGATACGGGAGAAATCGGAGGGGGCGGCGGGGAAGGGCTCGAGCTGCGGGGCGGGACCGCCGAGGTTGACCAGGAGGGTTCCCTTCTTGTGCGCCTGGTCCACGGCGGGCAGCATGGCCAGGCCGAGCGTGATCCGCTCGCCACGGCCTGGGCGAGCCCAGTCAGCGGGTACGTCCACCTGGCCGCAGCGCAGCCCGTTGCCGCAGTCCTGCCAGGTCAAGGCCGAGTCGGCGCTCGCCGCCGCGGGTATGTGAACCGCCGCCAGGACCGTCATCAGAGCGGTGGCGACCTTCCCGAGCTTGTGCATGATCACAGGCTGGCAGGGGTCCGGGCAGGGCTACATCTGCCTTTCGGTCTATCTCGAGTCGACATGGCCACATCACCCGGGCCGTGCCAGCAGCCGGCCACGACTGTGAATCCACCGCGCGACTACATGCTGGCAGAGTGAGCTGTGGAAAACCGCAGCCAGATCCGGGTACGCGCTTCATTCCGGCGCTCGGACCCCCGGACCTAGCGTTTCTCGTCATGATGGGAAAGTTGATCGACGTCCCGCGCCGCACGCTGGCGGGACTGCTGGCACTGCTCACCCTGGCCGGAGCGATCATGCTGACGGCGATGGGGCAAAGCACGATGCAGCCCCTCCCCGCCTCGGCGCCGGGCCGGGAGTTCAGTGCCGAACGCGCCCTGCGCCACCTCGAACGGTTCGCCGCTGAGCCGCGGCCGCTCGGCAGCCCGGCGGGCGACCGGGCCAGAACCTATCTGGTCGGACAACTGCGGGCGGCGGGGCTCGACGTGGAGGTCCAGCGGGCGATCGGTGCGAACTCCTCGTCGGGGCTGGCGTCGTTCGGGCAGGTGGACAATGTGGTGGCCACCAGGCGAGGCAGCGACGCGACGGGCACGTTACTGATCGCCGCCCACTACGACTCCGCGGCGGTCGGGCCCGGCGCCTCCGATGACGGAGCGGCGGTGGCCGCCATGCTGGAGACCGTACGAGCGCTGGGCACCGCCCCCCTCCGCAACGACCTGGTGCTGCTGATGACGGACGGCGAGGAGGACGGCGTGCTCGGCGCGGAGGCGTTCGTCCGCGAACACCCCCTGGGACGCAAGGGCGGAGTGCTGCTCAACTGGGAGGCGCGCGGAGTCAGCGGGCCGTCCCTGATGTTCGAGACCTCAAGGAACAACGCGGGACTGGTGAGTACGTTCGCCGCCGCCGCGCCGCATCCACGAGGCGACTCCGTGATGACCGAGCTGTACCGGCTGCTACCGAACAACACCGACTTCACTCCGCTGGCCAAAGCGGGCTTCACCGGCATGAACTTCGCCTATATCGAGCGCTCCTCGCGCTATCACACCGCCGACGACTCCATCGCCAACCTCGACCACGGCAGCCTGCAACACCATGGCTCCACCATGCTGGCTCTGGCCCGCACCTTGGGGGACGCGGACCTGCCCGCGCTGGCGGCGGACCATGACGTCACGTACTTCCGGATTCTTGGTGTCATGGTGACGTACCCCGGCTGGCTGGTCTGGCCGCTCGCGGTGCTGGCCGTACTCGCGGTCGCGGGGCTGGCGCTGTTGGCGCGCAGGGCGCGGCTGGCGAGCATCCCCCGGATCATCGTCGCGGCGGCGTCCGCCGCAGTGCCCCTGGTCCTGGCGGTAATCCTCGCGCAAGGGCTGTGGGAGGTGCTGGTCGCCCTGCGGCCCGCGTACGACGGGATGGGTGGCCTGCTGCATCGCCCGTCGGCCTACCAGGCGGCGGTCATGCTGCTGGCCGCGCTGGCGCTGCTGACCTGGTACCTGCCCTTGCGAGGCCGCCTCGGGCCCGCCGCGCTGGCCATCGGCGCGCTGGTATGGCCTGCCGGGCTGGGTGTGCTGGCCGCGTGGTTCGCGCCCGGGGCGGCCTTCGTCCTGACCCTTCCCGCCCTGCTGTGCGCGCTGGGTGGCCTGGCCGCGCTGCTGCTGCCAGGAGCGGTGTGGCGAGTCGTCGCGCTCACGCTTGGCGCGTCCATGGCCGCGATGCTGCTGCCCGCGCTGGCGGGGACGGCGTTCGACGGGATGGGGCTCGCGCTCGGCGGTGTGAGCGCCCTGGTCCTCACCCTGTTCGGGCTGACACTGCTGCCACTCGCAGAACTGGCACTCCCCGAGCCTCGCCGCAGCCCCGTTCCCGGCCGCGAAGGTGGCGGTGGCCGTGGAAGTGGCACTCACCGTGGCAGCGTCCTTGGTGTCGTGGTCGTCGCCGTGCTCGCGGTGGCGCTGACCGGCGTCGGGCTGGCGACGGACGCCTTCGATGCGGCAAACCCTCAGCGCTCGCACCTCGCGTACGTCCTCAACGCCGACACCCGGGTGGCCCACTGGGTCAGCGGCGACGCCGATCCCACTGCCTGGACCAGGCGATACATCTCCAGCCGGGACACCGGATCGCTGCCGGCGGGCTACGCACGGCGCACGCTGTGGACCGGCGACGCGCCGGTGATCGAGACCGAAGGGCCCCGCGTGGCCATACTCTCCCGCGCCGGGGACACGATCAGGTTGCGGGTGCGGGCGGGGAAGGGCGCACGCTCGGTGACACTGCGCGTCGAGCGGCCGATCACCCAGGTCACGGCGGGCGCCACCGGGCTCACCCCGGTGACCGTGCCCGTCAGCGGCATCCGGGCCAACACCTGGCCCGGCGAGATCCGCTTCCGTGGCATCCCCGCCAGGGGCGTCGACATCACCCTGCGCGTGCCGGGTACGGACCCCGTGCGCCTCACGGCGATCGCTGAGACCGACGGCCTATCCGCGGTGCCCGGCTTCACGCCCAGGCCGCCAGGCCTGGTGGCGTCCACCCGCGAGGACGGCGACCTGATCGCGGTCACGCGCACCTACGATTTACGGCCCGCCTGAACGCCGCCTCCCGCCGGGTTCCTCGGCTGATCCGTCCGTACGTAGTCGAACGGCGCCGCCGCACCCGCTGAGACGAGGGCCGATCTTGACGGGTCCGTGGGCGGGGGAGGTGATACATAGGGGAAGGCGATCACCTGGGGCGTACGGCTCGCCGTTCGCCCCATCAAGCTGTGACGAAGGCACTAAGCGGCCGAGTGGGTGATGGCGCCGGTGTAGGTCCCAGCGACGACATCGGCCGGCAAGGCCACGGTGATCGTCGTTCCAGGTGACGGAGTTGTTCCCCGCGCCGTCGGCGGCGGAGAAGGCAATACGCGCGGAGCCGAGGTCGCCAGCCGTTCCGGGAGTGAACGTCGCGCTACCGGTCGTGTTCGTGGCCGGGCCCGGGGAGTAGTCGACGAACCTCTTCGCGATGGTCTCGGGGGCGGTGGCGCCGCCAGTGGTGAAGTCCGTGGAGTTGACGGTCGCGGTCCAGACGGCGTTCGGGTCACCCGCGGGTGTCGCTCACGGTGATCTCACCGAGCCGGTCCGACACGTTGGCGGCACCGGCTGCGGCGGAACCCAGGTCCGCCCTGCCGGGCACGTTGATGGACAGGGCGCCGGTGGACCGGCTGATGGCGTTGGTGTCCAGGGTGACGGCGCCGTTGCGGGCCAGGACGCGACCGTTCACGTTCACGCCGGTGGTCACGGTGATCGAGGTCAGCGCGAGGACGTTTCCGGCCAGGCTGGAGTCGGTACCCAGCGTGGCCGAGCTGCCGACCTGCCAGATGACGTTGGCGGCCCTGGCGCCGCCGGTGAGGATCACCGCGCTGGAGGACGCGGTGATGAGGGTGGAGGCCGCCTGGAAGATGAAGACCGCGTCCGGGTCTCCCTGCGCGTCGAGGGTCAGGTTTCCGGTGATCCCGAAGGTGCCCGCGGCGGAGTTGTAGACACCTGGTTTCACGGTGGTCCCGCCGAGTTCTGTCCCGATGGTGGTGGCGGGAGTACGAGAGGCGGCGTCGTTGTAGGCGGCGGTCAGATCGACCTGGGCGTGGGCGGCGGCGGTGTCGGCCACATGGATGGAGCCGCCGACCACGGTGCCGGGCGGGAAACCGGTGACCGACGTGCCCGGGCTCAGTCCGAGGTCGCCGGTGATGACGGTCTCGCCGGTGTTAGTGACGGTGCTGGCACCCAGAACCGCGAAGCTCGCGGCCCTGCCGAGCCCCACCGGCTCTTCCGGGGTGCACGCGCTGGACTGCGCGGTGAGGAGCATGGTCATGACGGGAATGAACGCGAAACCGGCCGCCAGTCGAGAAGAGCCGGGCAAGCCGATCTTCGCGGGGCCGGCCACCCTGGTGGCCGGCGCCGGTGCCAAGGCCGAACCCGTGGCGCGTCGCAGGATAGCCGGGACAAGTCTTTTCATACGTTCCTCGCTCATGGACAAAGTTGCGGATAGTGATCTTGTAGTCCCCGCGTCGGCCCGGTGCGGTGGCGGCGTGCCGCTTGGCTGACAAGACATCACCCGGATCAGCCCAAACCTTGGGATGGCCGGCGGCACCCCGGATCTCCCCGCTGGTCAGAGGTTTTCGTCGGGCCCGTGGCAGATTTCCGGATTCTTTTTGCCGGAAGGTTGACGGAAAAAATGGACAAACCATAGGTTTCCAGCGTGTCAACGCCCAATGGAGCGCATGCGCTCGTCCGCCGGTCCCACGAGGAGCGAGTGCTGCGCTTGCTGCGCCGGCATGGCGCGCAGAGCCGAAACGAGATCGCGACGCGGGTCGGCCTGTCGCGTACCACGGTTTCCGAGATCACCAGCGACCTGCTCGGGCGGGGCGCGATCCGGGTTGTCGACACCGACGCCGTCGAGCGCGTCGGTAGCGGCCGGCCGGCTGAGCGGCTCGCGCTGGATCCGGGGTCCGGGCAGTACATGGGGGTCGACTTCGGTCACCGGCGGGTGAACGTCCTGGTGGCCGATGCGGCGCACGACATCATCGCGTCCGGTACATCCCGCTATGACGAGTCGGCCGAATGGCCTGAGCGTGTTCAGGCCGGGATGGTGCTGATCGACAGGTTGAGTGCCGATACCGGTGTCCACTACGGCGCGCTCCAGGCGATCGGGATCGGTGTGCCGGGCTGGGGTGATCGGTCGCGGGCCGACGGGGTGGCGGAGTTGTTCGCGGAGCGTTTCCACGCCGCCGTGATCGTCGACAACCACGTAAGGTTCGCGGGGCTGGCCGAGGCGCTGCACGCCCAGTCCGACTCCGTGCGCGACCTCATCTACCTGCGCCTTTCCGACGGCGTCGGTGGTGGTCTCGTGGTGGGCGGACAGCTCGTACGAGGCTTCAAGGGGTACGCCGGAGAGCTCGGCCACGTGACCGTCGTCCCAGGCGGCGCGCAGTGCCGGTGTGGCAAGCGCGGCTGTGTGGAGACCGTCGCGTCCGTCCCGGCGATCCTCGGGCGGTGCCGCGAGCTCGGCTTGCGGACAGACACGCTCGACGATCTCAAAGCGGCCGTGGAGATCGCGCACCCGGTCGCCGATCAGGTGCTGCGCGCGGCCGGCGCGGCCATCGGCCGGGTGCTCGGCGCCGCCGCGATGACGCTCAACCCCAGCGAGATCGTGCTCGCCGGCGACATCGTCAAGATCGCACCCGCGCTGGTGCAGCAAGTAGCGGCCACGGTCACGTACGAACTGTCGTGGCTGACCGACGCGGCGCCGGTGATCCGCCCGGCCCTGCTGTCGGACGACGGCGGAGCGCTCGGGGCCATCGCGGCCCTGTTCCACGAATCTCCGCTGCTTGCCGGATATGAAGCGGACATCACAGCGGACGGAGGCCGAAGGTGGCCATAGTCAGTACGGAAGTCGCAGGAGCCACGAGAGTCCGGCCCCGCAAGAGCCGGACCCTGTTGATCCTCAACGTCGTCTCGGTCGTGGCCGGGCTGACGATCTGGTGGGGGCTGTCGCTGGCCGGGCTCCAGTTCCCGACCCCGGTCGAGGTGGTGTCGGCCGCCTGGTCGATGAGCCTGGACGGCACGCTCGTCACCGACATCGGCGCCTCGCTCGGGCGGGTGCTGGCCGGGTTCGCCCTCGGCTCGGTCGCGGCGGTCCTGGCCGGCTTCCTCATGGGGTGGTACACGATCGCGCGCGGCCTGTTCGAGCCGTGGATCCAGTTCTTCAGGACCATCCCGCCGCTGGCGATGCTGCCGCTGGTGCTGGTCCTGATGGGCATCGGCGAGAGTCCGAAGATCTTCGTCATCTTCCTGGCGGCGTTCCTGGCCTGTGTCATCTCGACGTACCAGGGCGTGGTGAACGTGGACAGGACCCTCATCAACGCCGCGCGGGTCCTCGGCGCGGACGATGGCACGATCTTCGCGCGGGTCGTGGTCCCCGCCTCGACGCCGTTCATCCTCGTCGGGATGCGGGTCGGGCTCGGCTCGGCCTGGGGGACACTCGTGGCCGCCGAGCTGCTGGCCGCGCAGGCCGGGCTCGGGCACCGGATGCAGAGCGCGCAGCTCTACTACGACCTGCCGACGATCTTCGTCGGCATCATCACGATCGGCATCCTCGGCCTGATCATGGACCGGCTGCTCATGCTGGCCGGCAACAAGCTGACGGCCTGGCAGGAGAGCCGATGACCACCCCCAAGATCTCCGTACGCGACATCGAGAAGGTCTTCCCGGTCGGGAAGGAGGACTTCGTCGCCCTCGGCGGCGTCTCGCTCGACATCGCCGACAACGAGTTCGTGACCGTCGTCGGGCCCTCCGGCTGCGGGAAGAGCACGCTGCTCAACATCCTCGCCGGGCTGGAAGAGCCGACGGGAGGCATCGCGCTCGTCGACGGGAAGCCGGTCTCCGGCCCCGGCCCGGAACGCGGGGTGATCTTCCAGCAGTACGCGCTGTTCCCGTGGCTGACCGTCCGCGAGAACGTCGAGTTCGGCCTGCGTACCGCCAAGGTCCCCAAGGACGAGCGGCGGGAGCGGGCCGGGCACTTCATCCGGCTGGTGGGCCTGGAACGGTTCGCGGACGCGCTGCCCAAGACCCTCTCGGGCGGCATGAAGCAGCGCTGCGCCATCGCCCGCGCGTACGCGGTGAACCCGTCGATCCTGCTCATGGACGAGCCCTTCGGCGCGCTGGACGCGCTGACCCGGGTGCGTCTCCAGGAGCAGCTCCTGGAGACGTGGAGCCAGGAGCGGCGGACGGTCATGTTCATCACCCACGACGTGGACGAGGCGGTGTTCCTCGCCAACCGGGTCATCGTCATGGCCGCGCGGCCCGGCCGCATCGCCGACGTCATCGATGTCGGCCTGCCCTATCCACGCGACGAGGACATGCGGCTGAGTCCCGAGTTCGGGAACCTGCGCAACCGCGTCTGGCATTCGGTTTACCACCAGCGGCAAGTCAAGGAGCCCGCACAATGAGGAAGACACCCCTAGCCGCTGCCGCCATCCTCCTGGCGCTCGGCACGGCCGCCTGCTCGTCGGGCGACGCCGCCACCCACGTCAACTTCGGCTACATCGGCGACTTCAACGGCGCCAGCCTGCTCGCCGTCGCCAACGAGCAGGGCCTGTGGAAGAAGCACGGCATCGATGTGAAGACCAGCGTCTTCACCAACGGCCCGCTGCAGATCCAGGCGCTGGGCACCGGTGACCTCGACTTCGGCTACATCGGCCCGGGCGCCATGTGGCTGCCCGCCACCGGCAAGGCCAAGGTCGTCGCGATGAACACGCTCGGCAACGCCGACCGCGTCATCGCGCAGGCCGGCACGGCCACGATGGCCGACCTGAAGGGCAAGACGATCGGCGTGCCCGAGGGCACCTCCGGCGACATGATCCTCACGCTCGCCCTGAAGAAGGCCGGTCTGACGAAGAACGACGTCAAGATCGTCCCGATGGACGCGGCGACGATCGTGTCGGCGTTCACGTCCAAGCAGATCGACGCGGCCGGGTTCTGGTATCCGGCGATCGCCACGATCAAGAAGGCCGTTCCGGACCTGGTCGAGCTGGCCAAGAACGAGGACTTCGCCGACACGGTGTCGTTCCCGACCGCGTTCGTGGCCGGCAACGACGTCGTCGCCAAGGACCAGGGCAAGGCCCAGAAGGTCATCGCCGTGCTCCGTGACGCGATCCAGTACCGCAGCGACCACCTCGACGAGACCGTCGCCTCGACCGCCAAGATGCTCAACCAGCCGGCCGACCAGGTGAAGGCCGACGCGGCCAACTCCAAGGTGCTGTCGCTGTCCGACCTGGACGGCTACACCAAGGACGGCACGATCGACAAGTGGCTGACCGGCATGAACGACTACTTCGTCGGCGCGGGCAAGCTCACCGGCCCCGTCGCACCCAAGACCTATTACACGGCCGACCTGTTCGTGGGCGCCGCCAAGTGAACATCCTGTTCCTGATGACCGACCAGCACCGCGTCGACACCCTCGGCGCGTACGGGAACCAGTTGGCAGCCACCCCGGTCCTCGACGAGCTGGCCAGGACCGGGACCCGGTTCGACCGCTGGTACACCCCGACCGCCATCTGCACGCCGGCGCGGGCCAGCCTGCTCACCGGGCAGGCCCCGTTCCGGCACAAGCTGCTCGCCAACCACGAGCGGAACGTCGGCTACATCGAGGACCTGCCCGACGGGCAGTTCGCCTTCTCCCAGGCGCTGCGGGAGGCCGGGTACAACTGCGGGCTCATCGGCAAGTGGCACGTCGGGCACCACCGGCGGGCGGCCGACTTCGGGTTCGACGGGCCGGACCTGCCTGGGTGGCACAACCCCGTGGATCATCCCGACTATCTGGACTACCTGGCCGCCAACGACCTGCCGCCGTACGAGATCCACGACCACATCCGCGGGACGCTGCCCAACGGCGGGCCCGGCAACCTGCTGGCCGCGCGGCTGAGCCAGCCGGTCGAGGCGACGTTCGAGCATTACCTGGCGACCCGGACGATCGAGCTGCTGGAACGGTACGCGGCCGAGCAGCGGCCGTTCTTCCTTCAGCTCAACTTCTTCGGGCCGCACCTGCCGTACATCGTGCCGGACGAGTTCTTCGACCTGTTCGACCCCGAGCTGGTCGAGCTGCCCAAGTCGATCGCGGAGACCTTCGCCGGCAAGCCGCAGGTGCAGGCCAACTACAGCGCGCACTGGACGTTCGACACCATGCCGCTGGAGGTGACGCGCAAGCTCATCGCCGTCTACTGGGGGTACGTCGCGCTCATCGACGCCCAGATCGGCCGGGTCATGGACGCCATGCGGCGCCTCGGGCTGGTCGACGACACGGCCGTCTTCTTCACCTGCGACCACGGCGAGTTCACCGGCGCGCACCGGCTGCACGACAAGGGCCCGGCGATGTACGAGGACATCTACCGCACGCCCGGCCTGCTCCGCGTCCCGGGGCAGCGGCCCGGGGTCGTCCGGTCGGAGTTCGTCAGCCTGCTGGACTGCACGGCGACCATCCTCGAACTGGCCGGCCTCGACCCTGCTCCCGCCGTCGACTCGCGCAGCCTCGTGCCGCTCGCGTCCACTGACGACGTGGCGTGGGAGCAGGACATCGTCTGCGAGTTCCACGGCCACCACTTCCCGTACCCGCAGCGGATGATCCGGACCGACCGCTACAAGCTGGTCGTCAACCCGGACTCGACGAACGAGCTGTACGACCTGTTCACCGACCCGGACGAACTGCTCAACGTCTACCCGCATCCCGAGATGGAGGCGGTGCGCGGACGGCTGATGCGGCGGCTGTACCAGGTGCTGCGGGATCGGGGTGACAACTTCTACCACTGGATGACGTCGATGTACGACGTCGGCGACGTCTCCTACGACCCGACGATGAGCGGGCTCGACGAGGCGACCTACCGATGAGGCGCGCGTCGGCTGGTCAGGGCACCCCAGTATCGTGACCATGATGTCGGACAGCTGCTGCACGCCTGCGACGCCGGCGTCCCCGATGGAGCCCGTACGGTTCGCCGCGCGGGGGACGCACCCGATCGAGCAGGTGGACCTGTCCGGCGGCGAGTTCCAGATGGGAGACGCCACCGGGGATGGTAACTGGGGCGACGGTGAGGGGCCCGTCCACCCGGTCGTCCTGTCGCCGTTCTCCATCGACGCGACCAGCGTGACGACGGCCGCCTTCGCCGCCTTCGCCGACGCGACCGGCTACCGGACCGAGGCCGAGGAGTACGGCTTCTCCGCCGTCTTCCACCTGGCTTTGGCGGCCGGCCCGGAGGACGTGATGGGCCCCGCCGCGGGCACCCCCTGGTGGGTCGGTGTCCGCGGCGCCGACTGGCGGCACCCGGGCGGCGCCCTGTCCGCGGCGGAGGCCGACCACCCGGTGGTCCACGTGAGCTGGAACGACGCGGTCGCCTACTGCTCGTGGGCCGGGCGGCGCCTCCCGACCGAGGCCGAATGGGAGTACGCCTCCCGGGGCGGCCTCGTCGGCGCGCGCTACCCGTGGGGTGATGACCTGCCTGAGGACGCGTGGCCGGTGAACATCTGGCAGGGCGTGTTCCCCACCGAGAACACGCTGGCCGACGGCTACCTGACCACGGCCCCGGTGCGTACGTTCGCGCCCAACGCGTACGGGCTCTGGCAGACGGTCGGCAACGTGTGGGAGTGGTGTTCGGACTGGTACGCCCCTGACTACTACGCCTACTCCCCGGCCGCCGATCCGCGCGGTCCGGCCCGCGGCACGGTCCGGGTGCTGCGCGGCGGCTCGTTCCTGTGCCACGACTCCTACTGCAACCGCTACCGCAACTCGGCACGCTCCTCGAACACACCGGACTCGTCGATGGCCAACGCCGGATTCCGGACCGTGTCGCTATGAGGCGCGTGGCTGGTGGCCGAACCTGGTCGGTTTCGGGCCGCGCAGCCGGACGGCAGGGTCGGGTAGCGCCTGCTCGCGGCCGTCAACCTCGGCGGCCGGTTCGATGACCGGCTCGGCCTCGCCCGCCGCCACGATCCTGCCCAGCAGCCGCACCCGCAGCTCGGCCGCCACCTCCAGGTGGGACCGGTGCCCGGCCAGATTGACCAGTTCGTGCGGGTCGTTGTCCAGGTCGTACAGGGCCTGCTCGCGGTAGCGGGCGGAGGCGGGCGCGGTCAGCGGGTCGGCGTCCTCGGCGACGGCGTAGTACTTCCATCGCGAGGTACGGATGCCCCGCCCCACCTCCGACTCGCTCACCTGGAAGAACACCTCGTCCGGCCAGGGCGCGCGGGCATCGCCCAGCAGCGGCAGGAACGACCGGCCCTGCATGTTCTCCGGTACGGGCAGTCCGGCGGCCTCCAGCAGCGTGGGCGGCAGGTCGATGACGCTGACCGGCCGGGCGATCGCGCCGCCACCGTCGAACCCGGGTCCGCGCACGGCCAGCGGTACCCGCAGCGAAGCGTCGTGGCAGGACCGCTTGTACTCGCCGTTGCGGGTCTTGAAGTGGTTGCCGTGGTCGGAGGTGTAGGCGACGATCGTGTCGTCGAGCAGCTCCATGCTCTTCAGCGCGTCGAGCAGCCGCCCCAGCCCTTCGTCCAGCCGCTTGACCTGGCCCAGATATCCGCCCAGGTGCCGGGCGGCCGTGCCGCCGAGCGCGGCCAGGTCCGGCGGCGTCCAGCGGCCCTGGTAGCGCTCCTCGTAGCCGTCGGGGGCCGGGTAGTTGTCCACCTCGTTCTGGTGGTGCGGTTCGATGAAGGACAGGAAGAGGAAGAACGGCTCGTCGTGGTGGTCGGCGACGAACCGGACGGCCGCGTCGACCAGCGCGTCGGAGCGGTAACCGGGCAGGAAGACGGGGTCGTTCGCCTCGTCGTACACGATCGTGCGGTAGGCGTCGGAGGTGTGCTCGAGCGCGTTGGCCCCCAGCCACGAGCGGTAGCCGCCGCGCAGCTCCTCGGGCACCGGCTCGGTGGCGGCCAGGTGCCACTTGCCGATGTAGCCGGTGGCGTATCCGGCCGCGTCGAAGTGATGCGCCAGCGTGCGCTCCTCGGCGGGCAGGACGCGGCCGTTGCGGTACACCCCGGTGGTGGTCGGATAGCGGCCCGTCTGCAGGGCCGCGCGGGCGGGCGCGCACACCGGCTGCGGGGTCAGCGCGACCGTGGCCTGCGTGCCGTGCCTGGCCATCCGGTCGAGGTTCGGGGTGAAGGGGCCCACGGTGTCCCAGCGCTGCTGGTCGGTGAAGACGACGATCACGTTCGGACGCAAGAAGGTACTCCTATCGAAGGCCGGTCAGGGTGATGCCGCGCACGAAGTAGCGCTGGGTGAGGATGAACAGGACGGCGGTGGGGACGAACAGGATCACCGAGCCCGCGGCCGTGAGGTGCCACAGGGTGAAGTACTCCTGGTTGAACAGGGTGAGCCCCACCGGGATGGTGCGCATCTCGGGCGTCGTGGTGGCGACCAGCGGCCACAGGAACTCGTTCCACTGGAAGACGAAGGTGAACAGCCCGAGCACGGCCAGCGCCGGCCTGGTCTGCGGCAGGATGATGCGCCGGTAGATGCCCAGCTCGGACGCGCCGTCGATGCGGGCCGCGCTGATCAGGTCGTCCGGGATGGGCTGGATGAACTGCCGCATGAGGAAGATGCCGAACGCGTCCATGAGGAACGGCGTGACCAGCCCTTGATAGGTGCTGAGCCAGCCGAGGTTGGCCATCAGCACGTACAGCGGGATCATGCGCACGAAGAACGGCACCATCAGCGTGGCCAGCAGCGCCACGAACAACGTGTTGCGCAGCGGGAAGCGGAACTTGGCGAACACGTAGCCGACGAGCGGGTCGAACAGCAGGTGCGCCAGCGTGATGACGCCCGCCACGACGAGGCTGTTGACGATGAAGTCGCCGAAGGGCGCGCGGGCGAACAGTTCGGCGTAGTTGCCCCACTGGGGCGAGTCCGGCCAGAGCACCGCGTGCGCCGACAGCGTCTCCGCCTCGGTCTGCAGCGACAGCGACAGCATGTAGAGCAGTGGCAGGACTGTCACCAGTGAGGCGAGCCCGAGCAGGGTGTGAAGCAGGGCGCGGCGCATCAGTACTGGACCTCCCCGCGCCGCCCGGCCCGGAGCTGGATCAGTGTGAACGCCACGATCACGACCAGGAGCAGCACCGACTGCGCCGAGGAGTAGCCGAAGTCCCTGGTGCGGAAGGCGACGTTGAAGATGTGGAAGACCGACAGGTCGGTGGCGTCGCCCGGCCCGCCGTTGGTGATGATGTACGCCTGGCCGAACGCCTGCAGCCCGGAGATGACCGCCATCACCGAGACGAACAGCGTGGTGGGGGCGAGCAGCGGCAGCGTGATCCGCCAGAACCGGCGCCAGGCGTCGGCGCCGTCGATCTTCGCCGCCTCGTGGAAGGTCTCGGGTATGCCCTGCAGCCCGGCCAGGAACAGCACCATCGTGTAGCCGACGCTCTGCCAGAGCGTGACGGCGGCGATCGTGAGCAGCGGAGCGCTGTTGAGCCACTGCTGCTCCGGCAGGCCCGCGGCGGCCAGCAGCCGGTTCAGCACGCCGAGCTCCGGATCCAGGATGTTGCGCCAGAGCAGGCCGACGATCGCCACCGAGGTGAGGTACGGCACGAGCAGCAGCACGCGGAACGCCACCCGCCCTTTGAGCGGCTGGTCGAGCGCCATGGCCAGGATCAGCCCGAGGACGATCGAGCCGACCACCACGGCCACCGCGAAGACGATCGTGACCAGGAACGAGTGGCGCACGGCCGGGTCGGCCAGTGCCTGACCGTAGTTGGCCAGGCCGGCGAACTGGTCGGCCTGTGGCCCGGTACGCAGGCTGGTGGCGACCACGTTGCCGATCGGCAGGTAGAAGAAGGCCGCGAAGAACAGGATCGCCGGGGTCAGGAACAGGTAGGCGGTCCGGGCGTACCGGCCCGCCAGGGTCTTGCGGCGGATCATCGCAGGAAGCCCTCGGCCGCTTCGCTGAACTTCTTCAGCGCCGACTCGGCCGGTTGGTTCTGGATGAGCACCTCCTGGTACATGACCTTGAGTTGCTCCTCGAACTTGCCGAACTGACCGGTGAGGCGTACCTCCTGCGAGGCGTCGACGGCGGAACCGAGCGCGTCGGCGAAGACCTTGATGACCGGGTCCGCCCGCACCTCGGGCAGGCCGGCCCAGGAGGTGCGGGGCATCAGCATGCCGACCTCCTTGGTGGCGGCCTGCTCGGTCTGGAGGGTGGTGACGCGCTTGATGAAGTCCCACGACAGGTCGGGCCTGGCCGCCTTGGCCGGGACGAACATGCTGACCCCCGCCGCGAGGGTGGCCTGCCGCTCGCCCTTCAGCGGTGGGGCCACGCCCAGCTCCAGGTCGGGGCTCGCCGTCCTGATCGGGCCGAGGTCCCACGGGCCGGTGAGGATCATCGCGGCGCGTCCGGCCGAGAACAGCTTCTGCGGGCCCGAGTAGTCGGTGCTCGACACCGGTACGGGGGCGACCTTGTGCTTGTGGATCAGGTCCGCCTGGAACTGCATGGCGGTCACCGCATCCGCCACCGGAGTCATGACTTTTCCGGTCTTGGGGTCGTACGCGCTGACTCCAGCCTGGAGCAGCCAGGGCCAGCCGTAGGCATAGTCCTGGTTGAGCGCCACGCCGTACACGCCCTCCTTGGTCAACTTCTGGGCGGCGGCCAGGAATTCCGGCCAGGTGGTGGGTGGTTCCAGCCCGGCGTCCCGGAGCATGGCCTTGTTGTAGAAGAGCGTGTTGCAGGTCAGGTGGAGCTGGACCCCGTACACCTTGCCCTGGTAGGAGTTGCGTTCGACGGTGGCCGGGCGCCAGTCGGCGGGGAAACCCATCGCGGCGCCGTCGCGGTCGACGTAGTCCTGGAGAGAGCGGGCGTTGCCGGAGATGGCGAACTCCTGCACCCACCCGCCGGGTTCCTCCACCACGTCGGGGGCGGTTCCGGAGGCGAAGTCGGCGAGCAGCCGGGTGCGCAGGTCGGGCCACTGATACTTCTGGAGGTTGACCTTGACCTTGTTGGCCTGCTCGAACTCGGTGACCACCTTGCGATAGGCCTGGTAGTCGTGCCCGGCGTTCCAGTAGACGGTGAACGTTCCGGGGGCGGCGGTCCGCGCGGTCGGGGCTCCGGCGCAGGACGACAGGACCGGTACGGCGGCGGCCGCCCCAGCCAGGCGGAGCAGGTCGCGGCGGGAGAGATCGGGGGACATCTCGGGTTTCCCTTCTGTCAAACGCCTTCAGGAAGAGCCCCGCCGCAGGAACGTCCAAGGGCGGACGATCTCCCGGGCGGGCAGGGGCTCCTCGGCCTGGAGGCGGTCGAAGAGCAGGCGCACGACGTCGGTGTAGTCGTGTCTGAGCGGGCCGACGGTGCTGAGCTGCGGGTTGCTGATGAGGCCCTCGTCGATGTTGCCGACGCCTATCACCGCGACGTCGCCGGGCACGCCCAGCCCGGCGTCTCTGGCGGCATTGATCACGCTGATCGCCGCCCGGTCGGACGCCGCGAAGATGGCGTCCGGCCGGTCGGGAGCACGCAGGAGCTCGGTGGCGGACTGATAGGCCGCCACGCGGTCGTCCGCGCCGGAGACGATGATCCGCCGGTCCACGCCGTGCCGGTCGAGGGCCGTCGTGTAGCCCAGCAGCCTGCCGGTGGGACGGTCTCGGTAGAGCTCCTCGCGGTGGGCCATGAAGGCGATGCGAGTCCGGCCCTCGGCCAGCAGGTGCTCGACCGCCTCTGTGCTGACCTGGGTCTCCGGTGTCCGTACGACGTCGCAGCCGTCCGGCACGCTCTCGTTGCGGACCACCACCATCGGCAGCCCGGTGGCGACGATCTCGGCCAGCAGGTCGTGGGTGAGGTGGTCACCGGTCTGATTGACCAGCGCGCCGTCGGCGATCCCGCTCCGCAGCACGTCGGCCGCAGCTCGCGCGCGGCCCTCGGAGTAGACGGCAAGCGTGATCACGGAGTAGCCGTGTACGTCGGCCATCTCGTGCAGGTCCCTGGCCAGTCGCTCGTCGCTGGGATTTCCGCCGAGCGAGGCCTGAACCAGGCAGACCCGCTGGGTCCGGCGCTTGCGCAGGCTCCTGGCCGCCTGGTTGGGCGTGTAGCCGAGCTGCCTGGCCGCGTCGAGTACCCGCTGCCTCGTCTCGGCGGCGACGGGACGGTCCCGGCCGCTGAGCACATAGGACACGGTCGCCACCGACACCTGCGCCAGCTCGGCGACCTGTCGTGCCGTGGGTCTCATGTTAGTCGAATAACATGGTATTCCCTATAGGGGAAATCGGTTTTTCGAGCGTCTTGACGTGGCATGATGATCGGCGCGTGGATGGTCATCCCGGGCTCCCTCGCGTCAACGTTAAACGATTAACATCACCCGACCCTACTCCCGCCCTCCTGATCGGATCAACCTCCTGTCGTCCGGGACGCTCTTCCCTGGTGAGGTAGAGTTCGAGTACCGAGGACATTTCGTGCGTTGGCACTCAGGTCGGCGTCGCCCGCGGCGATCCGCGATTGTCGGCCTCCTCGTAGTGGGCCAGACAGGTCAGGCGACCATGAAGGCGTCCGTTCTTACTCATCTCAAGCCGCTGAGCGCTGTCGCTTCCGCGGTTCCCGCCATCGACTCCGAAATGCGGCTCAGTCTGAATCCCGTCCTGAGCCGGCGATCCGTGGTGGACGGGGCGTGGTGGCCCCACTCCCGCGACGCGGCCGCAGAGCTGCCCGGGCTCATTGCCGCCGTCGATCAGCGGCTCGACCAGACCACGTTGCGGGTCGGCGTGCGCAAGGACACGTGGGACCACATCCCGCGTCGTATCCCGGCACCGGGGCGCCAGATCAAGGTCGGCTGGTTCCGCAACACCGACCCTCACGTGATCACGTTGATCCTCGCGGGTGCCGAGCCGATCGTCCTGCTGGTCATCCCACCGGACACCGCGAGCGGGCCCGCTGAGGCCGCGCTCAAGCTCGGCGCTCAGGACACGACCGGACTGTGGCCGGTCGACCTCCTCACCATCGCCCGTCTGCCCGCCACACGCAGTGCCCGTCGGGCGGGCCAGGAAGTCTCGGACGAGCGGGAGAACGAGGGCGGGCACATCACCGACCAGGGGGCCGGTCCCGCGATCGGGTAGCCAGGAGTTCCCACCGGATCGCCGGGTCGGCGGCGTAGGCTGCTGGGCGTGGACCTCTCCCCGTCCAACGGCCCGACGTTGCAGGTCGCCCAGGCGTTCATCACCTTGGCCGACACGCTGGTCACCGGGTTCGACGTCATCGACTTCATGCACGGCCTGGCCGAGCAGTGCGTGCGACTCCTCGACGTCGACGCCGCCGGGCTGCTGTTCGCCGCCCCCGGTGAGAAGTTGCGGTTGGTGGGCGCCTCCAGTGAGCAGAGCCGGCTGCTGGAGCTGTTCCAGCTCCAAACCGACCAGGGTCCCTGTCTGGACTGTTTCGCGACCGGCCAGTCCGTGCACTGCGCCGACCTGGCCACGACGGAGACCATGCGGCGCTGGCCCCGCTTCGCCGAGCAGGCCCGCGTCAACGGGTTTCGCGCAGTCGACGCGCTGCCCATGCGGCTGCGCAACCAGGTGATCGGCGCGATGAACCTGTTCCGCCACGAGCCAGGCGAACTGGCGGCCCCCACCGTCGCGCTCGCCCAGGCCCTGGCCGACATCGCCACCATCGGGCTGCTGCAGGAGCGGGCCATCCGGGAAGGCCAAATCCTGTCCGAACAGTTGCAGCACGCGCTCAACAGCCGGGTGGTGATCGAACAGGCCAAGGGCATGCTCAGCGAGCGTTACACGCTGCCGATGGAGCAGTCCTTCGCCGTGCTGCGCCAGCACGCTCGCGACCACAGCCGGCAGCTGACCGAACTCGCACGGGAGGTGGTCGCCCGCGCCGCCCACCCCGGCCTATCGCCCCTCCCTCCCGCCCCCTCGGCCGTAGACGCTGACCCGCCGCTGTGACACCCGGCGAGGCGTCAGCCCGGTAGGCGGACGGAAATCCGGACGGTGGTTCCGCCCGTGCCGCTGGAGAAGGTGACCGCGTCGCCGAGCTGCCAGATCAGCCAGAGGCCCCGCCCATCCTCGCCGTCGTGGCTCGGCACCTGGGATCGATGCAGCCGCCGCGCCGGTATGCCCGGCCCGTCGTCGCTGATCTCGCAGCACAACATCCCGTCGGCCTGCCACAGACGCATCAGGCCGGACCCGCCGCCATGGCCGATCACGTTGACGACGACTTCGTGCACGGCCAGCACGAAGTCGTGGTGCCGCATCCCCGAAAGGCCCTGATCTGTGGCGTGGCGGGCAAGCGTGTGGCGTATGTCGGCGATGTCGTGCCCGGTGAACATCCGTGCCATCAACCGGTGCCGGTCGCCCACCACGTCACCGGATACCTCGTTGACCGTGTCGCACCGGCGGATCGCTGGTGACCAGGTGCGGGCGATCGAGGAGAAGGGCCGGACGCGTATCGGCCGCGGGGGCGTCGGCATGCACGTCGTCAGGCGGGAGGTCGGCAGGGGATGGGTGCGTCCCGGACATGACGGTCCTCATCGTTGGTCCGCGAATATGCGAGAAGAGATGATGACCGCCGAGGTCCGGGGCAGCCCTGATCGGCTCGTTCGACGCATGCCCGATAAAAGCCGGTCATAACTACGCATTACCATCCGACTTCCCTTACCTCGAGGCCACATCCATCCATACGCCAGCGAATGCACATCAATCGCGGTGATAACCGGATCGGTTATTGCTTGTTTCCCTCCCTTGCTATACGCGCGACAATTGGCGCAACAAGGAGAAAACATGACCCAAACCATCATCGTGGGCGTGGACGACTCGGCTACCGCGACGACCAGGCCGCCGGGCGCCGCCGCGATCGTGATCGGGAGCAAGGTGCGGAAGCTCCTGAAGTTCCAGGTCGGTGACAGGTGGTGTACGCCGATAGCATGGTCCCCAGGCACCGAGTGTTCCTCCGATGTATCGGGGGACGCCAGCCACAATCCTGAGAGCGGGACGCAATATGAGTAGTCCTCGCAAAACCGAAGCCCCGGCCACGATGGAGTCCGCCCCGCCCACCGAGGTCGACGAGCGGGCCGAGCACGCGGCCAACGCGCAGTGGCTCAAGGACAACCCGGCTTCGATGCCGCAGGTGGCCGCGGGCCGCTGGGCCGTGTACAACAGCGCCGGCCACCTCCGCGGCCACCTCGTCGGCGACGGCCCGACCCGCGAGACCCGCTTCAAAGCGATCAACGCGGACAGCGACTGGATGCCCGCCGGCAGCGCGCGCTTTGGCATCACTCTGCACGACGCCGGGGCACACCTCCTCGACGGGGGCACGCACGGCGGCCTCGCCGAGGCAACGGACAACTGAGCGCCACTGAGCCGAGAGACTCGAGGATGGCCACACTCTGACGTCGCGGGCCGCGCCCCGCGACCGTCACGGGGTGGTGGGTGGCATTGGTGGCCGGGACGCTCGTGCTCCTGCTTCTCCTGATCTTCGTCCTGCAGAACGGTCAGCAGGTCCAGATCTCCTTCCTCGGCTTGAGCGGAGTTCTCCCTTTGGGGGTGGCTATGCTGCTGGCGGCCATCGGCGGGATCGTCGCGGTGGCCATCCCCGGCACCGGCCGGATCCTGCAGCTACGCCGAGCGGCTCAGCAGGAGGTGGCGGGCCGGTCGCTGGCGCCGCCCGCCGAGCCTGCCCAGCCCCCGACACCGGAGATCCACAAGAACGCCCCTCAATGAGGGGAACCGGCTCCGGGTTATCAGCTGGCGAGATGAGTTGGGCGTGAACTGCCCGTTTCCTCCGGCTGCCGCGGCGCGTGCCCTGCAACTTCCACGGATGTCGGCTACCCCGACGCAGGAGAACCCCCATGAACGAACCCCATAACACCCCGACAAAACCAGCCATCATCCTCATCCACGGGCTGTGGCTGACACCGCGCGCCTGGGAGCAGTGGATCGAGCACTACACCCGACTCGGCCACGAAGTGATCGCCCCGGCCTGGCCGGGCATGGAGATCGAGGTCGAAGCCCTGCGCAAGTCCCCGGAGGTCATGAACGGTCTGGGCGTCACGGAGGTCGCCGACCACTACGAGGCGATCATCCGCGAGCAGACCCGGCCACCCATCATCATCGGCCACTCCTTCGGCGGCCTGGTCACCCAGATCCTGCTGGACCGTGGCTTGGGCGCCGCCGGCGTGGCCATCCACACGGCCCCCATCCAGGGCGTGCTGCGGTTGCCGATCAGCAGCCTGCGCGCGGCCTTTCCCGTCCTGTCCAACCCGGTCAACCGCTCCCGGACGGTGGCGCTGACCGCCAAGCAGTTTCACTACGCGTTCACCAACACGCTGAGCGAACCCGAGTCGGCGGTGATTTACCAGCGCTACCACGTGCCCGCCCCCGGCCGGCCGTTGTTCCAGGCCGCCACCGCCAACCTGCGGCTCCACTCAGCCACCAGGGTGAACGTCCAGAACGACACCCGTGCCCCGCTGCTCCTGATCGCCGGCGGCGCCGACCATACCGTGCCCGCCTCACTGGTCCGCCAGACCTACCAGCGCTACCGCAAGTCCCGTGCGGTCACCGGATACCACGAGTTCGCGCGCATGCCGCACTTCGTCCTCGGTGCTCCCCAGTGGGAGAGAGTCGCCGACCACGTGCTCCACTGGGCCGGGCGCGAGGCCGCGAAACACGCCAAGAAGAACGGCGTAGGCACGCCGTAGGTTTACGCGGCGCAGGGTGGGGAGGCGAGCCGCCTCCCCACCCTGCGCCGCGTGCCCGTTCGGTTACGCGTTGGGGCAGTACGCCGGGGCCGTGCCGTACGCGTACTGGAGGAAGTCCACCAGGTTGGCGGGCCAGGAGTTCCAGTCGTGGCCGCCGGTGCCGTAGCAGTACCGGTGGTCGACCCCCAGGCTGGTCAGCGTGGTGTCGAAGACGCTCGCGTACGCGCCGAGCATGGCCTCACTGGCCATCGGGGCGTCGGCATCGGCGTTGGTGTCGTAGGCGCACTCGGCCGGAGCCGGCTGGTGGCCGTTGGCGTACTCAGGCCGGTTGGGCGGGCCCGGAAGGTCCGCGCAGCCGCCCGCGTACAGGCCGAACTTGCCGCTGTACGGTGCGTACTTGCCTTCCGTCACCAGTTCGGCCGGGTTGGCGGACGGCCAGTCGTCGACCGTCGTGCCGTTCACGACGGCGGTGGTGTGCGGCCCGAACAGGGTGTCCAGCCGGTAGCGCCGCTGCTGGTCCTGGTCGAGCACCAGAATGCCGTTCTCGTACTTGTTGACGCGGTACACCCCCCGATCCAACAGGTTGATCGCCGCGCCGGACAGCCACATGGAGTTGGAGATCGTCCGCTGGGCGGCCGGGGCCCGCAGGTCGGTGCCGGGGGAGATGGCGCCGATGACCGAGAACACGTCGGGGTGCGCGGCGGCGTACTTGAGCGTGCCGAAGCCGCCCATCGAGATCCCGGCCAGCCCGCGCCCGGATCGGTCGGCGATGGTGTTGAAGTTGGCGTCGATCCACGGGATGAGCTGCGAGATGTGGTACGTCTCCCACTTGGGCGAGAAATATCCGTCCGTGCGGCCGGCCCAGTCGCTGTACCAGCCGGTCATCCCGCCGGTCGGCATCACCACGATGCCGTCATAGGCGGGCACGGAGGCCATGAGGGACACCAGATCGGCCTTCGTCGTCCACTCGTCGTAGTTGTCCCCGCCGCCGTTGATCAGATAGAGCGAGTGGTAGCGGGTGCTCCTGTCCGGGTCGTAGTCGTCGGGCAGGTAGATCCGTACGGTGATCGGCTGGGCCAGCGGGCTGATCGCCGGAGTGCCGCCGGACGCCTGGAAGATCGCCGTGGAGGTCATCGTGACGTCCCGCAGCTCGGACCCGTCGGCCTGCGGGTGCCGGTCCACGCGTACGCAGGCGATGCCGTAGCCGTCGGCAAGGGGCAGGGTCGTCGAACACGTCTCAGCCTGGGCCGCGGCTGCCGGGACCACGACCACTCCGGCGATCAGCAGTAATCCGGCCAGCGCACGCGCCAACCAGCGTGGGGAACGTCGCATCACTTCTCCTCCAAAGCGGGCCCTCAGGGGAAACCGCGCCTCAAGCTACGAAGCGACGTCGTTTTGCGCGTCAACCGCCGGTTTGAGATAGAGGTCAACCTTTTATCCGCAAGACCGCTCCGGGATACAACTCCCGCGGTAGTTCAACCGTTACACCTCTTTTGAGTGGGTCTTGCCTGTTTCGTCAAGTCGGCCTTCACTGATCTCCATACCGGTGATCCAGGAGGAGCCGATGCGTGGCTTACGGGCGTCCGCAGTCGTTGTGGCGATCGTTCTTCTTACGACATCCCTGACCTCGGGGACGTCCGTCCCCGCGGTCGCCGGGCCGTCCGATCCGGAGCCGGCCTCGCTGGTCACGCTCTCGGTGCCGGACCAGGCCACGATGGAGCGGCTGGTGGCCTCAGGGGCCGACCTGACCGAGCGGGTACGGCCGCAGGCGGACGGCAGCATCCAGATCGACGCCGTCGTCACACCGACCCAGCTGGCAGGGCTCGGTTCGCTCGGCGCCACGTTGGCGTCCGGCACACCGGCCCAGAAGACGCCGAAGAGCGGCGCCGCGCAGGACCAACTGGTCATCGAGCGGGCGGTCTGGTTCAAGTCCCGCGACGGGTACTTCCTGTCGGTCGAGGCGTCCAGCAACGCCGGGGCGGCGGCCGTGCTCAGCGCGAGCTGGACGGGCAGACGCGGCTCCAGCGGGCAGGCGGCGCTGGTGCCGTACGTCGACGCGGGCGCGTACCTGGGTCACCAGCTCAGCACTCCGGTGCCGGCCGAGAACCAGCCGCAGTGGATCACCGTCACGTCGGCGGCCGGTGGCAAGGCGGAGGCGCGGGTCAAAGAGTGGCCCGACGGCGAGCGGCCCGATCGCACGGGTCCCGGCTACCAGAAGGACTTCGTCAGCCAGTACATGCCGCCGACGCAGCTCAACGAGCGGGTCAAGGCATTGCACCAGCGCTTCCCCAAGCTCACCGACATCATCACGCTGCCGAACCCGACCAACGGCTACCGGCGGCACGCCCAAGCCCTGATCGGTACCGTGCCCGGCGCCGCCGTCGTGGTCACCTCGAACGCCTACGGCTCCGAGGGCGGCAACGACCTGGCCATCGAGCTCGTCAACCCCGGCGCCGCCGACCGGCCGTTACAGGTGACGGTGAACGGCAAGCAGCTCACGGTCAGCCTGGCGACCGACGGCTCCGGCACGCCTGCCAGCACCGCGGCACAGGTGGTGGCGGCGATCAACGCGACACCGGGCAGCGCCGTCAAGGCCGCGACCTACCGCACGGACGCGGGGCTGGGCGTCATGGCGCCAGTGCCGCTCACCCAGCTGAGCGACTTCCTCAAGGCGCCGGCCGGCGTCTCCCGCGCGCCGTGGCGGGTGCTGGCGCTGCGCGTCGGCGTCCATCGTGACGGCTCGCGTACCGGGGTGCTCGCCTACGCCCAGGAACACGCCCGGGAATGGGTGGGGCCGCTGGTCACCATCGAGGCGGCCGAGCGGCTGCTGCGCAACTACCCGCGCGACGCGGCGACGCGCGAACTGCTGAACCGCACCGACATCTTCATCGTCCCCACGGTCAACCCCGACGGCGCCAACTACAGCTTCTACGACTTCAACTCCCAGCGTAAGAACATGACCAACCACTGCCCCGCGCAGCAGTCCGACCCGGCGCTCCGCGACACCTGGGGCGTGGACGTCAATCGCAACTACGCCGTGGGATCGCTGTCCGACGGGTACTTCGGCGCCTCGGCCAACTGCCAGAGCGGTACGTTCGCCGGGCCCGCCGAACATTCCGAGCCTGAGAGCCGCAACGTCGTCTGGCTGGCGCGGACGTACCGCAACATCAAGTTCGCGATGAACGTCCACAGCTACGGCGGGTACTTCATGTGGCCGCCCGGCGCCTACAAACTCGACGGCCGGGTCACCCTGCCCCGGCCCACGGCCCGGCAGGAGGCGTACTTCCTGCGCTCGGCCCGCACCATCGAGCAGGCCATCGCCGCCGAACGCGGCACGGTCACCTGGCCCCAGCAGACCGGGCCGGTGACCGACGTGCTGTATTCGGCGGCGGGCAACTCCGCGGACGAGCTCTGGTACGACCACGGCATCTTCGGGTGGGACTTCGAGGTCGGCAGCGACCTGTGGAACCCCACCACCCGCAAGTGGGAGGGAGTGGGCTTCCAGCCGCCGTTCAGCGAGGGGCACGCGGAGGCGATGGAGTTCGCCTCCGGCCTCATTTCGCTGATCGGGGTCGCCGCCGACTATCGAGAACCCTGACCGTTGTCAGCCGATCACCCGCGCCACCGCCGGAATCCGCCGGAGCACCAGCCAGTCGAGCAGCAGCACGACCGCCATGGTGATGCCCGCGAGCGGGAACAGCAGGCCGAGCGCCGCCATGATGGCGATCACTCCGTACGTGGTCCGCCTGTTGGTGGCGCGGGCCGGCGCCCCGGCGCGCCCGCGCGGGCGGCGCTTCCACCACATCCACGCGCCGGTGACCACGAGCGTGATGAGGGCCAGGCAGGCGGCGAGCATGACGAGCAGGTTGGCGGTGCCGTAACGGCGGCCCTCGTGCAGGGCGATGCCCTGTTCGACGGCTTTGGCCATGATGCCGTACTCGGCCCAGCCGTAGGAGACCAGCACCCGGCCGCTGTACTGGTCGATGTGGAGCGTCTGGGCCGCGGCCGGGTCGCGGCGGTTGTCGGTCACGATGGTGTAGACGCCCTTCGCGTCAGCGGGGAGGAGGATCTTGATGTCGCATTCGGCGGGCCGGCAGTCGCGCAGGACCGGGCGGGCGGCGGCCAGGGCCCGCTCGATGGGCAGGGCGCCCCGTTGCAGCACGCCGCCGGCGCTCTCGTGCGCGGCGTGGCCGTCGGACTGCGGTACGGGGAGCCGTTCGGCCGACCAGGGCACCTTGGCGTCGGGGTTGATGGACAGGTCTCCGGAGAGCGTCGAGGTGTGCGGGAAGGCGTCCGCGCTGGGATAGGTCGAACCGGTGCTGTCCTGGATGCGCTGCAGGCCGTCACCCCACACGCCCGACCAGGGCAGGCCGGAGAGGACGAGGAAGACGACCGCCGCCCCGGCGCCGACTCCGGTGAGGGTGTGCAGGCGGCGCAGCCGGCCGCGGCCCGACCGCTTGGCCCGCTTGTGGGTACGGCGGCCGCTCCACCACAGGTACGTGCCGGTGGCGATGAGGATCAGCGCCCAGCACGCGGCGATCTCGACGACCCGGTCGCCGATGGTGCCCGACATCAGCTCGCCGTGGATGGTGCGTACGACACGCATGAAGGTGGTGGCGTCGTCGATCTGCCCGACCACCCGGGACGTGGACGGGTCGACGTAGACCGAGATGCCCTGGGCCCACGGCCCGGTGTCGGCGCCCTGAAGGATCACCCGGGTGGTCCGGTCCGGGGCGGTGGGCGGAATGACCGACATGACGGCCGCGCCGGGCCGGGCCTGGCGGGCGGCCGCGACCTGCTCCGACAGGGGCCGGGCCGTGGTCACGGGTGCGGCGAGCGTACGGACGTCGGCGTAGTGCCACGCCTCGAACGGCTCCTTGAACAGGTAGATCGATCCGGTCACGGCGAGGACGAGCAGGACGGGGGCGACGAACAGCCCGGCGTAGAAATGCCAGCGCCAGACGACGCGGTAGCGCTGGGACGAGAGGACCGGGGTGGGCTGGTTGGTTTCCGGCCGTACCTCTACAGAGGTCATGAACTTCTCCGTTCCGGAGACGCGCACGCCGAAGGCGCGCGAACAGCGGGGACGGTCATGACCGGACGCACGCTCACGCGGCGAAGACTCACGATCACGGCGGATACCGCGGTCGTCGTACGGTGACGAGCATGGCGAGGGCCGCGGTCGTCGTACGGTCGTGTTCGCGGTAAGGCGCCGTACGGTCATGACGGACCGGACGTGCGGTTTCCCGGGTACGACGGCGATCCACGCGGTCATACCCGGCGACACACGGAGCCGGTAATGATCAGCGGAGCAGCGCGACAGCGTCGCCTGCCTACTGAGGCGGCCCCCGGCGGCACAGCGCCCAGGCCAGCACCTGGGACGCGCGGATGGCGGGCGCGACCGCCACGACCGGCGCCACGCGGCGCGTCGTCGCGGGTGGCGCGAGCACGTCGGTGAGCGGCCGCCACAGGTCGCGGAGCGAGCAGGCCAGCAGGAACAGGAGGGTGGCCAGCGCCGTCTCGCCGCGCTCCAGCCACCAGGCCGACAGCGTCGCGACCAGCACGTGCGCCGTCAGCATCCCGAGCCCGGCGGACAGCCCGCCTTCGTGGTGTCCCGTCAACGGGACGCCCGAGCCGAAAAGATGGTGCATGCCGTACTGCGCGGCGAAGGAGGCGGCCAGCAGCGTCCCCATACTCCGCCGCCGGCGCGCGAGGACGTACGCCCCCGCGCCTGTCATGGCGGTGGCGGCGGCGACGATTCCCAGCCCGGCGCGCGGGCCACCGGCCAGCACGTGCATGCCGAGCGCGGCGTACACGCAGACGACCGCGAACACCGCGGCGCGCACGACGCGGCCGGCGGGTCCGATCTGATCGGCGCTCACATCGTCAGATACGGCCCGGCCGGGGTTCTGGTTCGATGGATCAGAGGTTGTCGATGCGGCGGCCGGTGACCTGCTGCGGGCTGATGCGGATGTACAGGTGGCGTTCGCCGCCCGCCCAGGGGGTGACGGTGACCTCCGGCAGTTCGTCGGGAGGTATGTGGTGGGCGGGGCCCTGGACGAGCACGCTCCAGCCCTCGCGCTGGGCCTCGTCGATCTGGTCCACCTCGAAGCCGACCTTGATCTCCACGCCTTCCAGGCCGGTACGCAGGTCCTGGTCCATGGGGCCGCCCGAGGCGGTGCGGAAGACGATGGAGCCCTCGTGCACCTGGTAGTTGACGGGCAGCACGGTCGGGCCATGGGAGCCGTTGAAGGCCACTCGGCCGATGCCGCCGGGCTCGATCAGCTTGAGGCATTCCTCGCGGTCCAGGCTCTTCAGCGTCGGAGCCATCCTGGCCCGGCCACGACCCGGTGGCCGGTCGACGCCGCCGCCGAGGAGATCTTCGACACTGGTCTCCAAAGCTCCGGCCAGCCGGTACATGGCTTCCGCGGTGGGGGTGCCGGGGTGTTCCTCCAGGTACTGGAGGTAGCCGGGTGACATGTCAGCGCGGTCGGCGACCTGTTCGAGGGTCAGACCGAGCCGCTCGCGATGATGGGCGATGCGACGCCCGAGGTCGCCGGTGGCTGCCATGATCGTCTCCTAGTCCTGTGGTGTCCTTCTTCCTTCCCGGATCGTGGCCTTTTAGCAGGTCAAAGGTGGCTTAGAGTCCCTTGGCCGGCGAATTAGGGACTTTCGGCGCTGCCGAGACCGGCCGCCGCGGAGGAACGTGAGATGGGAAAGCGAGGTACGAACAATGACAATCCTGGTCAAGGACGTCATGGGCCGCGTGGCCATCGCCGTCCTCGAAGACTCGTCGTTCCTCGACATCGTCGCGGCCATGGAGCGCTACGCGGTCGGGGCGGTCACCGTGATCGACGCCGAGAGGCGGCCCGTGGGCGTGGTCTCCGAGGACGACCTGCTGCTCAAGGAGACGGACCCGGTGCGGCACAGCGTCTCGATGTTCGAGTCGCGCACGCGGCGGCAGGAGCATCAGAAGGCGGCCGGCGTGAAGGCGGCCGAGCTGATGACCACGCCGGCGATCACCGTCACCCCCGACACGTCCGTCCGTGACGCGGCGCGGTTGATGCACGACAAGCACATCAGGCAGGTGCCGGTGGTCGACCCGGCCACCGGGCACATCTGCGGCACCCTGCACCAGAGGGACGTGCTGCGGGTCTTCGTCCGCCCGGCCGCCGACGTGCTCGCCGACATAGCCGCGCTGCTCCCGGACCGCGAGGCGTTCTCGATCGAGGTCGACAAGGCCGTCGTGACGATCGGCGGGAAGGTGCGGCGCAAGTCGCAGACCGTGGCGCTGGTGGCGAGGATCCGCGAGGTCGAGGGGGTGGTGGACGTCGTCTCCGAGCTGACCTACGACACGGAGGACCTCATCGTCACCCCGCCACTGCTGTAAGAGCCTGGGAAAGTCGAGTCAGGCGCCGCCCCAGACCGGGATGTCGATGACGTCGTCGTGTTTCCAGCTCAGCTCGTCACGTACGGCCACCACGCCGTCGACGCCCTCGGCCATCCGGACGGCGGCGATGGCCTCGGTGTGCTTGCTGACGACAGGTCGCGGCGGCTGACGATGCCGACGAGTCCGCCGTCGGCGTCCACGACGGGCAGCCGCTTGACACCGTGACGGTCCATCAGCCGGGCGGCGAGCACGATGGGGGAGTCAGGCGTGGTGACGTGGGCGGCGGAGGTCATCACGTCGGCGACGGTCATGGTCATGGCGATCACCTCGGGTGTCTGAGGGGTTTCGGTGCCTTCATCACAGCTCCGGGGCCGGGTGTCCGGTAGGGCCGTAAGTCCCGGGCGGGTGGTCGCTTCAGGGCCGAAGGTCCCGGTACGGCGGGCCGTACGGCACTGTCTCCGAGACCGCGAAAGGAGTGTGCTCAAGCCATAAGAAAAACCAGGGAAAGAAAGGGGACCGTCATGACCAGCGCCGCCAACCCCGTCATGAACACCGAACTCAGCGAGACGGCGCGCCGCCCGGTCGACTACGTCTGGGCGGTCGCCCGGATCTCGATCGGCTGGATCTTCCTGTGGGCGTTCCTGGACAAGACCTTCGGCTGGGGCTTCGCAACCCCCGCCAAGAACGCCTGGCTCTCGGGCGGAAGCCCGACGACCGGGTTCCTCAAGGGCACCGGCGAGAACGCGCTCGGCGGCTTCTTCTCCGGCCTGGCCGGGCAGCCGTGGGTGGACTGGCTGTTCATGCTCGGCCTGCTGGGCATCGGCGCCGCGCTCATCCTGGGCGTCGGCCTCCGGATCGCCGCCGTCACCGGCACTCTCATGCTGGTCCTGATGTGGGCGGCCGAGCTGCCCCTGGCCAACAACCCGTTCATGGACGAGCACATCATCTACTCCATCGTGCTGATCGGCCTGGCGCTCGCGAACGCCGGAACCACCCTCGGACTCGGCCGGTCGCCGATCATCCAGCGCAACCCGTACCTGCGGTAGCTCCCGGCCGCGCCACGCCCACCCTCGCCCGCAGGGTGGGCGTCGCGCTTGCCCCGCGCAATGGGCCAAGGTCCTGACCTGGGAGGATGTTTGGCGCTAGGCCAGCTGATTGGAGGGCGATGTCATGGGAAGGGGGCGGTGAAGGGGGCGAAGCGTGATCATCGTCGGGGTGGACGGCTCTCGAGCGGGGCTCGAGGCCGCCGGATGGGCTGCCATGGAGGCCGCGCTGCGAGAAGCGCCACTGACCGTGGCGCACGCCATGCCGGGATGGGTCTGCGAGGCCCAGTCGGGCCGTTACGCGGCGGTGGCCAAGTGGATGCGCGACGGTGGCGCGATGGTGCTGGCCGCGGCCGAGGAGCGGGCCCACCGCGAACAGCCGAAGATCAGCATTACGACGGTGCTCCTGCCCGGCGATCCCCGAGTCGCCCTGATCAAGGCGGCGAACGAGGCCGAGCTGCTGGTCATCGGCAGCCACGGACTCGGGGGAGTGCGCGGGCTGTTGGTGGGGTCCGTGGCGTACGGGGTGGCCGGGCATGCCCCATGCGACGTGGTCGTCGTACGGCAACTGCCGGCCCAGTCCCGTGGCGAGCTGGTGGCGGCGGTGGACGGCTCGCCGGAGTCCCGCAGCCGGGTGCTGGACTTCGCCTTCGCCGAGGCGGGGCTGCGTGGTGCGAGCCTGCGGGTCGTACATGCTTGGCGGGGGTTCGAGGCCGCGGAGCCCGCGGAGCTCTCGGACAGGGCTGAGCGGGGCGGGCGGCTCGTACTGCGCGACGTGCTGGCGGCATATCGCGAAGAGCATCCAGAGGTCGACGTGATCGAGGAGGCCGTGCGTGGCCACCCCGTCGAGGTGCTGCGTCAGGGCGCCGAGGGTGCCGACCTGCTCGTGGTCGGGTCGCACGGGTACGGCGCCTTCGCCGGGCTGGTCATGGGCTCGGTCAGCCAGGCCATGCTGCACCACTCCCCGTGCCCCCTGGCCGTGGTCCGGAGCGGAATGCGGCATTCATGAATTGCAGATGTTTGCAGCTTTTCATCGTTTGATGATGACGGAGCTGCCCAGCGGGATACGGGACAGGATGCGCAGGGCGGGGGCTGGGACGCGCACGCAGCCGTGACTGATCTCTCGGCCGAACACGGATCTGTCCGGCCAGCCGTGCACGGCGATCGTGCCGGGTCCGCCGCTGAAGGTGCGGAGAACTCTCGAGTGCGTGCCCAGTGGCAGCATGCGTGGGCTGTACGTCGCATGCTTGGGAATCAGTGAGGCGAGCAAGAACGTCCGGCCCAATGGCGTGGGCGTTGACGGGGCGCCTACGGCGACCTTCCACCGTCCCAGCTCGCGAGCGGACTGGAACACCGTGAGCCGGTGAGCGGACAAGTCGATGCGCACGTCGTAGGCGCTGTAGGCATTCCGCAATCCGCCGCCTGCTTCATAGATCCAGCCTGTCGACCGGTTCGGCCGGCTCGGCAGCAGAACGCGTACCCACCCTGCTTGCTTTTCCACCACGGGCACCCACATCGGGCCGCCCAGCGCCTTGGTCGGCAATATCGCCACCGGCGGTCCGCCGGGGTGGGCGTAAACCACCTGTGGCTGTTCGGGGTGCGTCACACGCCCATTTCCCGGCTTGAAGGGCGTGGCATCTTTCGGTGCCCCGCGCAATTTCGCGTAGGTCGTGGCATGCGGCAATTGCGTCAGTTGTTCGGCCGACACCGGCGCCGGGAGGACCTGTTGGCGAGGCGTGGCGGCCGGTGGTGCTTGCGGTGGGAGTGGCGTGGTTGTTCCGCAGGCCGTGGCCAAGGTCATCGTGGCGGCCAGGGCCGTACTCCAGGCGATCGGCTTGTTGGCGCTAAATCGATCGGGCAAGGAAACCTCCAATAGGAGACCAATGTTTTCCGTTTGACATGTCTTGCGGTTGAGCCGTGATCCGTGGCTCGCAAGAGCAGTCTACGTATGGCACTGGCGACTTTCGTTCATGAAGTCATTGCGCTCCTGGAGCTTCCTGGGGGTCAGGTATCCGCAGACTAGGACAAGTCTGTTTATTTGACTACTTGGGTCTTAGCTAATAAGTGATAGAGGCTTTGTTTTCCTTTTCCTGGTCGACTGTCAGTGATTGTCGATCTCTCCGGATAGCATGCCGAATTGCGAGGTGCGGATATTCGGCTGGTTGGTGACTCCCGTGGGCCTGGCGGTCTCGCCTTTCTGCACTTGTGATGGTCGGCTGTTATCCGGCGTGCTCTCCTATAGGAAAGATTCGCTAAATGGAAGTAATCTGTGGTCGCTCTTCCTTCAGATCGCGATGGGTCTCTCTGCTGGCGGGGGCTTTCGTACTCATCGTCGCCGGGGCGCTGCTGGCCGGATTGCAATCCAGCGCGACGGCCGCTGAACCGCAGGTAGGTCTCGGAACCGCCGGGAACTTCGCGGTCTTGGCCGGGGCTACGGTCACCAACACCGGTCCGAGCGTGATCACCGGTGATCTGGGCGTGAGTCCGGGCAGCGCGGTGACAGGGTTCCCGCCCGGCCTGGTGATCGGGGCGCAGCACGTAGCCGACGCCGTGGCGATTCAGGCGAAGTCCGACTTGACCACGGCTTACAACGACGCCGCCGGCCGGACCCCGGCCACCATTGTCTCGGGTGACCTCGTTGGCCGGACCCTCGCGCCCGGCATCTACAAGTCCAGGTCCTCGCTCGGGCTGACCGGCACGGTCACCCTCGACGCCCAGGGCGATCCCGACGCCGTCTTCATCTTCCAGATCGGCTCTACGCTCATCACCGGCTCGGCCAGCAGGGTCGCCCTTATCGGGGGCGCTCAGGCATGTAACGTCTTCTGGCAGGTGGGTAGCTCGGCCACGCTGGGCACGAACTCCACCTTCGTGGGCACCATTCTGGCTTTGGCGTCGATCTCGGTGACAACTGGTACGACGGTGGACGGCCGGGTGTTGGCTCGTAATGGGCAGGTGAGCTTGGATACCAACACGATCGGTAACAACGATTGTGCTCCCACGCCCACAGCGACGCCGACCGTGACCCCGACGGTCACGCCGACGGTCACGCCGACGGTGACGCCGACGGTGACGCCCACGGTCACGCCGACCGTCGCTCCGACGGTGACGCCGACGGTGACGCCCACGGTCACGCCGACCGTCGCTCCGACGGTGACGCCGACGGTGACGCCGACGGTGACGCCCACGGTCACGCCGACCGTCGCTCCGACGGTGACGCCCACGGTCACGCCGACCGTCGCTCCGACGGTGACGCCGACGGTGACGCCGACGGTGACGCCGACGGTGACGCCCACGGTCACGCCGACCGTTAGACCCACGGTGACGCCGACGGTGACGCCGACGGTGACGCCGACGGTGACGCCGACGGTGACGCCGACGGTGACGCCGACTGTCGCTCCGACGGTGACGCCCACGGTCACGCCGACCGTTAGACCCACGGTGACCCCGACTGTGACGCCGACTGTGACGCCGACTGTGACGCCGACTGTGACGCCGACTGTGACGCCGACTGTGACGCCCACGGTTACGCCAACTGTCGCTCCGACGGTGACCCCGACCGTGACTCCTACGGCGTGCCCGACCGTTACGCCAACCGGTACACCCACGGTGACCCCGACGGTGACGCCCACGGTCACGCCGACCGTTAGACCCACGGTGACCCCGACGGTGACCCCGACGGTGACCCCGACGGTGACGCCGACTGTGACCCCGGCATTCAAGGTGACGACCAGGCCTCATCTCGGCGGCCGTCATCCTCACCACCACCACCATCACCATCACCACTGCGGTCACCCTGGCCACCACTGTGGGCTTGAACCGGCTCCTGTTCCGGTCCCGGTGAACACGGATCTGCGTCTGACCGGCTGACGACTCTGTTTCAGGGCGATGCGCGGGATGGCCCTGCCTGCTGAGGGCATCCCGCTGTACGCCGCAGCTGGCCACCTCCCTGAGCGTCGAGGTCGCCGCTGGGGTGCCGAGCGCGTCGGCGATGATCTGTCGCCGCGCCGGGCTCGCTTCGATGGTCGCAGCGGGAGCGAGGATCTCCGGCTGGTCGGCCGGGCGCCGTACAGATGAAGCGAGGAGTCAGCGCCACCCGGCGCGCGATGATCCCCGTCGGCGCGTTGCCATTCGGGTGAGCCTGGCTGGCATGGGTGCTCCCTTGGGCGGAGGGAAGGAGAGTCGTATGATCATCGATCTCACTGGAAAGACTGCGCTGGTCACGGGATCCACGCAGGGCATCGGGGCGGCCATCGCGGGCGGTCTGGCCCGGGCAGGTGCTCGTGTCGCTGTCAACGGTCGTACGTCCGCCACTGTCGAGGAGGCCGCCAACCGGATCCGGAGCGAGGTGCCGGAGGCGGACGTGATCCCGCTGGCCGCCGATGTCGCCACCGAAGACGGCGCTGCGTACGCGGCCGAAATCATTCCCGATGTGGACATCCTCATCAACAATCTGGGCATCTACGAATCCCGGCCCCCGCTGGAGATCACCGATGCGGAGTGGCGGCGCTACTTCGAGGTGAACGTGCTGGCCGCCGTCCGTCTCACCCGCGCTTACCTGCCTGGGATGAAGGCGCGTTCGTGGGGGCGCGTGCAGTACGTCGCCAGCGACTCCGCGATCGTCACGCCGGTCGAGATGATGCATTACGGCATGTCGAAGACGGCCCTGCTGGCGGTGGCGCGGGGGTTCGCGAAGGAGGCGGCCGGCAGCGGCGTCACGGTCAATTCCGTCATCGCCGGTCCGACCCACACCGGTGGGGTCGAGGATTTCGTGTACTCGCTCGTCGACCGGGATCTGCCCTGGCCGCAGGCGCAGCGCGAGTTCATGCGGCGGCACCGTCCGCAGTCGCTGCTTCAGCGCCTCATCGAGCCCGAGGAGATCGCCAACATGGTCGTCTACCTCAGCTCGCCGTACGCCTCGGCCACCACTGGTGGCGCGATTCGCGTCGACGGCGGCTACGTCGACGCGATCCTTCCTTAGCGCGGGCCGTCGTTCCGCTTTCGGGGTCTCTTTGGAAAAAGTCTGTTTATCGGGTGGCTTGTGACTTTGGCTGAAAACTGATAGAAGCTTTGCTTTTCTTTTGCCGGTCGGGACTCTGAGATCGTTGATCTCTATGGATAGCATGCCGAATTGCGAGGCAGGGATCTTCGGCTGGTTGAGGTTCCCATGGCTCGGACGGTTTGGCCACTGCACTTGTGGCAGTCGGCTGTATCCGGCGTGCCCTCCTATAGGAAAGATTCGCTAAATGGAAGTAGTCTGTGGTCGTTCGCGACGGGTCTCTCTGCTCGCGGGGGCTTTCGTACTCATCCTCGCCGGGGCTTTGCTAGCCGCATTGCAATCCAGTGCGAAGGCCGCCGAATCGCAGGCGGGTCTCGCAACCGCCGGGAAATTCGCGGTCCTGGCCGGGGCCACGGTCACGAACACCGGTTCAAGCATCATCGCCGGTGATCTGGGCGTGAGTCCGGGCAGCGCGGTGACCGGACTCGCGCCGGGCCGGCTGGTCGGGGCGCGGCACGCGGCCGACGCCGTGGCACTCAAAGCACAGGCCGACCTGGCCGCCGCCTACAAGAAAGCCCGTCGAACCCCGGTAAAGCGCGTCTCAGGCGACCTCGATGACAGGACGCTGGTCCCGGGCATCTACAAGTCCACGTCCTCGCTCGAACTGAACGGCACGGTCACTCTCGACGCCGAGGGCGATCCCGACGCCGTCTTCATCTTCCAGATCGCCTCCACGTTCGTGACCGCCTCAGCCAGCGAGGTCATCCTTACCGGCGGTGCTCAGGCCTGTAACGTGTTCTGGCAGGTGGGCAGCTCGGTGACGCTGGGCGCGAACTCCACCTTCATGGGCACCGTCCTTGCGCTCTCATCGATCTCGGTGACAAGCGGGACGACGGTCGATGGCCGGGTGCTGGCTTGTAACGAGCAGGTGAGCCCGACCGCGATCATCAAACACGGCTGCGCTCCCGCACCCACGGTGACACCGATGGCGCCATCGTCGGCGTGTCCGAGGGCGGTTTCGTCGGGATGTCCGGTGGTGCCGTCTCCGGCGTGCCCGATGGCGGTTTCGTCGGGGTGTCCCATGGCACCGTCTCCGGCGTGTCCCGAGGCGGTTCCGGCGGGATGCCCGATGGCACCGTCTCCGGCGTGTCCCGAGGCGGTTCCGGCGGGATGCCCGATGGCACCGTCTCCGGCGTGTTCGATGGTGGCTTCGTCGGGGTGTCCGGTGGTGTCGTCTCCGGCGTGTCCCGAGGCGGTTCCGGCGGGGTGTCCGATGGTGACGCCGACTGGGAGTTCGACGGCGGTGATGGCGGGCAAGCCGACGGTGGGGCCGACGGTCACTCCGACCGCTTCCACGGCTGCTTCCTCGAAGGCGTGTCCATCGGTGGCCCCGCCGGCGTGTCCCGATGGGGGGCTGGCGGTCGCACCGGCTGGTACGCCGCCGGTGATCCGCACGCTGACGCCGATGGCGACGCCCAAAGTGACCCCGAAGGTGACGCCCAAGGCGACCCCGATGGCGACGCCCAAGGCGACCCCGAAGGCGGCTCCCATGGCGACGCCCCTGGTCATCCCGAAGATGACGCCGGTGGTCACGCCGAAGGTGACGCCGGTGGTGACCCCGAAGGTGGCTCGCCCGTCGCCGCCCGTGGTGGGTCCGGCGCTGGCGCCGACTGTCAGGCCAACGGTGACCCACACACCGAGGCCGACGTCGACGGTGACCCGCACACCGACACCGACGCCGATGGTGACCCGCACACCGACGCCGACGCCGACGGTGACTCTGACACCCGCGTCGTCGGCGACCAGGATCGAACTGGACCCTGGTCACCATCATCACCACCATCATCACCACTGCGGCCACCGTCACCACTGCAGGTTCGAACCGGCGCCCGTCCCGGTCCCGGTCGACACGGATCTGCCTGTGGCCGGCTGACGATTCCGTTTCAGTGCGATGCGCGGGATGACCAGGCCTGCTGAACTCAGCCCGCTGTAAGGCGCGGCAGGGCGGCTGGTCGCCTCCGCGAGTGTCAAGATCGGCGCCGGTGTGCCTGAGCACACCGGCGCCGATCTGTCGTTACGCCCGTACCGATGGCGACGACCTCCGGCCTGCCGATCAGGCCGTACCGACGAAGCGGGGATCAGCGCGAACCAGGAGCGACCAGCGGCTCTCGGTCAGGGAACCGGGGTGAGGGGTGGCTTGTCGTTCAGGACGGCGATGATGTTGTCCACGGCGAGGTCGATCATGCGGGCTCGGGTGGCCTCCGTGGCCGAGCCTACGTGCGGGAGCGCCACCACCCGTTCGTGTTCCAGCAGAGGGTCGCCGACGCCGTTGCGTGGTTCGCGGTCGAACACGTCCAGGCCCGCCGAGTGGAGGCGGCCGGCCCGCAGGGCGGCGAGGAGGGCCGATTCGTCGAGGACGCCGCCGCGGGCGGTGTTGACGAGGGTGGCGGTGGGTTTCATCGACGCGAGTTCGGCCGCGCCGATCAGGTGGCGGGTCTGCTCGGTGAGCGGTACGTGTAGCGACACCACATCGCTGGTGCTCAGGAGCTTGTCCAGGGACACCGCCCGGGAGAGCGCGTCGTCGGGTTTGCGGGACAAGGTGTGCTGGACGGTCATGCCGAACCCGACCGCCCGGCGGGCCACGGCCTGCCCGATCTCGCCGTAACCGATGAGGCCCAGGCTCGCTCCCGTCACGTCGAGACCGAGGTAGGCGTCCAGCCGGCTCTCGGTCCATCTGCCGGTTCTGAGCCTGTCCGCCGCGGCGAGCAGGCCCCGCCGTGCCATCAGGATGAGGGCGAAGGCGAGGTCGGCGGTGGTCTCGTGCAGGACGCCCGGGGTGTTGGTGACGATGATGCCGCGGGACCGCGCGGTGGCGACGTCGGTGCCGTCGTAGCCGGCGCTCGGCAGCGCCAGTACGCGCAGCCGCTCGCCCGCTTCGAGCACCGCCGCGTCGACGCGGTCGGAGTTCTGGCACAGCAGCGCGTCCGCGCCGGTGAGGAGGTCGCGTAGTTGGTCAGGCGTCGGGTTCACGTCCTCGGTCCAGCGGCGTACCTCGGCGAACTGGCCGAGCCGTTCGAGGCCGGTGCCCGGCAGGGTCGGTCGGGTGACCGCCACGATCGGCGCCATCAGTGAACCTCCAAGTCGCGCGGCACCTTCGGTGCCACCGGTGAATCCTTCTGGTCAAGTAGTATCTTGCAGGCCCCGGCCAACCGCACCGGGGCCTGCATATCGCTCCTTATCCTCCCAATGAGCCCACGCGTGAAACGCCCGCGCCGGAGAAGGGCATGTGCTCGTCTTCGACGTACTGCGGGAACGGCTGGTAGACGTTCGCGCCGGGGCGGCCGCGGAGCAGCAGCGCGGAGACGAACGGCTGCTCGTCGCTGGTGATCCGGGTCGAGGTCGGGATGTAGCGGATGGTCAGCCCACAGCGGCGCTTGGGGGAGGTGTTGGCGTTGGAGCTGTGCAGGATGTTCGGGTGGTGCACCTCCACATCGCCGGGCGACAGCACCAGGTCCACGGCCTTGGACTCGTCCACGGTCACCGCGCTCTCCGAGCCGAGCACGTTCTCGATGTCGTCGCGCTGCCGCAACTCGTGCAGGGCTTCCCGGTGTGAACCGGGGATCACCCGCATGCAGCCGTTCTCCGGGGTGGACTCGTCGACGGCCAGCCAGAGCGTGATCACCCGCATCGGCTCCAGCGGCCAGTAGGCGCCGTCCTGGTGCCACAGGACCGCCTTGCCGGAAAAGGGCGGCTTGCTGATGTAGTGCGAGGCGAACAGCGCGAGATCCGGGCCGAGAAAGAGCTCGGCGATGTCCAGCAGCCGATCGTCGCCGACCAGCCGCACCCAGAACGGGTCGCCGGCGACCAGCTCGGTGCCCAGGTCCTCGCCGTTGAGGTCGGGGTGCTTGGCCTGGAGCCAGGCGACGTGGTCGCTCGCCTCGGCGATCAGTCCGGGGTCGAGGACGTTCCGGAAGATGGTGTAGCCGTCGCGGTCGTAGTCCTGAAGGGTCTGGCCGACTTCCTTGATCACGATGTGCTCCTGTGACAACAAAACGGACATCGATCTGGATTCTTCGGCCTGTGTGCCACGACTTACTAGCACTCGCCGCTCTATAACTATTAATTTCCTGACATGGCGACTGTGCTGCGCTGGGTGGATTTCGCGTACGGACTGCCGTACCACGCGGCGCTGGTGCCGGTGAGCGGCGGCCGTCGCGACCGGCCCGAGCCGCACAGTCACGCCGATTTCCACGAGTTCGTCTTCGTGACCGCCGGGGCCGGCGTGCAGCGCGTCGGCGAGACGGAGCAGAAGCTGCGGGCGGGTGATGTGGTGCTGGTCCGGCCGCATGACCGGCACGAGTTCGCAGGGGAGGCGGCCGACGGGATGCGCTTCATCAACATCGCCTTCCCCAGTGGGCGCTGGCGCGCCTTCGCCGATCTCGCCGGGCTGGCGGGCACGGCGGACTGGGATCGGCGCGACCTTCCCCTGATGGCGGGCACGGATCCGGAGGGGCCGATCGCGGCGGAGTTCGTCCGTGTGCTGGCCGCCTATTCCGGCGTGCCCCGCGTGCTCGACCTGGTCGGACTGTGGACGGCGGTGGTCCCGCTCCTGGAACGGGCCGATGGCACGGCCGTGGACCAGCGGCCGGGCTGGCTGGTGGCGGCCTGCGTCGCGATGAGCCGCGAGGAGAACCTGCGCGAGGGGCTGCCCCGGCTGCTGGCGATGGCCGCGGTCAGTCCGGGGCATCTGGCCCGCTCCATGCGTACGCACTACGGCTGCACCCCGATCGCCTTCGTCGCCCGGCGCAGGCTGGAGCACGCCGCCCTGCTGCTGACCACGACGACGGAGGGCATCGGCCCGATCGCCCAGCGCTGCGGTTTCTCCGGCCAGTCGTACTTCGGCCGGCTCTTCCACGACAAGTACGGCATGGCGCCCCGCGACTATCGGGAGGCCACCCGGCGTGCGGTGGTTCCCGCGGCGACCCTGGACACCCCACACATCAAGTGATTAGATGACTTCACTTGGGCGAAGGACGCACAGTGCGGCGGTTCGCTCCACCCCAGCGGACGCGATCATGCGCTCCCCACAGACGTTCAGGTAAGTCACCCCCCAAGATCGAACAGGAGGCCGGGCATGATCCGGTCGCGTCTTCTGCGTATGGCCGCCATCTGCGCCACCGTCACCCCTCTCGCCCTCACGGGCTGCTCCTCCGGCGACACGCCGAAGGGGGCCGCCAAGACCGAGCTGAAGCTGTACAACGACAAAGGCGCCTGGAGCAAGTACTTCGACGAGATGGGCGCCCTGTCCAAGCAGCAGATCGGCCTGTCGATGAAGCCGGTCGGCTATACCGACGAGCCGACGTACCAGGCGTTCATCAAGGCGTCCTTCCGCACCAACGTGAAGCCCGACCTGTTCACCTGGACGACGGGCGGCAGCCTGGCCGAGGTCGTCGCCCAGAAGCAGCTCGCGGAGACGACCGCGCTCTGGCAGGAGGCCATCAAGAACGGCGACCTCTCGGCGGACCTGGCGAAGTACTACACAGTGGGCGGGAAGCAGTACTGCGTGCCGCTGAACGCCGCCTACTGGGGGATGTTCTACAACAAGAAGGTCTTCGACAAGTACGGCCTCAAGCCCCCCACCACGTGGGACGAGCTGATCAAGATCGCCGACACGTTGAAGAAGAACGGCGTGCCCGCGTTCTACCACACCTCGGTGCTGTTCTCCTTCGTCTGGTTCGAGCAGCTCCTCGCCGGCACCGACCCCGACCTGTACGACCGCCTCTCCACCGGCCAGGCGAAGTACACCGATCCGGGCGTGGTCGAGGTGATGAAGCGGTGGAAGTCGATGATCGACGCCGGCTACTTCAACAACCCCGGCGACAAGACCGACCCGGGTGACGTCCTCAAGACCGGCAAGACCGCGATGGTGTCGTTCGGCACGTGGTTCAACACGAGCATGACGCAGCGTGAGATGAAGGCCGGCACCGACTACGGCTTCTTCACGATCCCGAACGTCACCCCCACGCTGCCCAAGACCTCGATGATCTTCGAGAGCGGCCCGCTGTGCTCGCTGGCCAAGGCGCCCGATCCAGCGGCCAGTACGAAGTACCTCAAGTGGTGGGTGACCCCGGCCGCGCAGGAGAAGTGGGCCACCACGAGGGGAGACGTCTCGGCCAACCCCAAGGTCACCATCAGCGACGCGGCCATCGCGGAGGTCAGCAAGGCGGCGGGCAGCGGACAGTACCGCCTGGTCAACCGCTACTTCGAGGCCACCCCGCCGCCCGTGCTCACCGCCGCGCTGGACGGTTTCAGTGCCTTCGTCGTCAAGCCGGACGGCTACCAGAAGGTCCTTGAGGACATCCAGCGCGCCGCCGACGAGTACTGGAGCACGCACAAGCCGAGCAGCTGAGATCGCGACCGGCCGGTCCTTGTACGAATTCTGTACGCCGAAGTCGCACGCTTGATCAACAGCGGATGCCGCACGCGGCCTCCACTCCTTTCGCTGCCCCCCGAGGAGATTCCGTTGGTCCGACTCCGCCGCTCAGCCGCGCTGCTCGTCGGCGCGCTCATCCCCCTCTCGATGCTCACCGGGCAACCGGCCGGAGCCGTGTCCGCCGATCCCATGACCGACGCGTTCGCGCGCGCGGCCAGCACGTACGACGTGCCTCGCGACCTGCTGGTCTCGCTCGCCTACGCCGAAACCCACCTGGACGGGCACCGCGGCCAGCCCAGCGCGAGCGGCGGTTACGGGGTGATGCACCTGGTCAGCAACCCCGTCACGCACACGCTCGAGCGGGCGGCCACGCTGACGAAGCAGCCCGTCTCGGCCCTGAAGGCGGACGACGCGGCCAACATCACGGGCGGCGCCGCCGTGCTGCGGGCCTACGCCGACGAGCTCGGCCTGGACGGCGCGGCCCGCAAGGACGCCGGCAAGTGGTACCAGGCGGTGGCCAAGTACGGCCACGCCTCCTCGGCGGACGTCGCCCGGTTGTACGCCGACACCGTCTACGACCAGCTGTCCCAAGGAATTCGCGCGACCACGCCGGCCGGCGAGACCCTCACGGCGACGCCGCGGACCGTCCAGCCCGACCGTGGCGACTACGCCAAGGCGCAGGAGCTGGGCAAGACCAACACGCTCGCGGCGTCGGTGGACTACCCGTCGGCGGCGTGGGCACCGGCGCACAGCACCAACTACGCCGTCTCCAACCGTCCGACCAGCGACGCGATCGACCGCATCGTCATCCACGTGGCCCAGGGCACGTACGCCGGGACGATCGACTGGTTCCAGACCGGGCCCAGGCCGAAACCCACCTCGGCGCACTACGTGGTGCGTTCGTCGGACGGCGCCATCACGCAGACGGTCAGGGAGAAGGACCGGGCCTTCCACGCGGGCGACTACAACAGGCGATCGGTCGGCATCGAGCACGAGGGATGGGTCGACCAGGCCTCGTGGTTCACCGACACGATGTACCGCTCCTCGGCCGCGCTGGTCCGCAACATCGCCGACCGTTACGGCATCCCCAAGGACCGTACCCACATCCTCGGCCACAGCGAGGTCCCCGGCGCCGACCACACCGACCCCGGTCCGAACTGGAACTGGACCAAGTACATGCAGTACGTCACAGGCACCGGCGGGGGCACCAACCCCAACACTCCCGAGTCGGTGTGCGGCAGCGGCTTCACGGTGATCGACTCGGCGGCTCTGGGGACGGCGGGCACGGTCTACCTGACCTACAACACGAGCACCGGTGTCAACTGCGTGGCCACGATCAAGCAGACCAACCTCGGCACGGCCACGGCCACCAGCGCCTACCTGGAGGTCGAGGGCCAGACCCGCATCACCGACAGCGGCAACTTCAGCTACTACGCGGGCCCGGTGCGGGCCAGCGCGGCCGACAAGTGCGTCAGGTGGGGCGGTAAGGCCGGTACCTCCACCTACGACAGCCCACTCGAACACTGCGGGTAGCCGCAGCCAACAGCGATGGCCCCGAAGCGCGACTCGCTTCGGGGCCATCGCTGTTTCACTGTGCGGGACGCCGGCGGTTCCAGGAGTCGAGGATGTGCGTGCGCATCGCCGCCGCCGCGGCCTCCGGATCGCCGGCCGAGATCGCGTCGCTGATCGCCTGGTGCTCGTCCAGCGTCTGGCGCATGACCACCTCGTTGTACTCGCCGTGGTAGCGCATGCTGGTGCGGGCCTTGTCATGGATGCTGTTGACGACGGCCCGCCCGAGCCGGTTACGGGAGGCCGCCATGATCGCGTCGTGGAAGCGGACGTCCGCGGCGCCGAAATCGGGGGCGGAGGCCAGGTTGGACCGCATGACGCCCAGCGCCTCGGCGATGTGCTGATCGTCGTCGGGGGTGTGGGCCAGGGCCGCGGCGGCGGCCATCTCGGCCTCCAGCGCGGTGCGTACCGTGACCAGTTCGTCGAGGAAGGTGACGTTCTCGTCGTGCGCGATCACTGAGGTGAGCACGACGTCGTCGAGGAGGTTCCACTGCCGCGGGTCGGTGACCTGGGTGCCGCGGCCGTGCTCGATCCGGACGAGGCCCTTCTCCTGGATCACCTTGACGGACTCGCGGATCACCGTGCGGCTGACGCCGAACTCCTCGCACAGCTCGGCCTCGGGCGGCAGCGTCGAACCGGGTCTCAGCGCACCGCGGACTATGTCGTCGACCAGCTGCTCGACCACGGTGGTGCCCAGCTTGGGAGCCCGGACGCGGCGTGGCCGTTTCGCGGGTGGGTGTGGTCGCACCGGGTCGTCCGTCCAGGGACCTTCCGCGTGCTGAGTCAACATGCCCTCCGCTGGTTGCGACAGCTTCTGAGTATAGACCATTGTGAAGACGTCATAGGTATGATGTCATATCTCGAAACATGGCGTTAACGGAGGCCCCAATGAGACGACGAAGCCTGTCGGTGGTGACCGCAGCCGCGGTTCTTCTCGCCGTCGCGGCCTGCGGTCCCCCGAACCCCGCGGGTTCGTCGAAGCCGACCGGCACCGGCTCCCCGTACGGGTTCACCACCGCCGAGCAGAAGAAGGACGGCAAGCTCGTGGTCTGGGTGGACTCCACCCGGCTCGACGCCGCGAAGGCCTACCAGGCCGCGCACGCCGGCGTACCGCTGGACATCGTCACCTACGACGGCAACGCGAACGGCTCCAACACCCTCAAGACCAAGGTGCAACTGTTCAATCGAGCCGGCGAGGGCTGGCCCGATGTCGTGTTCACCACCGACAACAACACCGCCTCCTGGGCCTCGCAGGGGGACGACGCCTTCGTCGCCCCGCTCAACAAGGGTCTGCTCGACGAGGCCACGCTCGGCGGCTTCGCCAAGGGCGCGCTCGACGTGTGCTCCGTCGACGGCACCGTCTACTGCCTGCGCAACGACCTGGCCCAGGTGGTGCTCTGGTACAACAAGAAGCTGCTCGACAAGTTCGGCTACACGCTGCCCGCCACCTGGGAGGACTACCAGGCGCTGGGCGAGAAGGTGGCCGCCGAGCACCCGGGATACATCGTCGGCACGGCCGGTGACGCGTGGGCGCCGGAGATCTACATGTGGGGCGGCGAGTGCCCGGCGAATCAGGTCACCGGCGCCAAGGCGATCACCGTCAAGGTGACCGACGCCAAGTGCGTACGGACCGCGCGGATGCTGGACAAGCTGGTCGCGAACAAGACGATGTCCATGCTGCCGCTGTTCGGCCCCGACTTCGCCAAGAACCAGGGCGACAAGGTGCTCATGCTGCCCGGCCCGGCCTGGTACGGCGGGGCGGTGTTCCAGGGGACGCTCAAGACCCCGAAGGGCGAGCTCGCGGTCGGCCCCGCGCTGCACTGGGCGGACCAGAACCCGCCGGTGACCGGCAACGTCGGCGGCGGCACCTGGTGGCTGTCACGGCACACCGCGCATCTGCAGGCGGCCAAGGACTTCATCAGCTGGGTCGCCACCGCCGACGAGTACCAGGTCGCCCTCTCGCCGGGCTACCCCGCCTTCTCCGCCGCGGCGACGAAGTGGATCAAGAAGCAGCAGGACAGCGGCTACTACGCCGGTGACATCGCCGCGCCGATCACCGCCGCGGCCGGTCAGGTCTGGTCCGGCTGGGGCTCGCCCGAGTTCAGCGCGGAGGCGGTGTGGGCCAAGACCGTCATCCCCGGCCAGACCGCGGGCAAGACGATCGAGTCCCTGCTCCCGGACTGGCAGACGGCGATCGAGCAGCAGGCTCAGGTGTCCGGATACCAGGTCACCAAGTGAGCGTCGTCGCCACCCACGCCAGGGGCCGCTCCGGTCCCTGGCGGCCGGCCGCCGGGCACGTCTTCGTCTCCGGGTACGTGGTGCTCCTGATCGCGTTCGGGGTCGCGCCCACGGTGTACGCGCTCTACCTCGCCTTCACCGACGGAGACGGGCGCTTCGCCGGCATCGCCAACTTCGTCCGTACCGCCCAGGACTACCGGTTCCTGTCCGCGGTCGGGCATGTGGCGACCTACCTGGTGTTATGGCTGGTCACCCTGACCGTGCTGGTCCTGGTGCTCGCGCTCGTGGTGCACCGGCTCACCTCGCGCTGGTCCCGGGCCGCGCTGCGGTTCGTCTACTACGTGCCGGGCGCGCTGGCCGGCGCGTCGAGCGTGCTGCTGTGGCTGTTCATGCTGGACCCGTCCGTGAGCCCGGTGGACGGTCTCGTCCGCTCGCTGTGGGGGAGCACGCTCGTGCAGGTGATCGCGCCAGGGCACCTGCCGTGGATCTTCACCGTCATCGCCTTCTGGACCGGCGCGGGCGGCTGGATCGTGGTCATGTACGGCGCGTTGAACAGCATCCCGAACACGGTGATCGAGGCGGCCAAGGTGGACGGCGCCGGGCCGGTGAAGACGGCGTGGCGGGTGCAGTTGCCGATGCTGCGCAAGTGGATCGTCTACATGCTGATCCTGTCCCTCGCCGCGGGCACCCAGCTCTTCGTCGAGCCGCAGCTCGTCTCGCAGGCCAGCTTCGGCGTGGTCGGCACCGACTACTCGCTCAACCAGCTCGCCTACCTGTACGCCTTCGACCAGAACGACTTCAACGGCTCGGCGGCGATCGCGATGGACCTGCTCATCGTGGCGCTGTGCTGCGCCGGCCTGTTCGTCGCGAAGGGAGGTCTGTTCGATGCGGACTGATCCGACCGCGGGCGTCGCCCGTGTGGTGGGCCGGGGACTCGTCACCGTCCTGCTGCTGGCCTTCGCGCTGTTCTTCGTCCTGCCCATGGTGTGGCTGCTGCTCGCCTCGACCAAGAGCCCGGCCGACCTGATCCACGGCAACCCGCTGTCCCCGGGCTCGATCGGCTCGCTCGTCACGAACTGGCAGCACCTCATGTCCTTCCAGGACGGGGCGGTGCTGACCTGGATGACGAACTCCGTCGTCTACTCCGCGCTCTCGGTGGCGCTGACCCTGCTGGTCGGCATCCCGGCCGGGTACGCGATGGCGCTCATGCGCTTCACGGGCCGGCGCCTGCTGCTCATCGTCACCCTGGTCGTGATGCTGATGCCGGCGACCGCCCTGGTGCTGCCGATCTTCCTGGAGCTCAGCTATCTCGGGCTGGTCAACAAGACGGCCTCGGTCGTGCTGCCGATGTCGTTCTTCCCGTTCGGCGTGTACCTGACCTACATCTACTTCTCCACCAGCGTCCCCGGCGAGCTGCTGGACGCGGCCCGGCTGGACGGTTGCAGCGAGTCCGCGACCTTCTTCCGGGTGGCGCTCCCGCTGGCCAAGCCGGTGGTCGCGCTGGTCGCCTTCTTCAGCTTCGTCAACAACTGGAACAACTTCTTCCTGCCGTACGTGATGCTGCCGAACAGCGGCAACTACCCCATGCAGGTCGGCCTGACGCAGATGCTGGCCGCGACCCCCACCTTCAATCCCGTCGTCGGGGCCAACGCCGAGGTGCAGCCGCCCGAACTGGTGCTGGCCACCCTGGTCTCCATCGCCCCGGTGTTGCTCGTGTTCCTGTTCTCACAGCGCTTCCTGGTCGCCGGGTTGACCGCCGGCGCGACCAAGGGATGAGGAGTACACATCGTATGACCAGCTCCGCCCGGCGCCCGCCGGTTGTCACGGCGAGCGTCCCCGTCATCGACCCGCCGGCGTGGGCGCTGTCCCAGCGCGCGCTGCTGGACCTGCTGGACAGTGGGTGGCGGCTGTTCGCCGACCGGTACACCCGGCCTGACGGTTCGCTGCGCTACACCGGCCGGCTGTCCACCCGTGACGGCGCGGACGACTTCTTCGAACCGTTCTTCAACTGGCCCCAGCTCTACCTGCTGGGCGGCGCGGACGACCTGCTGCCGGCGTGCGCCCACCACTGGCACGGCGTGGTCGCCCAGATGACCGAGCTCGGCATGTTCGCCGACGAGTTCGAGATCGGCTACGACTGGTTCCATCAGGGGGAGAGCCTGCTCTTCACCTACTTCCTCACCGCCGCCGACCCGGCGGCCTGGGCGGACCGGGCGACCCGGTTCGCCGATCTCTATCTCGGCCCGGCCAACTACGACCCGGCGCACCGCATCATCAAGGCCCCGCACAACGGCAGCGGGGGAGCCCGGGAAGGGGTGTCCGACACCCCCGCCTATCCCTGGACCGAGGCGGAGGCCGCGCAGTACGGCTATCCGCTGGACTGGCTGGTCCTGGCAGACGCGCCCGTTCCGGCACTCGCCGACGATCCGCGACTGGGCGCGGAGATGCGCGAGCGCCTGGGCCGGGGCGACGCGGCCGGCAACCTGAGCGTGGCCGGCCTGGTCTGCAACGCCTTCCTGGTCTCCGGCGACGAGCGGTACGCCGCCTGGCTGCGCGAGTACGTCGGAGCCTGGCAGCGCCGGGCCCAGGACAACGGCGGCGTCATCCCGGACAACGTCGGCCTGGACGGTGTGGTCGGCAGCCAGTTGGACGGGCGCTGGTACGGCGGGCACTACGGCTGGACCTGGCCGCACGGCATGTACAGCGTCGGCCAGGCGACCGCCGTCGGCGCGCTCAGCGCCGCGCTGGCCACGCGGGACGACGGCTACCTGGACCTGGTCCGCTCCCTGCTGGACGCCGTCATCGGCCTCGGCGTCAAGCTGCCGTTCAGCCAGAGCGACTCGGCCAACCAGGGCCGCTGGCGCGCCCATCTCGGCTCTGACGTGGACACTCCCACCCTTCTCGTGCCGTACCGGCACAGCGACAAGGGCTGGTTCGACTACAACCCGGTCCAGACCTCGGTCCCGTTCGCCCTGTGGCACCACACCGGCGCGGCCGAGGACCGAGCCCGCCTGGACGCGCTGCGCGCCGCGACCGGTTATGACTGGGCGACGGTACGGCCGTTCCGCGACAAGGAGGAGGCCGGGCACGAGGAGCCCTGGTACGCCTACCTGTGCGGCGACAATCCGGACTACCCCCAGCAGATCCTCGCCGCCGCGCACGCCCAGGCCCGCCGCCGCATCGCCCTGCTGCTCGCCAACGCCGACCGGGACCTGCCGGAGGAGGCGATCCACCTGTGGCAGAACGTCAACCCGGTCGTGACCGAGGCGTTGGCCCAGCTCATGTGGGGCGGCCCGCAGGTCATCTACAACGGCGGCCTCCAGCAGGCGAGGGTCCGCTACTTCGACGCGACACGCCGCCGTCCCGGCGTGCCGGACCAGGTCGCCGCCCTGGTCAGCGCCATCGAGCCGGAGGCGACCGTGCTCACGCTGGTCAACCTCTCGGCCACCGACGACCGCGTGATCGTCGTCCAGGCCGGCGCGTTCGGCGAGCACGAGATCGTCACCGCCACCGCGACCGGCGCCGAGCCCGGCTGGACCGGCCGGGACACCGAGTACATCCACCACGAGCCGGTCCCGTCGAGCACCGAACTCGCGGTGAACGGACCGCACCTCACGGTGGAGCTACCGGCGGGCACGACCGTCACGCTGACCCTGCGGCTGCGGCTGCGGGCCTACCAGCCGTCGTACCGGCAGCCGTGGGAGTGAGCGGCTTCGCTCACGTGCGCCGCAGCAGGTAAGTGTCCATGATCCAGCCCTTGCGCTCCCGCGCCTCGGCGCGCAGGGCGCGGATGCGGTCGCCGACCTCGGCCACCGGCCCGGACACCAGGATCTCGTCGGGCGTGCCCAGGTAGGCGCCCCAGTAGATGGTGAAGTCGTCGAGGCCGGCGAAGGAGCAGTGGGCGTCCAGCATGACGACCACGTCGTCGGCGGTGGCGCCCTCCTGGGCCAGGCGGCGGCCGGTGGTGAGATGCACGGGCCGCGCGACCTGGGTGAGGCTGGTGCGGTGGCGTGCGGTCAGCGCGGCGACGCTGCTGATGCCGGGGATCACCTCATAGTCGAAGACGACGTGCCCGCGCTCCAGGATCTGCTCGACGATGGCCAGCGTGCTGTCGTACACACCGGGATCCCCCCACACGAGGAACGCCCCGGTCTCGCCGTCGGCCAGCTCGTCGCGGATGAGGGTCTCGCACGCCAGCGCGCGGCGCGCGCGCCAGTCCTCGACGGCGGCGGCGTAGGCGGGGGTAGTCCGGTCGCGCTCGGGGTCGCGGGCCTCGGCGATCCGGTACGGGGCGCGGCCGTGCTCCTGGATCAGATCCTGCCGGAGCTGGACGAGGTCGTGCTTGACCTCGCCCTTGTCCACGATGAAGAAGACGTCGGCGGCGGCGATGGCCTTGACCGCCTGAAGCGTGAGGTGGTCGGGGTCGCCGGCCCCGATGCCGATGATGATTAGCCGCTTCATCTGAATGGCGGCGCGGAGACCCGGTCCTTCAGGGCTGGGAGGAAGCACCACCTCTCCTTTCGAAAACAGTATGGAAAGACTCGGTCACGTTCGGTAATGTGTGCGGTGGGTGAGGATGCTGTGACAGGAGGTGCGTGATGGCGATCAGTCGCTCCGCCGCCAAACGGCACGGCTTGCCCACGGTCGTGCAGCTGCGGCTCACGCCGACGCCGGTCCAGGCTGAGGCGCTGGCGGCAGCGGTGCTTTTGTGCAATGAGGCGGCCACCGTCGTGTCCCGGCTGGCCTGGCAGCATCGCGTCTTTGCGGTAGTGGAGTTGCATCGGCTGGCCTATTACGAGGTGCGGGCGCGGGTGGCCGGGCTCGGCGCGCAGGCGGCGGTGCGGGCGATCGCCCGGGTCACCGGCGCGTACGCCAACCGGCGCTCCACCAAGAAACGGGCTCATATCTTCCGACCGCACGGCGCCGTCCCCTACAACGCCCGGCTGCTCAGCTTCAACCGTGACGCCCGCACCGTGTCGCTGTGGACCCCAACCAGCCGCGTCATCGTCCCTTACAGCGGCCGGCCGGAAGATCTCAAGGCCGTGGATACGTTGCCGAGGGGGGAGGCCGACCTGGTCTGCCGGCGCGGGGTGTGGCTGCTGCAGGTCGCCCTCACCCTGCCCCAACCGGTGGTACGCAAGCCGGTCGGCGGCTTTCTTGGGGTGGATCAAGGGGTGGCGAACCTGGCGGTCACCTCCGACCGGGTGGTGCTGCCCGGCCCGGCCCTCCCCGGCCCGATCGGCGGTAATGGCCACGTGCGTACGCTGCGGGACCGGCGGCACCGCCAACGCCGCCGGTTGCAGAAGAAGGGCACTTCTGCGGCGCGGCGGGTGTTGCGCCGCCTGTCGGGGCGTGAGCATCGGATGATGACCGACCTCAACCATCAAATCAGCAAGTTTGTGGTGCGTGAAGCCGAACGCACCGGTCGTGGTGTCGCCTTGGAGGATCTTCGGGGTATCCGCGGGCGGGTCAGGGCTCATCGGTTCCAGCGGCGCACCCTGCACGGCTGGGCGTTCGCCCAGCAGATCGCGTTCACCCGCTACAAGGCCGCCCGCGCCGGAGTCGACTTCCTGCTGGTCGACCCTGCGTATACCTCGCAGGGCTGTCCGGAGTGCGGGTGGGTGGCCAGGGCGAATCGGCCGGCGCGGGGCTGGTTCGTCTGCACCCGGTGTGGCCTCGCTGGGCACGCCGACCACATCGCGGCCCGCAACATCGCCACACGCGGCATTACGGGCTGGGCTGTCATCAACCAGCCACACGCTACCGGCCTCCCTTCAGCCAGACGGGACCGTGAGAGCAAACCACCGGCTTCAGCCGGAGGTAGTTGATCCGTAAGAGTGTGCCAGAACGGCGGATATAGGCTGGCCATCGCATATCACCCAAGGAGCCTCGTGAACCTGGTCGAGCAGGGCGAACCGTTCGCCGAGTTCTGGCAGGAGCGGCACCTGTGCACGCTCGCCACCGTCCGTCCCGACGGCACGCCGCACGTGGTGCCCGTCGGCGCGACGCTGGACCTTGCCACCGGCACCGCCCGGGTGATCACCTCCGGGACCTCGTACAAGGCCCGGCTCATCGCGGAGTGCGTGCCGGACGGCGCGCGGGTGGCGCTCTGCCAGGTCGACGGCCGCCATTGGTCGACGCTGGAGGGCCGGGCCGTGCTGCGCACCGAGCCGGAGCAGGTCGCGGACGCCGAGCGCCGTTACGCCGCCCGCTACAAGCCGCCCCGGCCGAACCCGTCCCGGGTCGTCGTGGAGATCCGGGTGGTGCGCGTGCTGGGCAACGTGTGATCACCGTGGTGGGTGTCGGCGCGGACGGCTGGGCCGGGCTGGCCCCCGATGCGCGGCGGGCGCTGGAGGCGGCCGAGGTGCTCATGGGCGGTCCCAGACAGCTCGACCTCATCCCTGCCTCAGCGGCCGAACGGGTCGCGTGGCCGTCGCCGATGCTCCCCGCGCTGCCCGCGCTGATGGACGGCCACGCGGACCGGGAGGTGTGCGTGCTGGCCAGCGGCGACCCCATGTTCTACGGCGTCGGCTCCACGCTGGTGCGCCTGCTCGGCACGGCCCGCGTGCGGGTGCTCCCGCATCTGTCGTCGCTGTCACTGGCGTGCGCCCGGCTCGGCTGGCCGGTCGAGCAGGTGACGGTGGTCAGCCTGGTGGGCCGCTCCCTGGCGACGCTGAACGCCGCCGTGCTGCCCGGGCAGCGGGTCGTCGTGCTGGGCTCCGGTCTCGACGCCCCGGCGCGGGTGGCCGGGCTGCTCGTGGAGCGGGGGTACGGCCCGAGCCCGATGACCGTGCTGTCGGACCTGGGCTCGGCGGCGGAGAGCGCGCAGGCGGGAACGGCCGAGAGCTGGACGGCCGCCGCCCGGTCCGGCCTGCACGTGATCGCCGTCGAGTGCGTGGCGGGGCCGGACGCCGAACCGCTCGCGCTGGTCCCCGGGCTGCCCGACACGGCGTACGAGCACGACGGCCAGCTCACCAAGCGCGAGGTCCGCGCGGTCAGCCTGTCGCGGCTCGCGCCGCTGCCCGGGGAGCTGCTGTGGGACGTGGGAGCGGGGGCGGGCAGTATCGCCGTCGAGTGGCTGCGCGGCCACCCGTCATGCGCGGCAGTGGCGATCGAGAGCCGGGCCGACCGGGCCGCCGCGATCCGGCGCAACGCCGACGCCCTCGGGGTGCCCGCGCTGCGGGTCGTCGAAGGCCGGGCTCCGGCGGCGCTTGAGAGGCTGCCCGCGCCGGACGCGGTGTTCGTCGGTGGCGGCGCCACCGTGCCGGGACTGCTGGAGCGCTGCTGGGCGGCGCTGCGCCCCGGCGGCAGGCTCGTGGTGAACGCCGTCACCCTGGAGTCCGAGGCCGTCGTCGGGCAGTGGTACGGCCGGCTCGGCGGCGATCTGGTGCGCCTGGCCGTACAGCGGGCCTCGCCCGTCGGGGCCTTCACCGGATGGCGGCCCGCGATGCCGGTGACCATCTGGTCGGTGACCAGGAGGGACGTGCCATGACCGTGTACTTCATCGGGGCCGGCCCCGGAGCCGCCGACCTGATCACGTTACGCGGGGTGCGGCGGCTGGAGTCCGCGCCGGTGTGCCTGTACGCCGGTTCGCTGGTGCCCCGCGAGCTCCTGGAGTCCTGCCCGCCGTCGGCCAGGCTGGTCGACACCGCGAACCTGACGCTCGACGAGATCGTCACAGAGCTGGTGACCGCGCACCGGGCCGGGCTGGACGTGGCGCGGCTGCACTCCGGCGACCCGTCCGTCTTCAGCGCCGTGGCCGAGCAGATGCGGCGACTGGACGCGCTCGGGGTGCCGTACGAGGTGGTCCCGGGAGTGCCGGCGTTCGCGGCGGCCGCGGCCTCGCTCGGCAGGGAGCTGACCGTGCCCGGGGTCGGCCAGACGGTCATCCTGACGCGCGTCTCGGGGCGCGCCACGCCGATGCCCGACGGCGAGGACCTGGCGACGCTCGGGGCGAGTGGCGCGACGCTGGTGCTGCACCTGGCCGTACAGCGGATCGACGCGGTGGTGGCGGAGTTGCAGCCGTCCTACGGGCTGGGCTGCCCGGTCGCGGTGGTGGCGCGGGCCAGCAGGGCGGACGAGGTGATCCTGCGCGGGACGCTGGCCGACATCGCCGACCAGGTCAAAGCGGCCGGGATCCGGCGTACGGCGGTCATCGTCGTGGGCCGGGTGCTGTCGGCGTCGGAGTTCCCCGACAGCCACCTCTACAGCGCCGACCGGACGAGGACATGACTCCCTCCAGCGCCGGCCGGGACGAGGACGTGACCCTCGCCAGCGTCGGCCGGGACGAGGACGTGAGACGGATCCTGATCCTCGGTGGCACGGCCGAGGCCAGGGCGCTGGCCGCGGAGCTGGCCGCCGACCCGGGTGTGCGCGTCGTGTCGTCCCTGGCCGGGCGGGTCACCAACCCGCGGCTGCCGGTCGGCGAGGTGCGCGAGGGCGGGTTCGGCGGCCCTGAGGGGCTGGCCGCCTGGCTGGTCGCCGAGGGAGTCGACGCGGTGGTGGACGCCACCCATCCGTTCGCGGCGCGGATGACCGCTTCGGCGGCCGTCGCGTCGGCGAGCACGGGTGTGCCGCTGCTGGTGCTGCGGCGACCGGGCTGGCAGGAGGAGCCGGGCGACGCCTGGCAGCGGGTCGACTCCCTGGAGGCCGCCGCCGCCCTCCTGACCGAGAGCGTCGCGCGGCCCACCGGCCTGCCGTCCGCGGGCACCCCGCCGACCACCGGCTCGTCCGCTACGGGCGCCTTGACCGGGTCTGTGCGGGTGTTCCTCACCACCGGGCGCCGGAGCCTGCCGGTCTTCAGCGGGCTCGCCGGGGTGTGGCTGCTGGCCAGGTCGGTCGATCCGCCCGAGCCGCCCGTCCCCGCCAACGTGCACGTGCTGCTCGACCGCGGGCCGTACACCGTCGAAGGCGAACTCGCGCTCATCCGCGAGCACCGCCTCGACGTGCTGGTCACCAAGGACAGCGGCGGTCAGCTGACCACCGCGAAGCTCACCGCGGCCCGGCGGCTCGGGCTACCCGTGATCATGGTGAACCGGCCGCCGCTGCCCGAGGGTGTCCGGCTGGTGGACACCGTGGCGGCGGCCGTGGAGTGGGTTCACGGATAGCGGCGCGGGGTGTAGACGGTTCCGTTCTTCGCCACGCGGGTGGTCGAGGAGCCGACGATCAGCAGGCAGCGCATGTCCACGCGCGCGGGATCCAGTTCGCCGAGCGTGGTGACGGTGACGCTCTCGTGCGCGCCGCCGACGTCGCGGCCGATCACCACGGGGGTGGCCGCGTCACAGTGCTCCAGCAGCACGTCGCGGGCGGCGGCGAGCTGCCAGGTACGGCTGCGCGAGGCCGGGTTGTACAGCGCCAGCACCAGATCGGCCCGGGCCGCGGCGGCCAGCCGGTCGGCCACCACCTCCCACGGCTTGAGCAGGTCGGACAGCGACAGCACGCAATAGTCGTGGCCCAGCGGCGCGCCCACCCGGCTCGCCACCGCCTGCGCGGCCGTCAGCCCGGGCACCACGCGCACGGGCACGTCCGGGAAGTCCACCGCCGCCTCCAGCACGGCGCTGGCCATCGCGAACACACCGGGATCGCCGGAGGAGACCACCGCCACCCGCGCGCCTTCGCGCGCCAGATCCAGCGCGTGCCTGGCCCGCTCGGCCTCGACCCGGTTGTCGGTACGGTGGCGGCGCTGGCGCGGGTTCGGCGCCACCCGGTCCACGTACGGGCCGTACCCGACCAGGTCGGTGGCCGCCGCCAGCGCCTCCTGCGCCTCCGGCGTCAACCACGGCCGTCCGGCGGGGCCGAGCCCCACCACGGTGACCTCGCCGGTGACCTCGGCCGGCGCGGGGGAGGGGACGAAGGTCCGTTCGGCCGGGCTGGTGAGCAGGGCCAGCGAGAAGTACGGTACGTCGCCCGGGTCCACGTCCTTGAGCGGCGCCACTCGTTCGGCTCCCATGGTGGCGCGCTCGACGTACCAGGCGTCGTCCAGCCGCCCGGCCTCGGCCAGCGCGTCGCGTACCTTGGAGAACGTCCTGCCCAGCTTCAGCACCGCGGCCGAGTCGGTGGCGCGCAACCGCTCCGCCAGCGCCTCGGCGGGCAGCGTGCCGGGCAGCACGGTGAGCACCTCGTCGCGTTCCACCAGCGGACGGCCCAGTACGGCGGAGGCGGCGCTGACCGAGGTGACGCCGGGCACCACCTCCGTCGGGTAGCGGTGCGCGAGCCGCTTGTGCAGGTGCATGTAGGAGCCGTAGAACAGCGGGTCGCCCTCGGCCAGCACGACCACGGTCCTGCCCGCGTCCAGATGCGCGGCCAGCCTGGCGGCGCAGTCGGCGTAGAAGTCGTCGAGCGCGCCCTGGTACCCGCCCGGATGGTCGGTGGTCTCCGTGGTCAGCGGGTAGAGCAGCAGTTCCTCGATCTGCCCTTCCTTCATGTACGGCAGCGCGATGGAGCGGGCGATGCTGCGGCCGTGCCTGGCGGCGTGGTAGGCGATCACCTCGGCCTCGCCGATGAGCCTGGCCGTCTTCACCGTGACCAGTTCAGGGTCGCCGGGACCGAGGCCCACCCCGTACAGCCGTCCGGTCATCGTGATCACTCCGCTTCGCTCGCGATGGCGTTGACCGCCGCCGCCGTCATCGCACTGCCGCCGCGACGGCCGTGCACCACCAGGTATTCGAGGCCGCTCTCGGCCAGCGCCCGCTTGGACTCGGCCGCGCCGATGAACCCCACGGGGATGCCGAGCACCGCCGCGGGCCTGCCCGCCCCTTCCGCGACCAGTTCGAGCAGCCGGAACAGGGCCGTCGGCGCGTTACCGATGGCCACCACGGCGCCGTCGAGCCGGTCGCGCCAGAGTTCGAGCGCCGCGGCGCTGCGGGTGGTGCCGAGCCGCTCGGCCAGCTCGGCCACCCCCGGAGCGCCGAGGGTGCACAGCACCTCGTTGCCCGCGGGCAGCCTGCGCCTGGTCACGCCGGAGGCGACCATCATGGCGTCACAGAGCACGGGAGCGCCGCCGCGCAGCGCCGCACGGGCCCGCGTGACGACCGAGGGTGACCAGTCCACGTCGTTCACCAGGTCGGTCATGCCGCAGGCGTGGATCATCCGCACCACCACCTGGGCCACCTCGGGCGGGATCCCGCTGAGGTCCGTCTCGGCACGGATGGTGGCGAACGACCGCCGGTAGATCTCGGCGCCGTCACGGATGTAGTCGGTCACTGCTGCCTTTCCTGGTCTCCGTCGGTTGTGGCGGCGTATCAGTCGGTTGTGGTGACGTGCCCGTCGGTTGCGGCGACGTATCCGTCGGCTGTGGCGACCATTTGGATGACCGGCCCCCGGGGCAGCCCGCAACGCCGCTCACAACCGGCCCAGTGCACGGGCATGGCCGTGGGGCCATCGCGGTCCGCCACCCAGCGCCGCGCGTCCTCCCGTACGTCGGCCAGCGCCTTCGCACAGCCGGGGCGGCCGGTACAGGCGGTCACGCCCACCCAGGGCGACGCCGGATCGGTCACCAGCCCGGCGGCGTCGAGTGCCCGCGCCACGTGGTCGGCGTGGGATGGCGGCAGATCGAGGAGCACCACGGTCCGCCACGGCGTCAGCCGCACGGCGACGCCGGATTCGGCGGCGGCGGCGATCGCGCGGGCCTGGGCGGCGGTCAACCGGCCGAGCGGAACCACCGCCTCCAGCGCCACGCGCCCGTCCCGCTGCTCGGTGAGCCCCGCACCCCGTGTCTCCGGAGCGAACGGCGGGCTGTCGACCGCGACGCCGCCCAGCCGGGCGGCGATCCTGGCGGCGCCGTCTTCCAGCTCCCCGATCCGCCACGCGGTGCGGTCACGCTGGGCTTCACCATCGCGCACGGAGGCGCTCTCCTGCCGGACCTCGGTATCAAGCGCGGAGGCGCTCTCCCGTTCGTCGAGGAACGCCTCGGCTGCGGCGATCATGTAGGACACGGCCGCCTCCCCACGCAAGGAGAGCCCGGAGTCCCTCCCCGCCAGAAGCAGCCGGCCGGTGCCCCCAACGAACGTGACGTCCGCGCCGAGCCCCACCACGTCGCCACTCCCGTCGTCCAGCGCGAGCAGGAACCGTCCCGGCAGCCCGGCCAGCCGGAGACACGCGCACAGCGCCTGGTCCAGCGCCTCCACCAGCGGCTGCGTGTCGAGCAGGCCCGCGGGTCCGCGTCCGCTCAGGGGCGAGGCGACGATGTTGCGTACCCGCTCGTGCGCGGCCGACGGCAGCAACCCAACAAAGGCCATCCGCTCGGCGAAGGCGGTGGCCGAGCGCAGGCCGCGCACCTGGACGTTCGCCCGGGACGTCAGCTCGATCACCCCGGAGCCCAGGTCGGTGGCGCAGGCGGCCAGCTCGCGAAGCTGGGCGGCCGACACCGCGCCGCCGGGCAGGCGGACCCGAGCAAGCGGGCCGTCGGCGGCCTCGTGCACCTGTAGCGCCCCCGGACAGGCGTCGGGGCGCACACGTCCGGAAAAGTCGGCTATGGACACGAAGAGGATGGTAACGCCAGTTTCTTGCGGTGGTCGCCCCTGCCGTGGTCTGATCGGGAGGCGATGGCAAAGGGAGGAAGCCGGTGCGAAACCGGCGCGGTCCCGCCACTGTGACCGGGGAGCGAACCCCACGAAGGCCACTGTCCGGCGACGGATGGGAAGGCCGGGGCGAGCGCTGATCCGGGAGCCAGGAGACTCCTGCCGTCGTGACACCCGCTACTGGGGCGAGGACCCCGAGGGAGGACTACGCCGTGCTCGGCGACAGCCATACCGTCCTGCTGCTCTCGACTTCCGACACCGACCTGCTGAGCGCTCGTGCCGGCGGCGCCGCCTACCGCCTGGGCAACCCCGCCAGGCTGGCGGCCGAGGACCTGCCCGCCCTGCTGGAGGGTGTCGACCTGGTCGTGGTACGACTGCTGGGCGGGCGCCGGGCCTGGGAGGAAGGGCTGGACCACCTGCTGGCGGGACCGCGCCCGGTGGTGGTGCTCGGTGGCGAGCAGGCCCCAGACGCCGAGCTGATGGAGCTGTCCACGGTCAGCGGTGGCGTCTGCGCGGAGGCGCACGCGTACCTGGCGCACGGCGGGCCCGCCAACCTCACCGAACTGCACGCCTTCCTGTCCGACACCGTTCTGCTGACCGGCCGCGGGTTCGCCCGGCCCGAGCCCACGCCCACCTGGGGCCGCCTGGAGCGCACCGCGCGGAGCGAGAGCGGGCCGGTGGTCGGCGTGCTCTACTACCGGGCGCATCACGTGGCGGGCAACACCGCGTTCGTCGAGACCCTCTGCCAGGCGGTCGAGGACAAGGGCGGCCGGGCGCTGCCCATCTTCTGCTCCTCACTCCGCACCGCGGAGGCCGGTCTGCTCGACCTCCTGCGTACCGCCGACGCGCTGGTGGTGACCGTACTGGCCGCGGGCGGCTCCCGCCCGGCCACCGCGGGCGCCGGCGGCGACGACGAGGCGTGGGACGTGGGCGCGCTGGCCGAGCTGGACGTGCCGATCCTGCAGGGGCTCTGCCTGACGACCAGCAGGCAGGCGTGGGAGGAGAACGACGACGGTCTGTCTCCGCTCGACGCCGCCTCCCAGGTGGCGATCCCGGAGTTCGACGGGCGGATCATCACGGTGCCGTTCTCGTTCAAGGAGATCGACGAGGACGGGCTGACGGTCTACGTCGCCGACGCCGAGCGGGCCGCCCGGGTCGCCGGTCTCGCCGTACGGCACGGTCTGCTCAGGCACACCCCGCCCGCCGGGCGCCGCCTGGTCGTGATGCTGTCGGCGTACCCGACCAAGCACTCCAGGGTCGGCAACGCGGTCGGCCTGGACACCCCCGCCAGCACGGTGCGACTGCTCGCCAGACTCGCCGAGGCGGGCTACGACCTGGGGGACGGCTTTCCCGGCGTGGCCGAGCAGGACGGCGACGCGCTGATCCACGCGCTGATCGCCGCGGGCGGCCAGGACCAGGACTGGCTGACCGAGGAGCATCTCGCGGGCAACCCCGTGCGCATCTCCGCGGAGTCCTACGGGCAGTGGTACCGCACGCTGCCCGGCGACCTGCGCGCGGACATGGAACGCCATTGGGGCCCGCCACCGGGCGAGCTGTTCGTGCACGAGGGCGACATCGTGCTGGCCGCGCTGCGGGCGGGCAACGTGGTGGTGATGGTGCAACCGCCGCGCGGATTCGGCGAGAACCCGATCGCCATCTACCACGACCCCGACCTGCCGCCCAGCCACCACTACCTGGCCGCGTACCGCTGGCTGTCGAAGGAGTTCGGCGCGCACGCGATGGTGCACGTGGGCAAGCACGGCAACCTGGAGTGGCTGCCGGGCAAGTCGGCCGGCATGTCCGCCTCGTGCGGCACGGACGCGGCGCTGGGTGATCTGCCGCTCGTGTACCCGTTCCTGGTGAACGACCCGGGCGAGGGTACGCAGGCCAAGCGGCGGGCGCACGCGGTGCTGGTGGACCACATGGTGCCGCCGATGGCCCGCGCCGAGACGTACGGCGACATCGCCCGGCTGGAACAGCTCCTCGACGAACACGCCTCGATCGCGGCGATGGACCCGGCCAAGCTGCCCGCGATCAGGGCGCAGATCTGGACGCTCATCCAGGCCGCCCGGCTGGACCACGATCTGGGGTTGGCCGATCGGCCGCACGACACCGAGTTCGACGACTTCATCCTGCACGTGGACGGCTGGCTGTGCGAGGTGAAGGACGCGCAGATCCGTGACGGCCTGCACGTGCTCGGCCAGGCGCCCGAGGGACAGGTCCGGGTGGACCTGGTGCTCGCGATGCTGCGGGCCAGGCAGATGTGGGCGGGCAGGGAGACCTTGCCCGGGTTGCGGGAGGCGCTCGGCCTGGCCGAGGACGGCACGGCGAGCCTGACCAGCGTGGAAACCGCCGAGTCGACCGCCCGCGCCCTGGTGGAGGCGATGGAGGCACGGGATTGGGCACCGGACGCGGCGCCGGAGATCGCCCGCACGATCCTCACGACGGCTGAGGCTGACCACCCCATGGGGCGGCTGGAGCTCGTGACGCGTATCCTCACCTTCGCCGCCACCGAGGTGGTCCCCCGGCTGGCCCGTACCACCGATGAGCTCGACCACCTCCTGCACGCGCTGGACGGCGGATACGTCCCGGCCGGGCCGAGCGGCTCCCCGCTGCGCGGGCTCATCAACGTTCTGCCGACGGGGCGCAACTTCTACTCCGTCGATCCGCGCGCGGTGCCCAGCAGGCTCGCCTGGGAGACGGGCCAGGCCATGGCCGATTCGCTGCTGGAGCGCTACCGTGCCGACACCGGCGACTGGCCGCGCTCGGTCGGCCTGTCCGTCTGGGGCACCAGCGCCATGCGTACGGCCGGCGACGACGTGGCCGAGGTGCTGGCCCTGCTCGGCATCCGCCCCGAATGGGATGAGGCGTCCCGCCGGGTGACCACACTGGAGCCGATCCCGCTCGCCGAACTGGGCCGTCCCAGGATCGACGTGACCGTCCGCATCAGCGGCTTCTTCCGAGACGCCTTCCCGCACGTGGTGAGCATGCTCGACGACGCCGTACGGCTGGCCGCCGGGCTGGACGAACCCGCCGAGGACAACTACGTGCGCGCCCACGTCGCCGCCGACACCGAGGCGCACGGCGACGAGCGCAGGGCCACGATGCGGATCTTCGGCTCCGCACCCGGCGCCTACGGGGCCGGTCTGCTGCCGCTGATCGACAGCGGCAACTGGCGCGACGACGCGGACCTGGCCGAGGTGTACGCGGTCTGGGGCGGCTTCGCCTACGGCCGTGACCTCGACGGCGTCGCTGCCCGGCCCGACATGGAGAGCGCCTATCGCAGGATCGCCGTGGCGGCCAAGAACGTCGACACCCGCGAGCACGACATAGCCGACTCCGACGACTACTTCCAGTACCACGGCGGCATGGTCGCCACGGTCCGCGCGCTCACCGGAAAGGCACCGGCCGCCTACGTCGGCGACAGCACCCGCCCCGACGCCGTACGCACCCGGACGCTGTCCGAGGAGACCTCGCGGATCTTCCGCGCCAGGGTGGTCAACCCGCAGTGGCTGGCCGCGATGCGGCGGCACGGCTACAAGGGCGCGTTCGAGCTGGCCGCGACCGTGGACTACCTGTTCGGCTACGACGCCACGACGGGGGTGCTGGCCGACTGGATGTACGACAAGCTGACGGAAACCTACGTGCTCGATCCGGAGAACCAGGCGTTCATGGCGAAGTCGAACCCGTGGGCGCTGCACGGCATCGCGGAACGCCTGCTGGAGGCCGCCGAGCGGGGCATGTGGGCGCATCCCGACCCGGAGGTCATGGACGGGCTGCGGGAGGTCTACCTCAAGACCGAGGGTGACCTGGAGGACGACACCAGCCGCTGAGCCGACGCCGGGCTGCCGGCCCAGTGCAGGTGCAGGTAGGACGCGGTGAGCAGCGGATCGCCGAACCCGTCGGCGCCGCCCGCCCAGCGGAAGAGCGGCTCGCCGGCCTGTTCGACTGCGGCTCGTTCGACCGTGGCCCGTTCGGCCACGGCCCAGTCGACCACGGTCCGGTGGAACTCGTGTCCGCTGAACCGCTCGCCCGGCTCGGTGAGCAGCGATCGGCGGACGGCCACCGCGTCCCGGTAGCCCAGCGTGAGCCGGTCGCTCATCCGGGCGACGCCGGGCACGCGTCCGCACATCGGCTGCCCGTCCAGTTCCCGGCACAGGTACAGCAGTCCGGCGCACTCCGCCGCGATGGGGCCGTCGAAGGCCGCCACCTGCGCGCGCAACGGTTCGTTGGCGGACAGCTCCACGGCGTACATCTCGGGGAACCCGCCGCCGATCACCACCGCGCCCGTCCCGGCGGGCAGGGCCTCATCGCGCAGCGGGTCGAACACGGCCACCTCGGCCCCTGCCGCCCGCAACAGCTCCACGTGCTCGGCATAGCCGAACGTGAACGCCGCCCCACCCGCCACCGCCACCACAGCCCGATCCGGACCACGGCCCGCCTGCCGGGTCACCCCGCCCGTCGCCCCGGCGGTCATCCCCGCGGTCACCTCGCCCGTCGCCCCGGCGGTCACCTCGCCGGTCACCCCGGCGGTCATCCCGCCGGTCGCCTCGCGGGTCATCCCGCCCGCTACCTCGTTGGTCAGCTCCCCGATCGCCGCGGCCGGGTCCCAGGGAGTGTCGGTCAGTGGAGGTGCTGAGCGGGCCAGATGCACCAGGGCTTCGAGGTCGCACGAGCGGGTCACCAGCGTGCCGAGCCGGTCCACCGTGGACACCGCCTCGGCCGTTCGTTCCGCCGCGGGCACCAGGCCGAGGTGCCGGGAGGGCGTGGCGACGGCGTCGTCGCGGCGGATCGCGCCCAGCACCCGTACTCCCGCCTCGGCCAGTGCGGCCCGGCACAGCTCCTCGTGCCTGTCGGACCCGACGCGGTTGAGCACCACCCCGCCCACACGCACCCGCGGATCGAACGTGGCGAAACCATGCACGACGGCGGCCACGGACCGGCTCTGCCTGGCCGCGTCCACGACCAGCACCACCGGTGCGCCCAGGAGGCGGGCGACGTGCGCGGTCGAGGCGAAGTCCGTCTCTCCCTTGCCGTCGAACAGGCCCATCACACCCTCGACCACCGCGATGTCGCACCCCGCGGCACCGTGCGCGAACAGCGGCACCACGCGTTCCTCACCGACCAGAAACGGGTCGAGGTTGCGCCCCGGACGGCCGGTGGCGAGCGCGTGGTAGCCGGGGTCGATGTAGTCGGGCCCCACCTTGTGCGGCGAGACCGCCAGTCCACGAGCCCGCAGCGCGGCCATCAGGCCGGTCGCCACCGTCGTCTTGCCGCTGCCCGACGAGGGCGCCGCGATGACCAGGCGCGGGACTACCACTCGATGCCTTTCTGCCCCTTCTGTCCGGCGTCCATGGGATGGCGGATCTTGCCCATCTCGGTCACCAGATCGGCCGTCTCCAGCAACCGTCCGGGCGCGTCCCTGCCGGTGATCACCACATGCTGGCTGCCCGGTCTGGTGGTGAGCGTCTTCAGTACGTCGTCCAGGTCGAGCCACCCCCACTTCAGCGGGTAAGTGAACTCGTCCAGCACGTAGAAGCGGTACGTCTCGGCGGCCAGATCGCGCTTGATCTGCGCCCAGCCCTCGCGCGCGTCGGCGGCGTGGTCCTCCTCCGTCCCGGGCCGCTGGATCCACGACCAGCCCTCGCCCATCTTGTGCCAGGTCACCGGACCGCCCTCGCCGGTGGCGCCGAGTACGGTGAGAGCCCGTTCCTCGCCGATGCGCCACTTGGCCGACTTCACGAACTGGAACACGCCGATCGGCCAGCCCTGGTTCCAGGCCCGCAACGCCATCCCGAAGGCCGCCGTCGACTTCCCCTTGCCGGGGCCGGTATGGACCATGAGCAACGGCCTGGTGCGGCGTTGCCGCGTGGTGAGTCCGTCGTCCGGGACGACCTCGGGCCTGCCCTGCGGCATGTCAGACCGCCTTCCTGTAGTCACGTACGACCGAGCCGAGGTCGGACAGCGAGTCGAGCGAGATGGCCGGCGCCCGGAGTCGGCGCGCCAGCCTGACGGCCAGGCCGAGCCGGACCGGGCCGCTCTCGCAGTCGACGACCACGCTCGCCGTACCGCCGAGCAGGGCCGCGGCCCTGTCCACGTCTCCGCCCGAGGTGGCGCGGCCGTCGGTCACCACCACCAGCAGCGGGCGCCGCGCGGGGTCGCGCAACCGCTCGACCCGCAGCACCTCCGCGGCGCGTACCAGCCCGGCCGCCAGCGGGGTGCGGCCCCCGGTGGGCAGTGAGCGGAGCCTGGCGGCGCCCGCCTCGACCGACGAGGTCGGCGGCAGCGCCAGCTCGGCGGTGGCGCCCCTGAAGGTGACCAGGCCGATCTTGTCCCGCCGCTGGTAGGTGTCGAGCAGCAGGCTCAGCACGGCGGTCTTGACCGCGGTCATCCGCTTGCGGGCGGCCATCGAGCCGCTCGCGTCCACCACGAACAGCACGAGGTTGCCCTCCCTGCCCTCGCGCACGACCTCGCGCAGGTCGCCCTCGCGGAGCAGCAGGCCGGGTCCGGTGCGTCCGCGTTCTTTCTGGTACGGCGCCGCGGCCAGCATGGTCGCCGGCAGGTGGAGGTCGCGGACCCGTCCGGCGGGCGACCGCGAGCCGGTGGCGCGGCCGTGCGACGTCCGTGCCCGCGAGCGCCGCCCCGCCACGCCTTCGCCCAGTCCCGGCACCTTCAACAGCGGCACCCGGTACGGCTCCGCGACCACCGCCACCTGGCCGCCTCCGGGCGTCGCCGCTGAGGACGCCGGATCCTCGGACCCGTCCTGACCCGAGCCCCCGGACGCGCCCCGGCTGGGGCCTCCGGGTCGCTCCTCGGCCGAGCCCGCCGGGTCCTGGAGGTGCGCATCCGCCGGGCCGCCGGGCACGGCGTCTCCGGGCCCGCCGTCCGGGCGGCCAGGGCCGGAGGCCGCAGGATCGCCGGAGGCCGCGCGATCGTCGGCTCCACCGGCACCTCCAGGACTTCCGGCACCACCGGGATCGTCGGGACCCCCAAGATCGCCAGGGCCGTCGGCGCCTCCGGGATCGTCGGAGCCGTCGGGAGGGTCGTCTCCTCCCGTCCGGGCCAGCAGGTCCTCCAGCAGCGACTCGTCCAGACCAGGCGCGTCGAACGGGTCACGCCGCCGCCGGTGCGGCAGCGACAAACGGGCGGCGGCACGTACGTCCTCGGTCGTCACGACGTCTCTGCCCTGCCAGGCGGCGTGCGCGATGGCGGCGTTGGCCGTGACCAGGTCGGCGCGGAGGCCGTCCACCTCGAACGCGGCGCACACCGTGGCGATCTGCGTGAGCCGGACATCGGGCAGCCGCACCCCGGGCACCCTGGCCCTGGCCTGGGCGATCCGTTCGGCCAGGGCAGACTCCTCCGCCGTCCACCGGGCGGCGAAGGCGCCGGGATCGGCGTCGAAGGCCAGGCGCCGCCGTACCACCTCGGCCCGTTCGGCGGGGTCGCGGGACGCCTTCACCTCCACCGTCAGGCCGAAGCGGTCGAGGAGTTGCGGCCGTAGTTCGCCCTCCTCCGGGTTCATGGTGCCGACCAGGAGGAAGCGGGCCGCGTGCCGTACCGACACCGACTCGCGTTCGACGTAGCAGATCCCGAGGGCGGCCGCGTCCAGCAGCAGGTCCACCAGATGGTCGTGGAGCAGGTTCACCTCGTCCACGTAGAGCACGCCGCGGTGCGCGGCGGCCAGCAGGCCGGGCTCGAACGCCTTCACGCCCTCGGTCAGCGCCCGCTCCACGTCGAGCGAGCCGGCCAGGCGGTCCTCGGAGGCGCCGACGGGCAGCTCCACCAGCGAGGCGGGGCGGCGTAGCCACTGCTCGCCCGGCTCGTGCGGCCCGTCGGGGCACTCGTCGCCCGGTGCGGCGGGATCGCAGGCGAAGCGGCAGCCCGCCACGACGTCCACGGGCGGGAGCTGGGCGGCCAGCGCGCGGACGATGGTGGACTTGGCGGTGCCCTTCTCGCCGCGTACGAGCACGCCGCCCACGCGCGGCGAGACGGCGTTGAGCACCAGCGCCAGCTTCAGGTCCGCGAGCCCGACGACGGCGCTGAACGGGTAGGTGACGATCAAAGGGTGGCCTTCCGGTTGACATGCGCGACGCGCCAGCCGCCGCGTGTGCTGGACAGTTCGGTGGTGGACAGCGGCGCCAGGTCGAAGCGGGTGGTGACCAGGGGGTTCAGCCCTAACGCGTGACCGAGGGCGGCCCTGATCACCCCCACGTCGCAGATCACGACGGCGGGGGACCGGCGTTCCGCGTCGAGCCAGGCCGCGACGCGGGCCGCCAGCGCGGCCAGGCTCTCCCCGCCGTGGGGCGTGGCGTGCGGGTCGGCGAGCCAGCTCGCCAGGGCGTCCGGCTCGGCCTCCGCGACCTTCGCGTACGGCAGGCCGCGCCAACTGCCGTGATCGGCCTCCGCGAGAGCCTGGACCACCGACGGCCGCAGTCCCATGGCGGTGGCGGTCTGATCGGCGGCCCTGGCCGGGGCCACCAGCGCGAGACCCGTCCAGGATCTGGCCCTGGCCAGGGCGGCGGCTCTGGCCAGGCTCGACGGGTCGGCGTTCTCGTCCATGGGGAAGCAGGCCGACCGCGTTCCCGGCGTGCCGGCCTGCCGTACGAACAGCACCTCTCTCAGCTCGGTGTGGGCACCGCGACGGGAACCGCGGCCGGGCGGCGGGCCGCTCGATCGCAGGCCCAGCCGAAGAGCACGCCGAAAGCGGTCCAGAAGACCAGTTGCGTACCCAGCGACGCGAGCCTGAACTCCCACAGCAAGGTCGCGGGGAAGTTCGCGGGTACCTCGTTGACCGCGGGCAGCAGCGCCCAGGCGGCGATCACCGGCACCAGGAACGTCACCACCGTGACGAGCCAGCGTGCCCACGGCCCGCCCTGCGTCCGCCGCCCACTCGCCACCGCGATCGCGGTCGAGGCCAGCCCGACCCCGATCATGATCACGTAGAGCAGGGTGCGGCTGTTGATCGTCTCCGGATCGCCGACCGCTGGTGGGTTGGCGGGATATTTCAGGAATGGAAGGAGAATGATGGCCACGAAAGCGGTGGCCGCGGCGGCCAGCGCGAGCCCGCCCTCGGAGCGAGGGCCGACCCGCCCCCGCAACCCCGCGAACACCAGGGCGAACACTCCGCCCACGGCCAGCCCGTACAACCCGGTGGCCAGGAACAGCCCGGCTTTCTGGCCGGGTCTGCTGACCACCGCCTCCTCTCCATGATCGTGACCGGCCGCCTCGGCCGCGGGCGGCTGGGCGGCTTCCTCCAGGGCGATCGCGCTGTCCACACTCGGCTCGCCGAAGGCGAACGCGAAACCACCGGCGATCAGCCCGGCCAGCAGGCCCAGAAGCAGCCCCCTGACCAGCAGGGTGCGCACCACGCCGACCCCTAGTGGCACGGCACGCCGAGCAGGTGCCGCCCGTCGTGCATGAGTTCGTGGAGGTAGTTGCCGGTCTGTGAGATCGCTCCGTTGTCCATCAGGACCAGATAGGCCACCAACAGGAGCAGGGGTACGGCCAGCAGCCATGGGCGCAGGCGGGGGAAGGGAACGGACGTGGGAGTGGTCAGGCCACTCATAGTGCCTCCTCAGGGATGACGCGTCCCAACAAACGAGGTCACGGTGGCCAAGCGACCTGGCTCCCGGGATCTACGTCCCGGATACAGTGGCGCGTCCGCACCGGCTTCTCACCGGATTTCCCTTGGCCAATCGTGAAATCTACCGGAACGTATCCCTTCATCCCGTTCGCGTCAACACGCACACCATGAACGCGCAGCTCACAGAGCTCACACCGGCACGTCCACGCGGGCGACAAGCTTGAGTGCGGTCTTCCGCGACCGGGTCAGCCGTACGGCCAGCGCGGCGAGAGCAGGCACGGGCAGGACCAGGTACACCAGGCCGGCCAGCCCCTGGTCGGCCGCCACACTCGCCACGCCGCGCGGAGCCACCTGCGAGAACCACTCCTGGCCCAGCACCGGCCCGGCCAGCAGGAACAGGCCGACCACCACCTGTACCGCGACGACAGCCGCGAGCACCCACGCGCGATCCCGCCGCGTGATCGGCCGCGGCAGGGGATCGACCCCGGCCAGCAGCCAGCAGCACAGCAGCCCGGTGCCGAAGAACAGCACCTGGGTGAGCAGGTGGACCGCCTGGTTGGCGGCCGACCAGGCCAGCCAGCCGGTGCCGTACAGGACGACGACCGGCAGCACGTAAAGGGCCAGGGCGGCGATCGGATGAGTGAGCCGCGCGGCCAGGCGGCTGCGCAGGAGCGCCGAGGCGAGGTCGCCGTACTGCGATCCGGGGGTGATGGCCCGCGCGGTCAGGGTCAGCGGCGCCCCGAAGGCCAGCAGCAGCGGCCCGATGACGTTGAGCACCGTGTACTGCAGGGCGTGCGCCGACGGCATCGCCCGCGCGTAGCCGCTCACGCCGCCCACGAGCACCGCCGCCAGCACCGCCAGCCCGGCGAACCAGGCGAGCGTACGGCCCACCGGCCACGGGTCGCCGGTACGGGCCAGCCTGCGCACCCCGGCCAGATAACCGGCGGCCGGAAGCGCCAGGGCGAGCAGGACCAGCGGGTTGAGCCGGATCTCGGTGATCAGCGCGCCGATCGAGTATGGCGCCAGGTCGTAGCCCAGCAGGTCGTTGTGGCCGCCGCTGGCGGGTGGCGCGGAGCGCGACAGGCCGGCGGCCAGTCCCGTGGCCGCGGCCATCACCATCAACTCGCCGGTGGCCAGCCGGGTGAAGGTGCCTCGTGTCGTACGTTCGGCGATCGCGGCGATGGTGCGGCGGCGGTGGATCATCCCGAACACGCCCAGGGCGACCAGCGCCGTCACCTTGCCCAGGACGAGCAGACCGTACCGGGTCGTCCACAGTTGCGGCACCGAGTCCATCCGGACCCAGGCGCCGGCCACGCCGGACACCGTCACCGCGACGAAGCAGCACAGGGCCAGCGTGCTGAACCTGGCCACGACGCTCGCGAGCCGGTCCGAATTCCGGAAGTGGACCAGCACGGCCGCCAGCCCGCCGACCCAGACGGCCGCCGCGAGCAGATGCGTCATGAGCGCGGAGACCGCGATGTCGTGATCTCCGGCCGACGCGGCGTGGCCGACGTAGACCGGAGGAAGCAGGCCGAACCCGGCGGTCACCAGCAAGGCGACCCCCGTCCACCGGGGCAGGCCGGCCTCCTTCATCCGGGAGGAGGCGAGCACCACGACCGTGGCCGTGCACGTCACGACGAGCATGGCCTGCGTCTGGGGGAGGGTGGTGCCGAAGTTCAACAGGGTGAAGTCGCCGAGCACCTCGTTCGCCGGCATGCTGAGGATGTTCGACAGCGTCAGCAGGTAGGTCATCAGCGCGCAGACCGCCCAGGCCAGCGCCCACCAGCCGGCCGCGCGTACGCAGGCGTTCGCCTCCGGCGCGTCGCGGGGGGCGAGGACAACTCCGGCGACCAGTGCTCCCACCGTGGCGATGGAGCAAAGGTCCAGCGCCAGTCGCGTCACCGACAGTCCCCAGACGGTCAACGGGCCGGGAGTCGGCAGCCCCTTGATCGGCGGCGGCGGTCCGCCTCCGCCGATCCACAGGGCGACGGCCAGCGCCAGGAGGCCGACCGCGATGGCCAGGCCTCCGTACAAGAGAGCCCGACGCCCGGGTAACAGCACCGCGTCCTCCTTTGTCGGGAGCATCCCTCAGTTGGGCAAGCGTCCCCTATGGACGGTTACGTCCGCGCCCTTATCGAGGTTCGACCCAGATTTATCGCGCGACTCTGCCAACAAGCTCAGCATCATCAGCGGCGACCGCGGCTTTCGCGGCGGCGGCCGGGCCGGGAAGGTCGCGGCTGTAGGCGTAGACCACGGTGGCGGTGGCGATGGCGCCGGTGTTCAACGCGAGGGCCCGGTCGTTGATGTTGGCCACGGTGTCGCAGGCCTTGTGGTAGCACGCGTCATAGGGCTGGCCCGCCGTACCACCGAACAGGGCCGCCTCCCCGGCCGTCTTGATGCCCTCGCCGCCGGTGAACAGGCCGCCGGACGGGATGCCCGCCTCGATGAACGGGCCGTAGTCGGAGCGGCCGTCGAAGTCGGTGCCGCTGTGGCTCTGCCTCAGCGTGTCGAAGTACTTCTCGAAGAGCTTCTCGATCTCGTCCGACCCGGGCGGGCCGGCCGGAGCGCCCGTGGCGTCCGAGTCGTCGCCGTCATAGATGTTGAAGACGTAGTTCGGTGAGGCGATCATGTCGTAGTTGAGGTACAGCTTGATCTTGTTCCGGGCGGCGGCGCTCAGGCTGCGCACGTAGAACGTCGAGCCGAGCAGGCCCAGCTCTTCGGCGCTCCACCAGGCGAAGCGGAGCTTGTTCCTGGTGGGGACCTTGCCGAGCGCCTCGGCGACGGCCAGGAGCGCGGCGCTGCCCGAGCCGTTGTCGTTGATGCCCGGTCCGGCCGGCACGGAGTCCAGATGCGCTCCGGACATGACGACCTTCTTCGACTCGCCCCACGTGGACTCGGCGAGCACGTTGTCGGTGGTGCGGAGTTCGCTGATCGTGTCGGTCCTGAGGTGGACCACCGTGCCCGCGGGGGACGACAGTTCCTCGCCGACCGCGAAGCTCGCGCCGACGACCGGGATGGAGACGGGTGTGCTGAGGTTGCCCTGCGGAGTCGCGGTCCGGCCCGGTTGACCCTCGTTGAAGATGATCGCGGCCACGGCGCCGGCCGCCTGGGCGTTCTGCGCCTTGACCAGGAAGGTGCAGGTGCCGCGCTGCAACAGCGCGATGTTGCCCGGCGTGAACCCGGCGAAGTCGGCGGCCTCGCAGCCGGAGGTGGAGGTGTTCGCTGTCGGGCCGGGCGGCAGGATCAGGTCGACGTTCTGCAGGGTCGCGGTGACTTCACCGGCTCCGGAGTAGTTCATCGTGGCGAAGTCGCCGAGGGGGGAGCCGCCGGGCGGGGTCGGGGCGTACAGCTCGGGGTCGGGGGAGATCTGCTCCATCAGCGCGGTGGACTTCTCCTCGTAGTAGGGGAAGTCGAACGGCTGGATGGTCACCTTGTAGCCGGCCTTCTTGAGCCTGGCGGCCACGTAGTCGCGCGACGCGTCGTGGCCGCCGGTGCCCGCCGCGCGCGTGCCGTGGTTGGCCTCGGCGATGGCCTGCAACGCCCCCAGGTGCTGCTTGACCATCGGGACGGAGACGGAGTCGATCAGCTCCCGCTCGGAGGGGGCGGGGTCGGCGTGGGCGGCGACCGGGGCGAGGGTGAGTGCCGTGACCACGGCGAGGGCACGGTAGACACCGGTACGCATAGGGCTCCTCCAACTGGCATGGGTGTAGTGCGATCCGGACACCATCAGCCGGGAAGAACCTGGCGACCGCCAGGCAGATGATCACGTCATTCTAAGAGCCGACCATCTGAAAAACGGATATCTGCCTACTCAGGCATGTCTTTACCAACAACCAGGACGTCAATGACCGCGTGACGCGGGTGCCACGGTGACGTCCACGCCCTTGCGCCGCAGTCGCTCCACGTGCTCCGCCGGCGTCCGCCAGTCCACGATGACCTGGTCGAAGTCGGTCAGCGGGGCGAGCGCGTGCAGGGCCCGGCGGTCGAACTTCGTGTGGTCGACGATCAGCAGCCGGGTGGCCGCCGAGTCGAACATGGCACGCTTGGTGTCGACCGTCTCCTCGGTCTGGTGGAAGCAGATGTCGTCGGTGATGGCAGAGGTGGACATGATGACGATGTCGGCGCGCACCTGGCGGATCGCCGCGACGGTCATGTGCCCCATGAACGAGTTGGCCCAGGGATGGAAGCGGCCGCCGAGCGCGATGAGCGTGAGGTCCGGTTCGCCGGTGAGGTCCTCGATGACGGGCACGAAGTTCGTGATCACCGTCAGGGGCGCCTTGTCGCGGAGCAGCGGGACGAGGGTCAAGGTGGTGGTGGAGTCGTCGAGGATGACGGAGTGTCCCGGCTCGATCCACGCGCAGGCGGCTCGGGCGAGTGCCGCCTTCTCGGCCTGCTGACGGCCGCGCCGGAACAGGTCGCTGGCCTCGACGAGGCTGGACGGCAGGGCGGTGACCACGCCCCGGCTCTTGCGGACGATCCCCCGGGCGACGAGCGCGTCGAGGTCGCGGTGGGCGGTCATCAGGCTGATCCCGTGCTTCTCCACGAGTGCCTCGATGCGGACCGAGCCATCCGCCATCACGTCCGCGGCGATCGCGCGCTGGCGCGCTCGCTGCCGATCCAGGCGGCCCTCCGCGGGCAGTTCCTTCATCGCACCTCCTGCCGGATCGGGATATCCCGCCTCCGACTATCTCGTATCCAGCCGTCCCGCGGCACCGGCCCGAGCCCCGATGCGCACCAACTCCACGAACTCCGCGACGTCCCACGCGGCGCGGCCGACGAACAGGCCGTCGGTTCCGGGTACGCCGAGCAACGCCGCCGCGTTGAGCCGGTTGACGCTTCCCCCATAGAGAACGGCCGCGACCCCGCTGGGCGCCTCCCCATCGGGCCCGAAGCGGGCCGACAGCATCGCCATGACGGGGGCGATCTCGTGCGGCAGTGCCTCCCGGCCGAGGTCGCCGATCGCCCAGACGGGCTCATAGGCGACGACGACCCGGTGCCGGTCATGCGTGGCGATTCGGGAGAGCCCCCGGCTCACCTGCCCGGCGACCCAGTCGTTCTCCCCTCCGGCGGCGCGTACCCCGGCCGGTTCGCCGACGCACAGCAGTGGCGTGAGACCCGCCGTGACGGCGGCCTCGACCTTGAGCGCCACGGTCTCGTCGGTCTCGCCGAAGCACTCCCTGCGTTCGGAGTGGCCGATCTCGACGAGCGTCGCGCCCGCGTCGGCGATCATCCCCATCGACACCTCGCCGGTGTAGGCCCCGGCGGGTGCCCAATGCGCGTTCTGGGCGCCGATGAGGAGGGGGACGTCGGACGGCAGGCGCTCGCGTACGGCGGCGATGGCGGTGTGCGGCGGGATGACGAAGGCCCGGACCCCGTCGAGCGCGCTCCGGGCGGCGACGAGACCGTCGACGAACGCGCGTGCCTCGGCCAGCGTCTTGTTCATCTTCCAGCTGGTGCCGATCCACGTCATCGGTTCTCCTCGAGCTCGGCCCAGACGGCCGTCATCTTCTTCACGACGCGCTGGTGGCGCCGGTAGTTCTCCTCCTGCCGCGCCACACCGCCGGGAGTTGGCTCGCAGATCACGGGCTCCGTGCCGACCGCCGCGGCGGCCTGCGGCAGGTCGGCGTAGAGGCCGGCCGCGATGCCGGCGAGCATGGCCGAGCCGAGCGCGCCCGCCTCCCGCACGGTGCTCACGCCCACCGGCGCGGCCAAGGTGTCGGCGAACATCCGCACCCACCGCGCGCTGTTGGCGGCCCCGCCGGTGAGCCGGATGTCGGTGACGTCGAACCCGTCCCGCAGCGCGTCGACGTGGTGGCGGTGGTTGAAGACCACCCCTTCCATCACCGCGCGGAGCAGGTGGCCGCGCTCGTGCCACCCGCGCAGTCCGACGAAGGCCGCACTCGCGTCCACCGGGTAGGGGGAGCCGTAGAGGAAGGGGAGGTAGACCAGGTCGCTGGGGGTCGACTCGATCGCGCGGAGATCCTCCTCCACGAAGCCGAACGGCCGGCCGACGGCGCTTCCCGCCCGCATGTCGGTGGCGGCGAGCCGGGTGGCGAACCACTCGAGATTGGCCGCGCTCGACGGGGAGAGCGACATGTTCATCCACTGGCCCGGTACGACGAACGCGCGGGCGTTCCACCGCTCGTCCACCCGGGCCGCGTCGGAGATGACCTCGTTGATGCTGAAAGTGCCCGCGATCATCGCGAGCTGGCCGGGGAGCACCGTACCCATGCCGATGGCCCCGCAGTCGACGTCGTGCGCCCCCGAGGCGACCGGCGTGCCCGGGAGGAGGCCGCACCGCTCCGCCGCCGCGCCGGTGACCTCACCCGCGACCTCATGGGAGGGGATCACCTGCGGCAGCAGTCGGAACAGCTCCTCGACCCCGAAGACGCGCAGCGTCTCGCGGTCGTACTCCTGCGAGTACACGTTGGTGAAGGACAGGCTCGACTCCGTCGGGTCGGTGGAGAAGACGCCGGTGAGTCGCTGTTTGATGACGTCCTTGCCCGGCAGCGCGTAGGCCGTCCGGGCCATGACGTCCGGTTCGTTGCGCAGCAGCCAGGCGAGCACCGAGACCGGTGAGCCCGGCCAGGGCTTCTGCCCGCTGAGCGGGAGGACCGCGGCACAGTGGCCGGTGCGCTCCCAGTCCGCGACCAGGCCCGCCGCGCGGGTGTCGAGGGAGAGGATGCCCGGCCGGGTCGGCCTGCCTCGCTCGTCGACCAGGTAGATCCCGTCCCCGTGGGAGGTGACCGCGACGCCCGCGACCTCCGAGGGCCGGACGCCGGTCGTGTCGACGACCTCCCGGATGACCGAGCAGGTCACCTCCCACAGTTCGTCCTGGTCGCGCTCGACGTGGTGGGGGCGCGGGTAGCTGTGCGGCACCCGCTGCGCGGCCTGGCCGATCTCACGGCCGGTCTCGTCGAAGAGCACGGCCTTGGTGACGGTGGATCCGGCGTCGACGCCGAGGAGGCAGGGTCCCATCTAGACCACGGACCGCGGCTCGAGTTCGCGGAACCTCCGGAGGTAGGCCAGGTAGGTGGCCTTCTGCCGGGCGGTCTCCGCGTCGTCCCAGCCGAGTTCGGCGGCGCAGACGGTGGCCACCGCGTCCATGGCTCCCTGGCCGAGGTCGGGCTCCAGGCCGATCATGGTTCGGCGGGCGAGCACGTCGGCGAGGCTGACGGCCTCCTCTTCCCTGATCGTGAAGACGACCTCGCCGGCCCGCAGCCCGATCGAGGGGACGACGGTCTGGGAGAGGGCATCGGACGAGGCGATCAGGGCGGCGACCCGGCGGGCGCGGGCGCCGTACACGCGCGCCAGCCGGCGTGCCTCGGCGGCCGGGAGCTCACTCTCCCGCTCGAACGCGCGCCCGAACTCTTCTGATCCCTCGGGTGGGCTGCCGGGGAGGTCGAGCCCGCGGGTCCGCGACGCCGTCCTCCTGCTCAGACGGCCGCTCACCTCGTCCACGGCGTGCTCGGCGAGCGTACGGAAGGTGGTCAGCTTGCCGCCGACGATCGAGAGCAGCCCGTCGAGCCCCGGCCTGTGGTCGTGCAGGATGTGCTTGCGCGTGATGTCTCCGGGGTCGCCGCTCGCCGCGAAGGGAAGGGGCCTGACTCCTGTGTAGGTGTACAGGATGCTGTCCTCGCTCAGGTTCGCGGCGGGGAAGAGGCGGTTGGTCTCGGCGAGGATGTAGTCGATCTCCCCCTGGTCGGCCCCGACCGTGCCGGGGTCGCCCTCGAACCGCTCGTCCGTGCTCCCGATGAGGTATCTGCCGAGCCAGGGGATCACCATGAGGGGGCGGCCGTCGCTGAGCGCCTCGTAGTACATCGCGCAGCCGGGCGAGCCGGGGAACGGCTCCACGACAAGATGCGTGCCCTTGGTGCCGCCGATCAGCCGCTCGGGCGCGGGTAGCGAACCGGACAGGACGGAGTCGGCCCACGGCCCCGCCACGTTGACGGTGAAACGCGCCGCCACCTCGTGCACCGTGCCGGTGATCACGTCGCGAACCGACGCCCCGACCACGCGGCCGTGCTCGACCCGCAACCGGGTGGACGCGGCGTAGTTGAGCGTGGTGGCCCCGGCCGCCCGCGCGGCGAGCATGATCTCGACGGAGAGCCGCTCGGCGTACTCCACCTGCGCGTCGTAGTAGACCGCCGAGCCCTGGAGGCCGTCCCGTGACAGGCCGGGCAGCAGGGCCGTGGTCTTCCTGCGCCCGTAGGTGCGGTGGATCGGCAGCGACTTGTCGAAGGAGAGGGCGTCGTAGAGCACCATCCCCGCGCGCAACGCGAAGCGGTGGTGCGCGTTGTTCCGATAGAACGGAAGCGCGAACCGGAGCGGCGCGACGAGGTGTGGCGCGCGGCGCAGCAGCCACTCCCGGTCCCGCAGTGACTCGCGGACGAGTCCCACCTCGAGCTTGTCCAGGTATTTGAGCCCGCCGTGGATCATGCGCGACGACCACGACGACGTGCCGCTTCCCCAGTCTCCCTTGTCGATCACCAGCACCGACAGGCCGCGCTCGGCCGCGTCCCACGCTATGCCCAGCCCGTTCACACCGCCACCGATGACGAGCAGGTCGAACTCGTGCTGAAGGCGCTGGAGGGAGCGGTGTCGGGAGCTGCTCATCACATTCCTGAGGGATCATCTCATGTCTGTATGAGATACGCGGCGTTATTTCTAACATGAAATCGCGAGGACACTATCGCGAGCCGCGTGATAAATCTAGCATGATGTGACCTGAGTCACAGTTTCTAGAGATCCGTTGGCGTACATAACAAAAAAATCTTGATAGATAACGTTATGTTCTGTTACGTTCCCATGAACGCGTGACAGGCACCCCGCATCTCGCCCCCCGTGTCGCCTCTCACCTGTGCGTTCCCGGAAAGGAGTCCCCGAGTCCGATGAGCACCGCAGCCGCCGCCCGCCCGCCTCGCCTGCTCGCGCGCCTCGTCTGGCCTGTCGTGATCGTGGCCGTCCTGGTCGCCATGGCCATGGACACCAGGTTCCTGTCCGGGAAAGAGGTCACCGCGCTCAACCCCGCGGAGTTCAACGCCAAGGACTTCGCCGCCGCCCAGTACCCCAAGATCGTGAGCGCCGTTGAGGCGAAGGCCGTGGACCTCAAGGAGGTCGCCACCGCGGTCGCCGCCGACCCCGAGGCCGCCGGCAAGAAGTACGGCAACATCGCGGGCACCGACAAGTACGCGATCCCGGTGCGCTTCACCGGCAAGATCACCGAAGCCGAAGCGGGTCTTCTCACCGTCGACGTGGCGGGGCTGCCCAAAGGCAGCGTGGTCCGCATCGCGGTGGGCCAGGCCGCCAATGGCACGGCCCTGCGCGACGTCCCCGGCACCCTCAAGTTCAAGGACTTCCAGAACCAGACCGACTATCAGCAGGTCGCCAACGAGCTGAAGACCAGGATGCTCGCGGACGTCGCCGGCAAGGTCGACGTCGCCGCGGCGCGGGGCGCGAAGGCGTCGGTGGTCGCCGTCTACGTCACCAACACCGGCCCGGAGGGCAGTTACCTCGTCACTCCGGTCAAGATCGAGGTGGCGGGCTGATGTTCCGCGAAGCCGCGAGCCCCGACCGGTCCGACGTCGTCCTGCGGGCAGTGGACATCACCAAGCACTACGGCGCGACGCAGGCCCTCAAGGGGGTCAACTTCGAGGTGCACCGGGGCAAGGTCACCGTCCTGTTCGGCGAGAACGGGGCTGGCAAGTCGACGCTGATGAAGATCATCGCCGGCGTCGAATCCCCGACCTCGGGACACCTCGAACTCGATGGGAAGCGGATCGAGCTGAGCTCGCCCAACCAGGCGGTCGAGCAGGGCATCTCGATCATCCATCAGGAGCTCAACCTCTGCCCGAACATGAGCGTGCGCGACAACATCTTCATCGGCCGGGAGCACAGGGGCCTGTTCGGCACGGTGGACTACCGCGGTGAGCGCAAGGTCGTGCAGCGGCTCATGGAGCGGCTCGAGGAGGACATCGACCCCAACACCCTCGTCGCCGACCTCCGCATCGGGCAGCAGCAGATCGTCGAGATCGCCCGCGCCCTGGCGCTCGACGCCCGCATCCTGATCATGGACGAGCCCACCTCCGCGCTCAGCGCCCCGGAGGCCGAGGTCCTCTTCAAGGTCATTAAGGACCTCACCGGCAACGGGGTCGCGATCGTCTACATCTCCCACCACCTGGAGGAGGCGATCGAGATCTCCGATCACGCGGTCGTGTTCCGCGACGGCGAGCTGGTGGCCACCGAGGACGCGGCCAATATCGACCTGTCCTGGGTGGTCGGCAAGATGGTCGGGCGAGCCGCCGAGTACGACTTCCGCGACGCGGAGCGGGACCGCGGTGACGTCGCGCTGAGCATCCGCAACCTCAAGGTCGTCGACGCCACCGGGGAGGGCCGCCTCGCCGTCAACGACGTCTCGCTGGACGTCAGGTACGGCGAGATCGTCTGCCTGTACGGGCTCATGGGCGCCGGCCGGACCGAGCTGGTCGAGGCTCTGGCCGGCCGTGGGGGGATCGCCTCCGGCCGGGTGGAGCTCGGTGGCCGGGACCTCTCCGGCACGTCCATCGCGGAGCGGATCGACCTCGGTATCGGCCTCGTCCCCGAGGACCGGCAGCGTGACGGGCTGGTCCAGTCGATGTCCGTCGGCCAGAACCTGTCCCTGTCGAGCCTGCTGGAGATGACACGATCCTTCGTCGTCTCCAGCTTCATCTCCCGTGGACGCGAGGCCGCCCGGATCCGGGACGGGATCTCCGAGGTCCGGGTGAAGACCGCCGGTCCCGCCGCGCCGATCACGTCGCTGAGCGGTGGGAACCAGCAGAAGGTGGTGATCGGCAAGATGCTGCTCACCGGCCCGAAGGTGCTCCTTCTCGACGAGCCGACCCGCGGCATCGACGTCGGCGCCAAGGGCGAGATCTTCTCCCTGCTCTTCCGCGAGGCGCGCAAGGGCCTCGCGGTCCTCTACGTGACCAGTGAGATCGGCGAGGCGATCACCGCGTCGCATCGCATCGTCGTGATGTCCAAGGGCCGCGTCGTCCGGGAGTTCGACCCGCGCACAGCCTCACGTGAAGAGATCATGGCCGCCTCCGGAGAATCCGAGGTCGGCATCCAGCCGATGGGAACCGCCAGTGAGTGAGTTGAGCCAGGCCGCCGTGAACGCGACGGCGCCGCGCGCCCTCCGCAAGATCAACACCAGGGCCCTGATGATCGAGGGGCGGGCGCTGCTCGCGCTGCTCCTCATCGTGGTCGTCTTCTCGCTGCTGTCGCCCAACTTCCTCAGCGCCGACAACCTCATCGTCATGACCCGGCACGTCGCGATGAACGCGATCCTGGCGATCGGGATGCTCCTGGTGATCCTCAACGGCGGCATCGACCTGTCGGTCGGCTCGATCGTCGGCCTGTCCGGCGTCATCGCCGGCATGCTGCTCGAAGGACTCAAGCTCAACAGCCTCGACCTCTTCGTCTACCCCGCCGTCTGGGTCGTGATCGTCGTCTCCCTCGGCGTCGGGACCCTCGCCGGGTGGGTCAACGGGCTGGTGGTGACCAGGCTCAAGGTCGCGCCGTTCATCGCGACGCTCGGCATGCTGTACGTCGCCCGCGGCGTCGCGCTCCTGATCACGAACGGCACCCCGTTCTCCAAGCTCGGCGGGCAGGCGGGCCTGGGTAACACCGGCTTCCTCACCTTCCTCAAGAGCTCGCCTCTCGGACTGCCCATGCCGGTCTGGGCGATGATCCTGTTCGCCGCGGTGTTCGCGGTGGTGCTCAGCAAGAGCCCGTTCGGCCGCTGGCTCTACGCGACCGGCGGGAACGAGCGCGCGGCCGAGCTGTCCGGCGTCCCGGTCAAAAAGGTGAAGACCCGCATCTACCTCCTGTCCGGGCTGTGCGCGGCGGCCGTCGGCCTGCTCCTGACGGCCGATCTGTCCTCGGCCACCCCGGCGGCAGGCGAGTTCTTCGAGCTCAACGCCATCGCCGCCGTGGTGATCGGCGGCGCCGCGCTCTCGGGCGGCCGCGGCACGATCCGCGGGACCCTCATCGGCGCCTTCGTCATCGGCTTCCTCGTGGACGGCCTCGTCCTCGTCGGGGTCTCCCAGTTCTGGCAGCAGATCATCAAGGGCGCCGTGATCATCATCGCGGTCGCGCTGGACCAGCTCCAGCAGACCCTCCAGAAGCGCCGGTCCGCCAAGGCCGCGCTGTCACCCCCCAAGCCGTCGGAGCGCATGACCGCCCCGGTGTGACCCGACGTACCCCGGACGGCCCGCTGCGCGCCGTCTGCACTACCAGTGTTCGCGAAAGGCTCCACATGTTCCGAAAGATCGCCGCCATGGCAGCGACGGGTGTGATGGCACTCGGCCTCGCCGCCTGCGGCTCCTCAGGCTCCGATTCCGCCTCGAGCTCCGCCAAGAGCGCCGCACCCGCCTCGGCCGCCGCAGCCCAGGGCGGCACCATCGCCGTCATCACGGTGGACCTGGCCAACTCCTACTGGCAGGCGGAGGCGAACACCGCCAAGGCCGAGATCGAGAAGGCCGGCTTCCAGGCCACGGTCAACGCCCACGGGGCCGATCCCGACAAGCAGAACCAGCTGATCGACACCGCCATCAGCAACAAGGTCAAGGCCATCATCCTCGACCCGGCCGGTGCCGACGAGTCCGTGGCCGCCGTCCAGAAGGCGACCGACGCCGGCATCCCGGTGCTGCTGGTGAACGCCGAGATCTCCAAGCAGGGGATCGCCAAGTCGCAGATCATCTCCAACAACGCCCAGGGCGCCACGATCGGAGCCGAGGCCTGGGTGAAGGCGATGGACGGCAAGGGCAAGTACGTCGAGCTGTTCGGCAACCCGACCGACAACAACGCCAAGGTGCGCTCCGACGGTTACGCGGCCGTCATCTCCGCCTACCCCGACCTCAAGAAGGTCGGCCAGGAGACCGCGAACTGGGACCGCGCCCAGGGCAAGGACAAGATGGAGGGCCTCCTGGCCGCCCACCCGGACATCACCGGCGTCATCGCCGGCAACGACGAGATGGCCCTCGGCGCGATCGAGGCCCTCACCGACGCCAAGAAGATCAACAAGGTGAAGGTGCTCGGCTTCGACGGGAACGCCGACGCGGTCGAGGCGGTGCGCTCCGGGACCATGGTGGCCACGGTGCTCCAGCCCATCGTCCAGGGGACGACGAACGCCGTCGCCCAGGCCGTCGAGTACCTCAAGAGCGGCAAGACCGGCGTCGCCGACGAGAAGCAGAGCATCGACTGCGTGCTCATCACCAAGGACAACGTCGACAAGTACCAGGCGCCGTTCGTCATGGACAAGTGAGCGGGGGTAATCCCGGCCGGGGAGCGGGCACCCGCTCCCCGGGCGTATGACGAGCCTGGAACCCAGCATCCCTACCATCTGCCAGAAAGGGCCCGATAGCGCATGCCGAACGGCCAGCTCAGCCCGGCGGGGCGCGCGGAAGCGCTGGCCCGACTCGCCCGCACGGAGTACGACGTCCTCGTCATAGGCGGCGGCGTCACCGGAGCCGGGGCCGCCCTGGACGCGGCCACCCGCGGGCTGGCCGTCGCCCTCGTCGAGATGCGTGACTACGCGGCCGGCACGTCCAGCCGATCGGGCAAGCTCATTCACGGCGGCCTCCGCTACCTCGAGCGGTTCGACGTCGGCCTCGTCCGCGAGTCGCTGCGCGAGCGCAGGCTGCTCCTGAAGGACATCGCGCCGCACCTCGTGAAGCCCATCCGCTTCCTCTACCCGCTCCGCCGGCGGCTCTGGGAGCGCGCCTACGTGGGCGCGGGCCTCCTGCTCTACGACACCCTGGGCGGCGCGGGCGCCGTTCCCCGCCACCGGCACCTGTCCCGCGGCGCGGTGCGGCGCCTCGCGCCCGGTGTCAAGCAGAGCGGGCTGATCGGCGCGATCACGTTCTACGACACCCAGGTCGACGACTCGCGCCACACCCTGGAACTCGTCCGCACCGCGGCGGCTCACGGCGCGGAGGTCGCCTCCGCCGTCAAGGTCGTCGGGCTGACCAGGTCCGGTGGCGCCGTCCACGGCGCGGAGGCACAGGACCTGGAGACCGGAGAGACCTTCACCATCCGCGCCAGGCACGTGGTCAACGCCGCAGGCGTCTGGACGGACGGGCTGGCCAGGCTCGCGGGAGGCAGGCCCGGCTTCAGCGTGAAAGCGTCCAAGGGCGTCCACATCATGGTGCCGCGGGAGCGGATCCGCAGCGACGTCTCGCTCTTCGTCCGCGCCGAGGACAGCGTCCTGTTCGTACGGAGCTGGGGCCGCCATTGGCTGATCGGCACCACGGACACGGCGTGGACGGCCGGGCTCGACCATCCGGCGGCGACCTCGACCGACATCGACTACCTGCTGCGCAACGTGAACGCCGTGCTGGAGACCGAGCTCGGCCGGGACGACGTCGACGGCGTCTTCGCCGGGCTCCGCCCCCTCATCCACGGCGAGGCCGGCACGACCAGCAGGCTCAGCCGGGAGCACGCGGTGGAGACCTCCGTCCCGGGGTTCACCACGATCGCGGGCGGCAAGTACACCACTTACCGGATCATGGCCAAGGACGCGATCGACGAGGCGGTGAAGGGACTCGGCCGCGAGACGCCCTCGTCGCGGACCCAGAGCGTCCCCCTGATCGGCGCCCTCGGCTACGCCGAGACCAGGGCGCGCGCGGCCGGCCTCGCCGCGTCCGTGGGTCTCACCCCGGAGCAGACCGATCACCTCCTCGGTCGCTACGGCTCGCTGACCGAGGACCTGATCGCCATGATCGTCGAACGGCCCGAACTCGGGCGGCCCATCGACGGCGCGCCGGACTACCTGCTCGCCGAGGCGGTCTACGCCGTGACGCACGAGGGCGCGCTCCACCTCGACGACGTTCTGACCCGCCGTACCCACATCGCGATCGAGACGCACGATCGGGGTGCCGCCGCCGCGCGCGCGGTCGCCCCGGTGATCGGCACGGCGCTCGGCTGGGATGCCGAGCGGGTGCGGAAGGAGCTCGGCTTCTACCTCGCCCGGCTCGAGGCGGAACTGGCCGCCCAGCGGCTCCCCGACGACGAGTCGGCCGTGGCCGCCCGCGAGATCGTCAGAGACCCCCGGCTTCGCGTGGCCGACGGTGATCGACTATGACGAATCTTGAAACTGTCCCCGACGCCGAAAGAGCCCCCGTGCGAAAGAACAAGGCTCGTCAGAACCAGATCGCCGACCTCATCCTGGGGGAGGGGTCGATGACGGCGCAGGAACTCGCGGAGATGTTCGGCGTCAGCGTCATGACGATTCACCGTGACCTCGACGAGCTCGAGCGGCAGGGCGTCCTGCGCAAGGCGCGCGGCGTCGCGACCGCCCTGCCGAGCGGGGTGTTCGAGGCCCGCGTGGCGTTCCGGCACGCGACCGCCATCGAGCACAAGCGCCGGATCGCCCAGGCGGCGCTGCGCCACGTCGAACCCGGCATGTCCGTGATGCTCGACGACTCGACGACTGTCCTGCACATGGTGCCCGGCCTCGCGGAGTACGCGCCGCTGCACGTCGCCACGAACTTCATGGCCGCGCTCAAGGAGCTGACCGCCCTGCCGGACATCCGCGTCATCGGGATCGGCGGCGACTATGACCCACTGCACGACTCCTTCCAGGGCATGCACGCCATCGAGGTCATCAAGGCCATTCACGCCGACGTGCTGTTCATGTCCACCTCGGCCGTCGCGGCCGGTCACGCCTACCACCAGGAGGAGCGCATCGTGGCGTTCAAGCGGGCGATGATCGGGTCCGCCTCCGTGCGCTACCTGCTGGTGGACAGCAGCAAGCTGGACAAGACCGCGCTGCACGGGCTGGCTCCCCTGTCCGTCTTCGATCTAGTGATCACCGACTCCGAGGCGAGCCCGCAGGCGCTCGAAGCCCTTGAGGCGGCCGGAGCGACCGTGGAGGTGGCCTCATGACCCACGCCCAGACCATCGAGGGGGTCGTCTTCGATCTGGATGGTGTGATCATCGAGAGCGAGCACCTCTGGGAGGAGGTCTGGCGCGACTTCTCCGAATCTCGAGGGCGCCCGTGGGAGCTGTCCGACACTCTGGCCGTCCAGGGCATGAGCTCGATCGAGTGGGCCGGCTACCTCGCCCACCACGTCGGCGCCCCCGGCGACGCGGACGTGGCCCGCGACTACTGCGTGGACGGGCTGGTCAGCCGCATCCGGCGCGGTGAGGCCGCACTTCTCCCCGGCGCGAAAGAGCTGGTCACCAGCGTGAGCGCCCGCGTCCCCATCGCGCTGGCCTCGTCGGCCGCCCGCCGGGCCATCGACGCGGTGCTCCACCATCACGACCTGGCCGGCCTGTTCACCGCCACCGTGTCGAGTGAGGAGGTGCCTCGCGGCAAGCCGAGCCCCGACGTCTACCTCGAGGCCGTCGCCCTGCTCGGGATCAGCCCCGGCAACGGCCTCGCCGTGGAGGACTCCAGCAACGGCATCCGGGCCGCGTACGCCGCCGGCCTGCTCGTCGTCGGGATTCCGAACGCCACCTACCCGCCCAAACCGGATGCGGCGGCGCTGGCGGACCACCTTGCCGCCGATCACGTCGATGCGCGTGAGTTCATCCTCGCGCAGCTGCCGGAGGGAGTACGCCCGTGACCAAGATCTTCAACGATCCCGCCGACTTCAAGAACGAGGTCATCAACGGGTTCGCCCTCGCCTACCCGGACTACGTCCGCCAGGTGCCCGGAGCCTCCGGTTTCATCCGGTCCGGCGGCCCGCGCGCGGGCAAGGTCAGCCTGATCGTCGGCGGTGGATCGGGTCATTATCCGTCCTACTCGGGGGTGACCGGCGTCGGGTTCGCCGACGGAGCCGTGCTCGGTGACGTCTTCACCTCGCCCTCGGCCGAGCAGGTCTACCGGGTCGCGCGCGCCGCGCACGGCGGCGCCGGACTGGTTCTGGCCTTCGGCAACTACGCCGGTGACCGGCTGAACTTCGCCGCCGCCGCCGATCGCCTGCGCGCGGAGGGCGTCGACGTCCGCATCGTGTACGTGACCGACGACATCGCCTCCGCCACCGCCGCCGAGATGGACAAGCGGCGCGGCATCGCCGGCACGTTCACCGTCTACAAGGCCGGAGGTGCCGCCGCGGAGCGCGGCGACGATCTCGACACGGTGGAGCGGATCATGCGCGCGGCCAACGCCCGTACGTTCTCGTTCGGTGTCGCCTTCGCCGGCTGTACGTTCCCGGGGCAGTCCGGCCCGCTGTTCGCCGTGGCCGAGCGGACGATGGACTTCGGGCTGGGCATCCACGGCGAGCCCGGCGTCCGATCCGATGCCTGGATGCCCGCGTCGAAGATCGCCGCCGCGCTGGTGGAGCCGCTCCTCGCCGAACGTCCGGCGGGCGCCCGTCGCGCCGCCGTGCTCCTCAACGGCCTCGGGGCCACCAAGTACGAGGAGCTGTTCCTGCTCTGGAGCAACGTGTGGCCGCTGCTCGCCGACGCCGGCGTCGAGCCGGTCATGCCGGAGGTCGGCGAGCTGGTCACGAGCCTGGACATGGCGGGCTGCTCGCTCTCGATCACCTGGCTGGACGACGAGCTGGACGAGCTCTGGCGGGCCCCGGCACAGACACCCGCCTTCCGCCGGGGCGGTGTCCACGCCTTCGAACGCGCCGAGGTCTTGGAACGCAGCGAGACCTTCGAACGCTACGTGCCCCCGGGACAGGCCGCCGTGGCGGGCGCCGCCGAGCAGGCCGGCCCCGAGTCGGAGTGCGCCGCCGCCGTCGTCCGGGACGCGCTCCGCGCGATGACCGCCGTCGTGGTCGAGCACGAGGACGAACTGGCGCGGATCGACGCGGTCGCCGGCGACGGCGACCATGGCTCCGGCATGGTTCGCGGGTCGCGCGCCGCCCAGTCAGCCGCCGAGGCGGCCAGGGGAGGCGTCGAGACCGTGCTCGCCGCCGCCGCGAGCGCCTTCGGTGACCGGGCAGGTGGCACCTCCGGGGTGCTGTGGAGCCTGTTCCTGCGCACGATCGGGGAGTCCCTCGGCGACGTCGAGCCCGTCGACCCGGCCCGGCTCGCGCGGGCCGTGCGGCGGGGCGCGGCGGCGATGAAGGATTTCGGCGGCGCCGAACTCGGCGACAAGACCATGCTCGACGCGCTCTTCCCGTTCGTCGACGCCCTCGACGCCAACCTCGCCGCGGGCGCCGCGCTCGCCGACGCCTGGGCCGCCGCGGCCCGGTCCGCGGTCGAGGCGGCCGCCGCCACCTCGCGGCTCGTGCCCAGGATCGGCCGGGCCCGGCCCCTGGCCAAACGCAGTGTCGGGTCCCCGGACGCCGGCGCGACCTCTATGGGCCTCATCCTCACAGCCGTCGGCGACGTACTCGCCCGGCACCGCGGCTGACGCCGCCCGAAGGCCCGACTGAAGGAACGTACGAAGGAGACGACTGTCCATGGTTTCCAAGCGCTGGCGGATGGCGATCGGTTGTGACGTCGCCGGGCTCGCCTACAAGGAGATGATCCTCGCGGACCTGCGGGCCGACGACCGCGTGGAGTCGGTCCGCGACCTCGGTGTCCCCGCGTCGGATCCGGAGAGCGAGTCCTACGGCGAGGTCGGGATCAGGCTCGCCGAGCTCGTCGCGGCGGGGGAGATCGACAGGGGTGTGCTGATCTGCGGCACCGGCATCGGCATGGCCATCAGCGCCAACAAGGTGCCCGGCGTGCGCGCCACGGTCGCTCACGACTCCTTCAGCGCCGAGCGGTCGATCCTGTCCAACGACTGCCAGGTGCTCACGCTCGGCCAGCGCGTGATCGGGCCCGAGCTGGCCCGCCGCCTGGTCAAGGAGTGGCTCGGCTACGAGTTCGACAGCTCCTCCCCGTCGAATGAGAAGGTCGTGGTCATCACCCGCTACGAGGAACGCACCGCGAGCTAGGGATCCCTCCCCGGAGATTGGCGCGGTCACGAAGGAGCGAGAAGCATGGCCATCCTGTGCGTCGACGCGGGCACCACCATGGTCAAGGCCGTGATGTTCGACGACGAGGGCCGCGAGCTGCAGGTCGCCCGCCAGGCGACGCAGGTCCGGCGACCTTCCCCGGGCTTCAGCGAGCAGGACATGTACGGCGTCTGGGACGCGGTCGTGTACACCGTCCGGTCCGTCGTCCACGGTTGCCGCGAGCCGGTGCGGATGCTCGCGTTCACCGGGCAGGGGGACGGATGCTGGCTGGTGGGACCCGACGGCCGCCCCACGGGGCCGGCCATTCTGTGGAACGACGGGCGGGCCGGTGACATCATCGACCGCTGGGAGGCCGGCGGGGTGCTCGACGACGCCTTCCGGATCAACGGCAACTACGGCTTCGCCGGCACGTCCGGTGCCATCCTGAAGTGGTTGCGGGCCAACGACCGGCAGCGGCTCGACGGGTCTCACAAGGCGCTGTACTGCGGCGGCTGGCTGTTCCTGCGGCTCACCGGCGAGTACGCGGTCGAGGAGTCCGACGCCGCCTCGCCGTTCCTCGACATCCGCGGGCGTACCTACTCGCCCGAGGTTCTCGACCTCCTCGGCATGCCTTGGGCCGAACGCCTCCTGCCCGGCGTCCGCGGCGACGGCGACCGGATCGGCGAGCTGCAGGCCCAGGCGGCGGCGGAGCTGCGGCTCCCGGCCGGGCTGCCGGTGGTCATGGCGCCGTTCGACATCCCGGCCACGGCGCTCGGCATCGGGGCCGTCACACCGGGACAGACCTGCACGATCCTCGGGACCACCCTGTCCACCGGGACACCCGTCGCCGCGGTCGACACCTCTGGCACGCCGGCCGGGATGACCCTGCCCTCCGGAGCGCCGGGCGGATACCTGCGCTCCCTCGCCGCCATGGCCGGGGTGGAGGCCATCGGCTGGGGGATGAAGCTCATCGGCCTGGACAAGCCCAACTGGATCTCCGACCTCGCGCAGACCACCGATCCCGGCGCGGGCGGCATCTTCTTCCACCCGTACCTCAGTCCCGCGGGCGAGCGCGCCCCGTTCCGGGACACCCGGGCCCGCGGCTCGATGAGCGGGCTCTCCTTCGAGCACACCAGGTCCCATATCGCCCGCGCCATGCTGGAAGGGATGAGCTATGTCGTGCGCGAATGCCTGGAGTTCTCGGGCACCCGCGCCACGGAGCTGCGGATCACGGGTGGCGGGGCGAACAGTGACTTCTGGTGCCAGTTGCTCGCCGACATCACCGGCGTGCCCACGATGCGGTCCGCCGACTCCGAGATCGGGGCCAAGGGGGCGTTCGTCACCGCGCTCGTCGCCTCCGGCGCCGTGCCCTCCGTGCGGGCCGCGGTGGAACGGCACGTGGTGCCGCGCGACGTCTTCGAGCCCGACGCGCGGCGGTCCGCTCTGTATGACGACCTGTACGGGGACTTCCTGGCCATCCGCGACGGGGTGATGAACAACTGGGACCGCCTGGCCGTGTCCCGGGCCCGATACCAGGCGGCCGACCCGGTCCCCTGGGAGGACCCCGGCCCAGTCGTTCTCGCCTGAGCGACTACCCGAGATAGCCACCCATGGTGCGGAAGTAGTCGGTGGCCGCGTGCTCGACGCCGTCCGGCGTCCGCAGCCGTCTCACCAGCAGCCCGCGCCGCTGTCCCTTGCGGGCGTCCGAGCCGGAGACGATGGCCACGCCGTCCCCCTCCCGGATGAAGATCCGTCCAGGGGTGCCGCCGTAGCGGGCCCGCGACACCGCGGCCGACAGGATCTCGATCCGCTCACCGCGATGGTGGGTGAAGGCGTGCGGGTACGGGTCCGACTGGGCGCGGATCAGCCGCTCCAGGTCCTCGGCCGGCCAGTTCCAGTCGATCCGGCCGTCTTCGACCGACCGTTTGTGGAAGAAGCTGGCTTCGGCGCGGTCCTGGGGGACCCACCGCGCCTGACCGGAGGCGATCAGGTCCAGCGACTCCCGCACGATCGGCTCGATCAGGTCCACCGTCCGGTGGAAGAGGTCGGTCGCGGTGTCGCCGTCCTGCACGGGTACGGCCCGCTGCAGCAGGATGTCGCCCGCGTCCAGCTCGGCGTTCATGCGGTGCGCGGTGACGCCGACCTCCTTCTCTCCGTTGATCAACGCCCAGATCAGCGGGGAGAAGCCCGCGTACGCCGGAAGCAGCGAATCGTGGACGTTGAGCGTGCCGTGCGGCGGCAGGTCGAAGATCTCCGGCGGCAGCCAGGTCCGCCAGTTGTTGGCGACGATGATGTCCGGCGCGGCGTCCTTGAGCGTCTGAAGGAGCCCGGCGTCGTCGGGCCGGTTGCGCAGCAGCACCGGTACGTCATGCTCGGCCGCGAGCTCCGCGACCGAGTCGTCCCAGATCTTCTCGTACGCGTGCTCACTCTTGGGATGGGTGACGGCGAGGATCACGTCATGCCCGGAGTCGAGCAGGGCACGCAGCGTCCGATGACCCCAGGTCTGGTACCCGAACATGACCACTCGCATGATCGCACCCTCTCCTTCATGATTATTGAAAGGTTAGCCTAACCTTATCTACTATGACCACGATGAGGGAGGCGATGCCGCGGTGGACACACTGCCGAGTGGACCGGACAGCATCTACGACATCCTGGGCGTAGGTTTCGGGCCGTCGAACCTGGCGCTGGCCATAGCCGTCGACGAGCACAACGCACGGGTTCCGGAAGCGGAGCGGCTCCGCGCCGGGTTCCTGGAGAAGCAGCCCGCCTTCGGCTGGCACCGGGGGATGCTGCTCGACGACGCCACCATGCAGGTGTCGTTCCTGAAGGACCTGGTCACCATGCGTGACCCGGCGAGCGACTTCAGCTTCCTGTGCTACCTGAAGGAGCGCGGCAGGCTGGTGGACTTTCTCAACCACAAGACGCTGTTCCCGTTAAGAATCGACTTCCACGGCTACTTCGAGTGGGCCGCGGCCCGGATGCGGGACGTGGTCGAGTACTCCGCCGAGGTCGTGTCCATCGAGCCGGTCGTCACCGAGGACGGCGAGGTCCGCCTGTTCGACGTGATCAGCCGCGACCCCGCCGACCCGGATCGCGTCATCGTCCGCCGCACCCGCAACATCTGCGTCGCCACCGGCCTCGAACCGCACCTGCCGCCGGGCGCCGCCCTGTCGGACCGGGTGTGGCACAACAGCGAGCTGATCCCGCGGGTGGCCGCCCTCACCGAGGCCGGTGTCCCGGTGCGCCGGATCCTGGTGCTCGGGGCCGGGCAGAGCGCGGCCGAGACGGCCGACTATCTCCACCGGACCTTCACCGGGGCCGAGGTGTGCGCGGTGTTCGCCAAGTACGGCTACACCCCCGCCGACGACAGCCCCTTCGCGAACCGGATCTTCGACCCCGAAGCCGTCGACACCTTCTTCCAGGCCCCGGCCCCGGTCAAGCAGGCGCTCTACGAATACCACCGCGGCACCAACTACTCGGTGGTCGACATGGACCTCATCGAGTCCCTGTACGCGACCATGTACCGCGAGAAGGTCCAGGGCAACGAACGCCTGCGCATCCTCAAGGTCTCCCGCATCAGGGACGTCAGCGTCGCCGGCGACCGCCTGGACGTCACGGTGGAGTACCTGCCCACCGGCGAGCGGGAGGTGCTGGCCACGGACATCCTGGTGCACGCCACCGGCTACCGCCCCCAGGACCTCGGCACCGTGCTCGGCGAGACGGCCAAGCTCTGCCTGCGGGACGAGGAGGACGAGGTACGGATCGGCCGCGACTACCGGGTCGAGGTGCCCTGGCACGTGTCCGCGGGCATCTACGTACAGGGGGCCAGCGAGCACACCCACGGCATCACCTCCACGCTGCTGTCCACGACGGCCGTCCGCGCCGGCGAGATCCGCGACTCCCTGCTCGCCGGCCGCGCACGAGCCACGAGCTAGTGGTAGCCCTGCGCTTACGTCCGGGACAGGCGGAGCAGGCGGTGACCGGCGGCGTCGCCGCGACCAACACGGGCCGGAGCGCGTGGCTGGCGGTGTGCGTGGCGCTGCTGGCCGCCGCCTGCGTCCTGAGCATCGTGATCGGCACCAAGAACATCGCGCCAGCCACGGTCTGGAACGCCTTCGCCCACTTCACCAACACCGACGACCAGGCACTCGTACGCGAGCTGCGCGTCCCCAGGACCGCGCTGGGCCTGCTCGTCGGCGCGGCGCTGGGCATCTCGGGCGCGGTCCTCCAGGCCGTGACCCGGAACCCGCTGGCCGACACCCAGATCCTCGGCATCAACGCGGGCGCGGGCCTGTTCGTGGTCTTCGCGATCGGGGTGCTGGGGCTCAGCGGCATCTGGTCGTACGTGTGGTTCGCCTTCCTCGGGAGCGCCGTGGCGATGGTCCTGGTGTACGCCCTGGGCTCGGCGGGGCGCAGGGGCGCGACGCCGGTCCAGCTGACGCTCGCCGGGGTGGCGCTCGGCGCGGTCATGGAGGGCGTCTCGGCCGGGATCCGGCTGCTGAAGCCGCGGGCGTTCGACTACCTGCGGTTCTGGGACGTCGGCACCCTGACGGGCCGGCCGCTGTCGATCGCGGGAGCCGTGGCGCCGTTCGTCGTGGCGGGGCTGGTCCTGGCACTGGTTGTCGCGCGTTCGCTCAACGCCATCGCTCTGGGGGACGATCTCGCCCGGTCGCTGGGCACGAACATCGGCCGGGCACGGGCCCTGTCCATGCTCTCGGTGACCCTGCTGGCGGGCGCGGCGACCGCGGCGGTCGGGCCGATCGGGTTCGTGGGACTGATGGTGCCGCATGCCGCTCGCTGGATCGTCGGGCCGGACCAGCGCTGGATCTTCGCCTACACGGTGGTCTGCGCGCCGATTCTGCTGCTCGCCGCCGACGTCGTCGGCCGGGTGGTGATCCGGCCGGCCGAGCTGCAGGTGGGGATCGTGACCGCGTTCGTGGGCGCCCCGGTGCTGATCTGGCTGATCCGCCGCAGAACGGTGAGCGGGCCATGACCGGGTTGGACTTCGGCAGGCGGGTCGTGGTCGTGCGCGGCGCGGCGCTGTCCCTGCGGCTCGGCGTGCGTACCGGGATCATCTGCGCGGTGCTGGGCGTGGCCGCCCTCGCGGTGGGCGTGCTGGCACTTGGCACCGGTGAGTTCGAGGTGCCCGTGGGGGAGGTGGTCCGCGTCCTGCTGGGCGGTGAACAGGGCCCCGCCCGGCTGGTGGTCGTGGAGTGGCGGCTGCCACGGGTGCTGCTGTCCCTGATCATCGGGACGGCCCTGGGGCTCAGCGGTGCCGTGTTCCAGTCGTTGATGCGTAATCCGCTGGGCAGCCCCGACGTGATCGGGTTCAACACCGGGGCGTACACCGGGGTGCTCGTCACGATGATGTTCGTGGGCCGCGACTACTACCAGACGGCCGCGGGCGCGCTGGCAGGCGGCCTGCTCGCCGCCGCGGTGGTCTACCTGCTGGCGTACCGGAAGGGTGTGCAGGGGTTCCGGCTGATCATCGTGGGGATCGCGGTCGGCGCGGTCCTCGGCGCGGCCAACCAGTGGTTCGTCATCAAGGTGAACCTGCAGACCGCCGTCGCGGCCGCGATCTGGGGACAGGGCAGCCTGAACACCCTGGGCTGGGACCAGGTCCTGCCCGTGGCCGTCTCGGTCGCGGTGCTGACCGCGCTCCTGATGGCACTCGGGCCGCGCCTGTCCCTGCTGGCGATGGGGGACGACGCCGCCGCGGCGCTCGGCGTCCGCGCGGAGCGGTCCCGCCTGGCGTACCTCGTCATCGGGGTGGCGCTGACGGCGGTGGCGACCGCGGCCGCCGGGCCGATCTCGTTCGTCGCGCTGGCCGTCCCGCAGCTCGCCCGCCTGCTGACGCGTACGGCCGGCATCGCGCTGGTGCCGTCCGCGGTCACGGGCGCGCTGCTGCTGGCCACGAGCGACTGGCTCGCGCAGCGGGCCTTCGCCCCCATCCAGCTCCCGGTCGGCATCGTCACGGTGTCGCTGGGTGGCGTCTACTTCGCGTGGCTGCTGGCCAGGCACGCGCGCAGCCGATGAGGAGGCGAGTCATGCCGAGCACACCGCTCACGCCGAGCACACCGGCGCTTATGCCGAGCACAGAGGCGCGCTTGAGCGCCCGGGACATCACCGTGGGGTACGGCCGGCGGCCGATCAGCGAACACCTGAGCGTGGACGTGCCCGACGGGCGGTTCACCGTGATCGTCGGGCCGAACGCGTGCGGCAAGTCCACGCTGCTCAGGGCGCTGTCACGGCTGCTCAAGCCGGACGCCGGGCAGGTGGTGCTGGACGGCAAGGACATCCACGCCTATCCGGCCAAGGAGGTCGCCCGGCGGCTCGGTCTGCTGCCGCAGTCGTCGATCGCGCCCGACGGCATCACCGCGGCCGACCTGGTGGCCCGCGGCCGGTACCCCTACCAGAAGCTGATCAGGCAGTGGTCGGCCGAGGACGAGGCCGCCGTGGTGGCCGCGATGACGGCGACCGGCGTGCTCGACCTGTCGGGCCGGCTGGTGGACACGCTGTCCGGCGGGCAGCGCCAGCGGGTCTGGGTCGCGATGGTGCTCGCCCAGCAGACTCCGATCGTGCTGCTCGACGAGCCCACCACATTCCTCGACATCGGCCACCAGATCGAGCTGCTCGAACTGTGCCGGCGCCTGAACCGCGAACGCCGCAACACCACCGTCGCCGTCCTGCACGACCTCAACCAGGCCTGCCGGTACGCCGACCACATCATCGCCATGAAGGCGGGCTCGATCGTGGCGCGGGGCGACCCCAAGACGATCATCACCGCCGAGCTGATCGAGGACGTGTTCGGCCTGCCCTGCCGGATCATCGACGACCCGGAGACGCACACACCCCTGGTCATCCCGCGATCCCAACCCATCCCCGATGCCGAGGAGGCACAGTGTCCGACAACCCCTTCGACGACGAGAGCGGCACCTTCTACGTCCTGGTGAACGACGAGGAGCAGCACTCCCTGTGGCCGACCTTCAAGGAGGTGCCCGCCGGCTGGCGGATCGTCTTCGGTGAAGGCGGGCAGGGCAAGCGGCAGGAGTGCCTCGACTACGTCGACCAGAACTGGACGGACCTGCGTCCCAAGAGCCTGCGCGAAAGCATGGCCCATGCTTCGGCCCGTGCTTCGGGCCCCGCTTCGGTGCAGGTGAACGACAGCTGAGCGCGTCAGCGGCAGCGCGGCCCTGGACGGGGTGGCGCATCCTTCTGCGTACGGTGACCCGCAACCGGCGGCGGCTGGGCCTGGGAACCGGTCTCATCAGCCTCCACCAGGTGTGCGAGTCACTCGTGCCGATCTTCATCGGCGTCATCGTCGACCGGGCCATCGGCCCCGGCGACGGCGGCGCCCTGGTGCTCTGGGTGGCGGCGCTGGGGGTGCTGTTCGGCGTGCTGACGACGGTGTACCGGTTCGGTGCCCGGCAGCTCATGCTCGCCATCGCGGTGGAGGCCCACACGCTCCGGGTCGAGGTCGCCACGAAGATCATGCATCCGCGTGGCATCCGTACCGACCAGCGGGCCGGCGACCTGCTCACCGTCTCGACCACCGACACGGACAACACCTCGTACCTGCTGGACTATGTACCACGCGTCGCCGGTGCGGTGACGGCCACCGTGGTGAGCGCCGTCGCGCTGCTCGTGATCGACGTCCGGCTCGGGCTGGCCGTCCTCGTCGGAACGCCCGTGGTGCTCCTCGCGCTGCAGGCGGGTACGCCGCTGATCACCAAGCGGGTGGCCGAGCAGCAGGAACGCGCGGCCGAGGCCACGTCACTGGCGACCGACCTGGTCAGCGGCCTGCGCCCGCTGCGCGGCATCGGCGCCGAGGAGGCGGCCGCCCAGCGTTACCGGGAGGTCAGCGGGCGTTCGCTGCGGGCCATCGTCCGGGCGGCCCGCACCCAGGGTGTGTACGTGGCCGCCTCGACGGTCTGCGGCGCGCTGCTGGCCTGCGGCATCGCGATCCTGGCCGGCTGGTTCGCGCTGAACGGGCGGATCAGCGCCGGGGAGCTCATCACCGTCATCGGACTCGCCCAGTTCCTGATGGAGCCGATAGGGCTGCTGGCCATCGTCCCGAGCTGGGTCGCCGAGGCGCGGGCGTCGGCCGATCGGGTGGCCGTCGTCCTGGACGCGGACCCGCTGGTGCCCGAGGGCGTCGAGGAACTCGCCCCCGACGGAGCGCCCGAGCTGGAGGTGCGCGCGCTCAAATACGGCACGCTCGACGGGGTGGACCTGATCGTGCGTCCCGGCGAGTTCGTGGGCGTGGCGGCACACCGCGCCGCCGACGGGGAGGCGCTGGTCAAGATCCTCTCGGGGCGGGTGGCACCGGCGGAGTACGACGGCCAGATCCTGGTCGGCGACCGGCAACTGGCCCGCGTCCGGCTGGCGCAGCTCCGCCGGACGATGCTGGTCGAACCCCACCACACGGACCTGTTCACGGGCACGATCAGAGACAACGTCACCGCCGGCGCACCGCCGATGGACCTGACCGAGGACCCGCCGGAGCGCCAGGCGGGAAGTCCGGCGGAAGTGCTGGCCGGGGTCCTGGCCGCGTCGGCGGCCGATCAGGTGCTCTCCGCGCATCCCGACGGTCTGGAGCACCTCGTCACCGAGCGGGGTGCCAGCCTGTCGGGCGGGCAGCGGCAACGGGTCGCCCTCGCCCGGGCGCTGATGGCCCGGCCACCGATCCTCGTCCTGCACGACCCGACGACGGCCGTCGACGCCGTCACCGAACACGCGATCGCCCAAGGCGTACGGGCGCTGCGGCACCCACTGGACGAGACAGGGCCGTTCACCACCGTCGTGATCACGAGCAGCCCCGCGATGCTGGCCGTCACGGACCGGGTCGTCGTCATCGACGACGGCCGGGTGGTCGCCGAAGGAGCCCACGCCGAACTGGCCGCGACAGACAGGAACTACAACCGGGCGGTACTGAGATGACCGGACCAGACGGCGACAACCCGGCCGCGGAACTCGACCGCGAGCCGATCACCGGAGCGCCTGACCGTGGGCCGCTCCCGACAGCCGGCTCGCTCGACCGCGAGGCGCCGTCGATCGCCGAAGCGTCTGACCGTGAGCTGCTGCCGATCGCGGGCGCGCGACTGACGTGGTCGTGGCTGTGGCGGGAGCTGCGCGGCCGGTGGCTGAACCTCACCTTCGCGCTGCTGGTGGGCCTGGTGGGGGCGGTCGCCTCCGTGGTCCCGGCCTACGCGCTGGGCGCGCTCGTGGACCGGGTGCGGGAGCACGCCCCTGGCTCCGCGATCGTGCCCATCACGATCGTGATCACTGTCGCCGCCGTGGTCGGGGGCGTGACCACCGGCCTGGCCACGTACCTGATCGGCCGGTTGTGCGGGCAGATCCTCGCGGTGCTGCGGGAGGCGACCGTGGCCCGGGCACTGACCTTGCCGGCCACGACGCTCGAACGTACCGGCAAGGGCGACCTGCTCTCGCGGGTGGGCACGGACGCCGCGTCGATCGGCAAGGCCGCCTCCGACGTGATCCCCACGATGATCTCGGCGTTCCTGCTGGGCGTCCTGAGCGTCGCCGCGATGGCCGGGATCGACTGGCGGCTGGGGCTGGCCGGCGCGGTCGCGGTGCCGTTGTACGCGATGGCTCTGCGGTGGTACCTGCCGAAGGCGGCGCCCCAGTACGCCAGGGAGCGGCGGGCGGTGGCGGACTCCTCGCAGCTTTTGGTCGAGAATATGCAGGGCGTCCGTACGGTGCACGCCTACCGCTTGGAACAGGCCCGCCTGCACGACATCGGGATCGCCTCCGGGCGGGCTCGGGACATCTCGGTGTCGGTCTTCAGGCTGTTCACCCGCTTTGTCGGGCGGGTCAACCGGGCGGAGTTCTTCGGCCTGGCCGCGATCCTGATAGCGGGGTTCCTGCTGGTGCGTGGCGGGTCGGTCACGGTCGGCGAGAGCGCGGCGGCGGCGGTCCTCTTCCACCGCCTGTTCAACCCGATCGGGATGCTGCTGTTCACCTTCGACGAGGTACAGGCGGCGGGCGCGAGCCTGGCCCGCCTCGTCGGGGTGGTCGAGCTCACCCCGACACCGCGCCCGGCCACCGGCGACGACCCGGACGGAGAGCCGCACGTGCCGGCGGACGGCTCGCCGGAATTGTCCGGTGAGCCGCGTCTGCCGGAGGACGGTTCGTTGGAGTTGTCCGGCGTGCGCTTCAGCTATGACGGTCAGGTCGATGTGCTCGATGGTGTGAGCGTCCGGGTCGCGGCGGGCGCGCGGGTGGCGCTGGTCGGATCGACGGGGGCGGGCAAGTCCACCCTCGCGGCGATCGCAGCCGGGATCCTGCGCCCCGGTCACGGCGAGGCGCGGGTCGGCGGCGTGCCGCTGGCGGAGCTCGCTCCGGCCGACCTGCGCGAGCGGGTGGCGATCGTCACCCAGGAGACACACGTCTTCGCCGGGCCGCTGATCGAGGACCTGCGCCTGGCCCGGCCGGGAGCCTCCCCGGACGAGGCCACCCGGGCGCTGGCCACCGTCGGCGCCCTCGACTGGGCCCAGGGCCTCCCGGACGGCCTCGACACGGTGGTCGGCGAAGGCGGTCACGAGCTCACCGCGGCCCAGGCCCAGCAGCTCGCGCTCGCCCGGCTGGTCCTCGTGGACCCCGCGATCGCCGTCCTCGACGAGGCCACGGCGGAGGCGGGCAGCCTGGGCGCCCGTGACATCGAGGAATCCGCCGCCGCGGCGACCCGGGGACGGACCACCCTGATCGTCGCCCACCGGCTCACCCAGGCGGCCTCGGCCGACCGGGTGATCGTCCTCGAACACGGCCGGGTCCTCGAGGAAGGGCCGCATCACGAGCTGGTCGCCGCCGGCGGCCGGTACGCCGAACTGTGGCGGGCCTGGGAGACGCGTACCCCCACTTCCCCATCAAGTAAGGCTAGGCTAACCTAAGTTGCGTGGCGAATACCGTGAACCCAGGACGTCAGGACGGCATCGCGGAGCGACTTGAGGCATTGCGCAGGTGGAACAACGCGACCACACCTGAGACGATCACCACGGTCGCCGACCTGTTCATCGCGCAGGTACGCCGGACCCCGCAGGCTCTCGCGGTCGTGGCACCCGGCGCCCGCCTGACGTACGCCGAGCTGGGCACGCACGTCTTCCAGCTCGCGCGCCACCTGCGCGGACGCGGCCTGCGGGCGGAAGACGTCGTCGCCGTCTCCACTCCCCGCTCCGCCGAACTGGTCGTCGCCGTGCTGGCGGTCATGGTCGCGGGCGGCGCCTTCGTGCCGGTCGAGCCGTCCTGGCCGGCGGACCGCCGAGCCCAGGTACGGGCCGAGGCGGGCGCGGGCCTGGTCATCGCCGCCCCCGGCGCGGAGACCGGTGACTGCGTCGTTGAGGTGGACCTCGGCACCTGGCACTACGGTCACGAGCCGGCCGAGCCGCCGTCGCTGCCGCCCATCAGCGGGGGACGGCTCGCGTACGTGATGTTCACCTCCGGCTCCACGGGCAAGCCCAAGGGCGCGATGATCCGGCACGAGGCGATCAGCACCCGGCTGCTGTGGCAGGTCGAGGAGATCCTCGGGTTCGGGGCCGGTGACGCGTCGCTGTTCAAGGCGCCGCTGTCGTTCGACATCTCGGTCAACGAGATCCTGCTTCCGCTCGTCTCCGGCGGCTACGTGGTGGTCGCCGAGCCCGGCGGCGAACGCGATCCCCAGTACCTGCTCGACCTGATCGCGCGGGAGCGGGTGACGTTCGTCTACTTGGTGTCGTCGATGCTCGACACGCTTCTGGAGATGGCCCAAGGAACCTCGCTGCTGTCCGGACTGAAGCACGTCTGGTGCGGTGGCGAGGTGCTCACCCCCGAGCTGTTCGACCGGTTCCGGAGCCGGCTGTCCACGACCCTCTACCACGGGTACGGCCCGGCCGAGGCGACCATCGGCGTCTCACACGTCATCTACCGCGACACCGCCGAACGCATCGCGACGTCGATCGGCCGCCCGAACCCGCACACCCAGCTCTACGTCCTCGACGACCGGCTGGAGCCGCTGCCTGTGGGCGAGGCCGGCGAGCTGTACGCCGCGGGGTTCCTGCTCGGGCGCGGATACATCAACGCCCCCGCGCTGACGGGCTCCCGTTTCGTGGCCAACCCGTTCGGTGACGGCGGGTCCCGGATGTACCGCACCGGCGACCTCGCGCGCTGGAACGCCGACGGCTCGCTGGAGTTCGTGGGGCGGGCGGACAACCAGGTGAAGATCCGCGGCATGCGGCTGGAGCCGGAGGAAGTGGAAGCGGCGCTCGCCACGCACCCGCGGGTCCGCCAGGCGACCGTCACCGTGGGCACGAACTCGGCGGGCGCGCGACACCTCATCGGCTACGTGACCTCCCACGACGACCTCCCGGCCGTGGAACTACGGCGCTGGTGCGCCGACCGGCTGCCCGAGTACATGGTGCCGAGCGCCTTCGTCGTCCTGGACCGCTTCCCGCTCACGGCCAACGGCAAGGTGGACCGCCGTGCACTCCCAGAACCCCAAGCGCACCGCCGCCCTGTGCCGGCGTCCAAGACGGACGGCCGCGCTCTGCCGGGTGGTGCCCTGCTGGAGCCGGGGGCGGATGGCCGGGCTCTGTCGGCGCGGACGGTGGACGGCCGCGGCTTGCTGGAATCGGCCGGGCAGGGACCGGCGCTTGAGGCGCGGACTGCCCGGGAACGTGCCCTGTGCGAGATCTTCGCGCGGGTGCTCGGCATCGAGGAGGTGGGGGCGGAGGAGGACTTCTTCGCTTTGGGCGGTGACAGCATCGTCGCGATCGGCGTGGTCCGGCAGGCGCGGCACGCGGGACTCGTGGTGCGGGCGCGCGACCTGTTCGCCCATCCCACCCCCGCCGCGCTGGCCGCCACGGTAACCGAGGTCACCACGACCGCCGGCCCCGCCACCGGCGCGGTCGGCGAGGTGCCCCCGACCCCGATCACCGAGTGGCTCCAGGCCACCGGCCCGTCGATGGACGGGTTCATCCAGTCGATGACAGTCCACACGCCTGCCGGTATGACCGCCGACCAGCTCGAACACGTCGTCGACGCCGTACTCGCCACCCACGACCTGCTGCGGGCACGGATCGACGGCGCGGCTCCCTGGACCCTGTCGATCCAGCCGGTGGGCTCGCCACGAGCGGCCCAGGTGATCACTCGCGTAGACGTGACCACCAGCGACGCCGCGGCGGTGGAGGCGGTCGCCGCCAGGGAGGTCACGGCGGCGGCGCGACGGCTTGACCCGGCCGGTGGACGGATGGTCGAGCTGGTGTGGCTGGACGCCGGGGCGCACGCGCAGGGCCGGCTCGTGGTGGTGATCCATCACGTGATCGTGGACGGGGTGTCGCTCCGGGTGCTCCTGGAGGATCTCGGACAGGCATGGGCGGCGGTTCGTGGCGGGCGGGCGGTGTCGCTGCCCGGCGTACCCACTTCGTTCAGGCAGTGGGCGACACTGCTGCGCGACCGTACCCGCGCGGGCGCGTTCGCCGCCGACGAGGCGTACTGGCTGCGGGCGGCGGCCACCCCCGACCCGATGTTGGGGGAGCGGCCTCTGGACCCAGGCCGCGACGTGGTGGCGGCCGAGGAGTCGCTGACGGTCGCGCTCCCGTCGCCCGGTGCCGCCCGCCTGCTCGGCGCGGTGCCCGCGTCCATTCACGGCGGTGTGAACGATGTCCTGGTCGCGGCGGCGGCGATCGCCCTGGGCCGGTGGCGGGCCGGCCACTGCCCCGACGCGGGGTCCGAGGTGCTGCTGGAACTGGAGGGACACGGCCGGGAGGAAGACGCGGTCGGCGACGTCGACCTCTCCCGTACCTTCGGCTGGTTCACCACGCTCTTCCCGGCCGTACTCGATCCGGGGCCGGGCGACGCCGCCCTCGGAGACGCGGTGAAGGCGGTCAAGGAGCAACTCCGGGCGGTGCCCCGGCGGGGGTTGAGCTACGGTGCCTTGCGTTACCTCGGTGGCGAGCCCCGTCCTGACCTGGCCGTCGCGCCGCAGGTGCTGTTCCACTACCTCGGGCGGTTCGCGGCCGGTTCTACCGAGGAGTGGACGGCCGTTGGCGACGGCGGTGCGGATGGCGACGGCGGTGATGGTGGCGGCGGTAGCGGTGAGATCGTCGTCGAGCGGCGTGACCCGCGCATGCCGCTGCCGCGTGTGCTGGAGATCAACTCGGTCGCCGTGGACACGGCCGACGGACCGGTGCTGGAGACGAGGTTCAGCTGGCCTGGCGGTGTGCTCGACGGCGGCCGGGTGCGGGCGCTGGCCGAGCTGTGGACCCAGGTGCTCACCGGCATCGCCACGAGCGAGACGGTCGCCGGACACACCCCGTCGGACTTCCCCCTTGTCGCCCTGGAGCCGAGCGACGTGGCCGCCATCGAGGCCGCGGCGCCGGAACTCCGGGAGGTGCTTCCCCTGTCACCGCTGCAGACCGGCCTCTACTTCCATGCCACCTTCGCCCGCGACACTGACCCGTACGTCGTCCAGCAGATCATCGAGCTCACCGGCCCGCTGGACGGCGACCGGTTACGGCTGGCCGCGGACCGGCTGATCGACAGGTACCCCAACCTGGGCGCGGCGTTCCGCACCGTCGGCGACGGGCAGGTCGTGTCCGTGATCGCAGGCCGTCCGCCGGTGCCGTGGCGGGTGGAGGATCTCGGCGGGTTCGGCGCGGAGGGTGCCGCCTCGCGGGTGGCCGCCGTCGCGGAGGCGGAGCGGTCCTTGCCGTTCGATCTGGCTCGGCCTCCGTCCATGAGGTACGCGCTGCTCAGGCTGGGTGAGCGGCGGCATGTGCTGATCCACACCGTGCACCACATCCTCGCCGACGGCTGGTCGGTGCCGCTGCTCCTACGCGACCTGCTGGCGCTCTATGAGGCCGGGGGACGGGCCGAGGCGCTGCCCGCGCCGCCCCATTACCGGGAGTTCCTGCGGATGCTGGCGGCACAGGACCCCGACGTGGCGACCGAGGCGTGGGCGGACGCCCTGGCGGACGTGCACGAGCCGACCAGGCTCGCTGATGCGCTCGGCGTTCCGGACGAGACCGGGCTCGCTGATGCACTCGGCATTCCCGAAGAGGTCGCCGGGCAGGTTGCCGGGCAGGCGGTCGGTGGGTTCGGGCGCGTCGATCGGGAGCTGTCCGAGGAGGTCAGCGACCGGGTGAGCGCGTGGGCGCGGGAGCACGGGCTGACGGTCGGGGCGGTCATCGGCGCCGCTTGGGGCATTCTCGTCGGACGGCTGGCAGGTCGGTCCGACGTGACGTTCGGTTCGACCGTCTCCGGGCGTGGGGCTGCCGACGTCGCGGGTATCGACTCCATGGTCGGTCTGCTGATCAACACGGTTCCCGCGCGGGTACGGTGGAGTCCCGCCGAGTCGCTAGCCACCGTGGTACGGCGCTTCGCCCGCGACCGGCGCGAGGTGGTGGAGCACGAGCACGTCTCGCTGGCCCGGCTGCAGCGGCGGCTGGGTGTGCCTGAGCTGTTCGACACGCTCGTGGTCATCGAGAACTACCCGGCGCCGCCCACCCCGGCAGGGGAGATCCAGATCGCCGCCGTGCACACGGTTGAGGCGCCTCACTACCCGGTGACGCTGATGGCCAAGCCGGGCGCGCGGATCGCCGTCACGCTGACCCACGATCGGCGGGTAGTCGGTACGAGTGTCGCGGCCCGGCTGGCCCGCCAGTACGAGATGGTGCTTGCCGCCATCGCCGAGGACGCCGAACAGGCCTGCGACCTGGTCGAGTTGGTGACCGGGGAGGAGCGCGAGTGGCTGATGGCCGCCGGTTCCGGTGCCCCGGCGCGGCGGCCCGGCGCCACGGTTGTGGACCTGTTCGCGGGGCAGGTGGCCCGGCACCCGGCGCGTACGGCCGTCGTCTGCGGCGACCTCGCGCTCACCTACGCTGAGCTGGACGATCGCGCCGGACGGGTGGGCATGGCACTGACCCGGGCGGGTGTGCGCCGTGGCGACATCGTCGCGGTGGCGACGAGCCGCTCGGCGGACATGGCCGTGGCCCTGCTCGCCGTCATGCGTGCTGGGGCCGCCTACCTGCCGGTCGATCCCGGCTATCCGGCGGCCCGGATCGAGTTCATGCTCGGGGACGCGCGGCCGGTGTGCGTGCTGACCGACGACGCGAGCGCCAGGTCGCTGCCGCCGCACGACCTGCCGACGCTCACTGTACGGGCGGCGGCCGACACGGACACCACCGGCGACGGAACGAGAACAGGCCCCCTGGATGCGGTGTCCGTTGTTTACACCTCCGGCTCGACGGGGCGGCCGAAGGCGGTCGTCGGGACGCAGGAGGCGCTTGCCAATCGGCTGGGCTGGGCCGCGCGGGAGTGGGTGGCCGATGTTCGGGTGGCGAAGAGCTCGCTGAGCTTTGTCGACGGCACCACGGAGCTGCTCGGGGGTCTGGTCGCGGGGGCGACGACGGTCATCGCCGACGCCACGGAGGCCACCGACGGCGCCGCGCTGGCCGGGCTCGTCGAGCGGTCCGGGGCGACCCAGTTGCTCGCCGTGCCCAGTCTGGCCGGCGCGCTGGCGGACACGGAACCGGAACGGCTCGCGACGCTCAGCCGCTGGATCTGCAGCGGGGAACCGCTGGACCAGGCCTGCGTGACCGCGCTCCGGCAGGCGTCCCCCGGTGCCCGGATCGTCAACTCCTACGGATCGTCGGAGGTGGCGGGTGACGTGTTGCAGGGTGAGGTGGACACGGCGGGGCCGGTGACGTTGGGGACGCCGGTGCCCGGGGCGCGGATCCATCTGCTGGATGCCGCCCTTGACCTCGTCCCGCCCGGCGCGGTCGGGGAGATCTACGTCGGTGGCGCCCAGCTCGCCCTCGGCTACCTGGGCCAGGGCGGTGCGACGGCCACCCGATTCGTGGCCGACCCGTACACCGAGGGCGCCCGGCTCTACCGCACCGGCGACCTCGGCCGGTGGACGGCGGACGGGAGGGTCGAGTTCCTCGGCCGGGCCGACGACCAGGTGAAGATCAACGGTCACCGCGTGGAGCCGGGCGAACTGGAGGCCGCCCTGATGCGCCGCGCGGGTGTGAGGGACGCCGTGGTCGCCGTACGCGCAACGGGCGGAGACACCGGCGGCACGCGTTCTCTGCACGCCTATGTGGTGGCCGCCCCCGGCGAGGAGATCGACCCCAACGCCCTCCGCGCGACGCTACGCGCCGAACTACCCCCGTACCTGGTCCCCGCCACGATAACCATCCTGGACCACCTGCCAATGCTCCCCAACGGCAAACGAGACCGCCGGGCGCTTCCCGCCCCCGAGCCGACCGCCAGGGGCGGACGCCCGCGCACCCCAAGGGAGGCGCTGATCTGCGCCCACTTCGGCACGGTGCTCGGCCGCGACAGCCGCGACGGTCACGACGGCATCGGTGTCCACGACGACTTCTTCACGGCCGGAGGCGACAGCATCCAGGCCATCCGCGTCGTCAGCCTGCTCGCCAAGGACGGGATCGAACTGACCACCGAGGACATCTTCCGCATGCGTACCCCCTCCGCCATCGAGGCCCACCTGGCAGGCGGCGAGCCGACGGCACCGCTGCGAGTCGCCGAGCCGGCGCCCCGGCTGCGACCCGCCGAGCTGACGACCGTGTCGCTGACCCAGGCGGAGATCGACCACGTCGTGGCGGTCAGCCCGGTTCCGGTGGCCGACATCTGGGCGGTGTCCCCCCTCCAGGAGGGCGTCTACTACCAGGCGGCCTTCTCCGAGGGCGCCGGCACCTACATCGCGCAGAACGTGTTCGACTTCGACCGCCGTCTCGACGCCGAGGCCATGACCACGGCGTTCGCGGCGCTGCTGCGACGCCATCCCACGCTGCGCGCCGGGTTCACCGGTGACGGCGTCCCCGGCGTCGTGCAGTACATCGGCGCCGAGGTCCCGGCCGAGGTCGCGGTCGTGGACCTGTCCACCGGCTCCGGGGACGCGCTCGCGGAGCTGATGCGCTCCGACCGGGAGGAGCCGTTCGATCTCACCCGGCCGCCCCTGGCCCGGCTGACCGTCGTACGCCTTCCCGGCGGCCGGGACCGGCTGCTGCTGACCGCGCACTTCCTGCTCTGGGACGGCTGGTCGCGCGAGCTGGTGCTGCGCGAGCTGTTCGCGCTCTACGACTCCCGGGGGGAACGCGGCGCGTTGCCGCTGGCGCGGGCGGCGTTCACCGACCACCTCGCCTGGATCGCCGCCCGCGACCGCGACGCCTCCACCGCCGCCTGGGCCGCCGCGCTCGCCGACGTCTCCGAGCCGACCATCCTGGTCCCGGAGGCGGCCGGCCGGGAGCCGATCCCGTCGGAACGCGTCCTGGCTGCACTCCCGGCCGAGGTGACCACCCGGCTGGGGGAGCAGGCCAGGCGCGACGGGGTCACGCTCAACTCGCTGCTGACCGCCGCGCTCGGCCTGCTCCTCGGCTATGAGACCGGGCGGACCGACGTCGTGTTCGGTACGACGGTCGCGGGCCGGCCCACCCAGTTGCCGGGGATCGAGGACGTGATCGGCCTGTTCCTCAACACCGTCCCGGCCCGGGTGGCCGCCTCGCCCGACATGACGGTGATCGAGCTGGCGCGCCGGGCGCAGGAGGACCGCATCGGGCTCGCGCCGCACGAGTACCTGGGACTCGGCGACATCCAGCGGGCCGCCGGACACGAGCAGCTCTTCGACACGCTGTACGTCCTGCAGAACTTCCTGTCCGACACGACCTTCACCGAGCTGGAACGCGAGCAGGGCATCGTCGGAGTGGAGTACGTCGACACCACCCACTACCCGTTCACCTGGGTGCTGACCCCCGGCGCCAACCTGCGGATCAAGCTCGAATACCGGCCGGACGTGGTGGCGGAGCAGGACGCGCGGCGGCTGGTCCGGCGCTTCAGGCGGCTGCTGGAGTCGCTCGCCGGCGGCCTGTCGGTCCAGGCGGGCGCGCTCGACCCGCTGCTCGACGAGGAGCACGCCGAACTGGCCGGGCAGTGGGCGGCCACGGAGCATCCGATCGGCTCGGCCACCATCGCCGACCTCCTGGCCGAGCGGGCCAAGGGCTGTCCGGACGAGATCGCCCTGGTGTTCGGGGAGCTGTCGCTGACCTACGCCGAGCTGGACGGCCGGATCAACGGCTGCGCCCGGCTGCTGCTGGCCAAGGGCGCGGGACCGGGCCGGATCGTGGCGCTCGGCCTGCCCCGCGGCGTCGAGATGGTGGTCGCGCTCTTCGCCGTCCTGCGTACCGGCGCCGCCTACCTGCCGCTCGACCTCGACCACCCCGTGAACCGGCTCGCCGACATGCTCGACGACGCGCGGCCGGTGCTGCTGGTCTGCGCCGACACGGCCACACCGCTGGCCGAGGCGCAGCGGCGGCTGGGCGGGGAATGCCTGGTGCCCGACGACACGCTGCCCGCGCATCCGCTGAGTGACGCGGAGCTGGGGGCGTTCGCCGCCACGGTGCCAGGCAGGCTGGAGCATCCGGCGTACGTCATCTACACCTCCGGCTCCACCGGCCGCCCCAAGGGCGTGGTCACGCCGTACCGCGGCCTGACCAACATGCAGCTCAACCACCGGGCCGAGATCTTCGATCCGGTCGTCGCCCGCGCCCGGAGCACCGGGCGGGACCGGCTGCGCATCGCGCACACGGTGTCGTTCTCCTTCGACATGTCGTGGGAGGAGCTGCTGTGGCTCGTCGAGGGCCACGAGGTGCACATCTGCGACGAGGAGCTGCGCCGGGACGCCGCCGCCCTGGCCGCCTACTGCCGCGCGAACCGCATCGACGTGATCAACGTGACCCCGACGTACGCCCACCACCTGTTCGAGGAGGGGCTGCTCGACCGGGACGGCCACCCGCCCCGCCTGGTGCTGCTCGGCGGCGAGGCGGTCAGCGAAGCCGTCTGGTACCGGCTGAGCGAGCCCGGCGGCGCCGAGGGTTACAACCTGTACGGCCCGACCGAGTACACGATCAACACGCTGGGCGCGGGCACCGGCGACAGCGCCACGCCGACCGTGGGCCGCCCGATCTGGAACACCCGCGCGTACGTGCTCGACGCCTGGCTGCGCCCTGTCCATCCGGGAGTGCTCGGCGAGCTCTACGTGGCGGGCGCGGGGCTCGCGCACGGCTATCTGCACGCGCCGGACCTGACCGCGTCGCGGTTCGTGGCGGACCCGTTCGTGCCCGGCGGGCGCATGTACCGGACCGGGGACCTCGTACGGCAGCGCCGCGACGGCAACCTCGACTTCCTCGGCCGCGTCGACGACCAGGTGAAGATCCGCGGCTACCGGGTCGAGCTCGGCGAGGTGGAGTCGGCCCTGACCGCGTTGCCGCAGGTCCGGCAGGCCGCGGTCATCGCCCGTACCGACTCGGCGGTGACCGGGCTGAAGAAGCTGGTCGCGTACGTGGTGCCGGCGGAGGGGGCCGACCAGAGCGCCCTCGTCGCGGACCTGAGGGCCGCGCTGGCCGAGCGGCTGCCCGGCTACATGGTCCCCGCGCTGTACGGCATCGTCGGCGAGCTGCCGCTGACGGTCAACGGCAAGCTCGACGTCGCCGCGCTGCCCGAGCCCGTGGCACCCGTCAGCGGCGGCGACGGTCCGCGCGACGACCGCGAGCGAACCCTGTGCGCCATCTACGCGGAGGTGCTCGGCCTCGCCGGGGTCGGCATCGACGACGACTTCTTCGCCCTCGGCGGCGACAGCATCTCCTCGATCGCCGTGACCGGCCGCGCACGCAAGGCGGGCCTGCACCTCACCCCGCGCGACGTCTTCCGCCGCCGCACCGTGCGGGCGCTGGCCGCCGCCGCGCCCCAGGCCCGCCTGAGCGGACCGCGGGACAGCGGCGAGGGTACGGTCGCGCTCACCCCGATGCTGGCCGAGACGATGCGGGCGGGTACGCCGCTGGAGCGCTTCTACCAGTCGATGATCCTCCGCACCCCGGCCGGCATGACCCACGAGCAACTGGAGCGGGTGCTCCAGGCCGTCGGCGAACGCCACGATCTGCTGCGGGCCCGGCTCGATCGCGACGGCGCCGCATGGGCGCTGTCGGTGCCGCCGCCGGCGGCGTTCCGCGCGGCGGACGCGCTCACCAGGGTGGACGGCTCGGCCGACGTGGAGGAGGTCACCGGGCGGGCTGCCGACGGCCTCGACCCCGAGCGCGGGGTCATGCTGCGGGCGGTGTGGTTCGCCGGCGAGTCCGGGCCCGGCCGGCTGCTGCTGATCATCCACCACCTGGTGATCGACGGCGTCTCCTGGCGGGTGCTCGCCGACGACCTCGCGCGGGCCTGGGCGGAGGTACGGGCGGGCCGCGAGCCGGTGCCCGACGAGGTGCCGACCTCCTTCCGTACCTGGTCGAAGCTGGTCGAGGAGGCGACCGAGCGGGGTACGTTCCGCGACGAGCTCGACCACTGGCGGGCCGTCCTCGCCACCGAGGACCCCTGGTTGGGCACGCGCCCGCTCGACCCGGTGATCGACACGGCCGCCACCGTGGAATCGCTGACGGTCTCGCTGCCCGCCGAGGTGAGCACGGCCCTGTTGTCGGCCGTGCCCGCCGCGATGCACGGCGGCGTCAACGACGTCCTGCTGACCGGCTTCGCCACCGCACTCGCCGAGTGGCGGCGCGGCGCGAGCGCCGTGGTCCTCAGCCTGGAGAGCCACGGCCGTGACGCTCTCGACAACGTGGACCTTTCCCGCACGGTCGGCTGGTTCACCGCCATCTACCCCGTATGCCTCGACCCGGGACCGCTGCGCTGGGCCGAGGTCACCGAGGCGGGCGCCGCCCTCGCGGCGGCGGCCAAGCGGGTCAAGGAGCAGCTCCGCGCCGTGCCCCGGCAAGGGCTTGGGTACGGGATCCTGCGCTACCTCGACGGCGAGGCGGACCTGCGGGGCGAGCCGCCGCAGATCCTGTTCAACTACCTGGGGCGGTTCGCCGCCGACGAGGGCGGGGACTGGGCGGCGGCGGGCGCGCTGCGCGAAGGCGTCCACCCGAGCAACCCCGCGATGGGGCTGGAGATCAACGCGCTGGCCCGGGACGGGCGGGCGGGCACGGTGTTCTCGGCCACGCTGTCCTGGCCGTCCGGCGTCATGACGGCCGATGAGGTGGGTCGGCTGGCCGAGCTGTGGATGGCCGCGCTGACCGCGCTGACCCGCTGTGCCGAGCTCGCCGGGCGTACCCCTTCCGACTTCCCGCTGGTCGAGCTGACCCAGGGGGACGTGGACCGGCTCGCGCCGTCCGGGGTGCGGGACGTGCTCCCGCTGCTGCCGTTGCAGCAGGGCATGTACTTCCACGCGTCCTTCGCCGAGGACCACACCGACACGTACGTGGTGCAGCAGGTGGCCGAGCTGTCCGGCCCGGTCGATCCGGCGGCGCTCCGCCGCGCCGTGGAGGCGGTGGTCCACCGTCACGACGCCCTGCGCGCCTGCTTCCGTGAGCTGGCCGACGGCCGGGTGGTCCAGGTGATCGCCGACGGGGTGGACGTACCGTGGCACGAGGTGGACCTGACCGGTCTCGGCGATGAGGCGGCGCGCGAACGGCTGGCCGAGGTCACGGCCGCCGAGCTGGCCGAGCCCTTCGACCTGGCAACCGCGCCCCTGCTGCGGTATGCCCTGGTCTCGCTCAGCCGGACCGACCACCGGCTGGTGGAGACCATGCACCACATCCTCGCCGACGGGTGGTCGTACCCGCTGATGTTCGGGGACGTGATCGAGTCCTACGAGCGGGGCCGGTCCGGAGCCGGGTACGAGCTGCCCGCTCCGGCGGTGACGTTCCGCGACCACGTCGAGGCGGTGGCCGGCCTGGACCGGGCACACGCTCGCGGCGTGTGGGCCCGCGCGCTGTCCGGCATCGGCTCGGCCACCCGCCTGTTCGGCAGCGCTGTCGAGAAGGTCTCCCGGCATGACAGCGTCCACGTCGCGCTGCCCGCCGAGCGCACGGCCGCCCTGGTCGAGGCCGCTCGCGAGCAGGGGGTGACCCTCAGTACGTTCGTGCACGGCGCCTGGGGTCTGCTGCTCGGCGGCCTGCTCGGGCAGGAGCGGGTGGTCTTCGGCTCCACGGTGTCGGGACGGGGCGGGGAGCTGCCCGGCGTCGAGTCGATCGTCGGTCTGTTGATCAACACCATTCCGGTGCCCATGTCCTGGAGTCCCGGGGACTCGCTGCACGAGGTGCTCGCGCAGCTGCAGGAGCAGCAGACGGACCTGCTCGACGTGCAGCAGGTGGGGCTCGGCGAGCTCGCCGCCGTCGCTGGTGTCCGGGAGTTCTTCGACACGATGGTCGTGGTGGAGAACTTCCCCGCTGTGCGGGACGGTAGCCGGGATGGGCTGAGCGTGCGGGGCTTCACCGGGACGGATTCGCCGCACTATCCGGTGTCGCTGGTGGCCTTTCCCGGTGAGCGGCTGACGCTGGAGATCAAGTACGACGTCGAGCTGGTCGGGGAGCGGGCGGCCCGGCGGCTGCTGGACCAGGTGGCGCGCGTGCTCGACCAACTGGCCACGGCCCCTGACCTGCCGGTCGCTTCAGTGGTGTCGTCCGGGGCGGCTGTGGCACGGGTGGAGGACGGTGCGACGCTCGCGGGCGCGTACGCCGCCGCCCCGGTCCGGCCGGACTCCATCGCCGTCACCTCGGGCGATGTTTCGCTCACGCACGCCGAACTGGACGCGGCCGCCAACCGGATGGCCCGCGCGCTGATCGCCGGAGGAGTACGGCCGGAGTCGCGGGTCGCCGTCGCGTTGCCGCGCTCGGCCGACCTCGTCGTGGCGCTGCTCGCGATCGTCAAGGCGGGCGGCTGCTACGTACCGCTGGACATCGGCGCCCCGGCCGCACGGCTCGCATACATCCTCGCCGACTCGAACCCCGTACGCCTGCTGACCGACAGCGCGACGCTGGGCTCGCTGCCCCCTGCCACGGTGCCGGTCATGCTGCTGGACGACCCGGAGGTCATCGCGGGCCACTCCACCGCCCCGCCGCGGCCGGTACCGCTGAGCGCGGACAACGCGGCGTATGTCATCTACACCTCGGGTTCGACGGGGCGGCCCAAGGGCGTGACGGTGACCCATCGCAATGTGCTGTCGCTGTTCGCGGCGGCTGAGGAGCTTTTCGAGTTCGGTCCGGACGATGTGTGGACCATGTTCCACTCGTACGCGTTCGACTTCTCGGTGTGGGAGCTGTGGGGCGCGCTGCTGTACGGCGGGCGCCTGGTGGTCGTCGCCCACGATGTGGCGCGCGACCCGCGACGCTTCCTGGACCTGCTGGAACGCGAGCGCGTGACCGTGCTGAACCAGACCCCGTCCGCGTTCTACCCGCTGATCGAGGCCGAACGCGGGCGGCCGGGCGAGCTCGCCCTCCGGTACGTGATCTTCGGCGGCGAGGCGCTGGACCTCGCCCGCCTGGCCCCGTGGTACGACCGCCAAGCACCGCTGCTGGTGAACATGTACGGCATCACCGAGACCTGCGTGCACGTGTCGTTCCGGGCTCTGACCTCGGACGACGCGAACGGCGACAGCGTCATCGGCGGGCCGCTGCCCGGCCTCGGCGTACACGTGCTCGACCGCCGTCTCCAGCCGGTCCCGCCGGGCGTCACCGGCGAGATCTACGTCGCGGGTGACCAGCTGGCCCGCGGGTACCTCGACCGCCCCGGCCTGACCGCCGAACGGTTCGTCGCCGACGCCTCCGGCGGGCGGCTCTACCGCACCGGCGACCTCGCGCGGTGGACTCCCGACGGCGACCTGGTCTACCTGGGCCGGTCCGACCAGCAGGTGAAGGTACGGGGGTACCGCATCGAACTCGGCGAGATCGAGTCCGCGCTGCTGACACTGGACGGAGTCGTGAACGCCGCCGTCATCGTGCGCGAGGACGAGCCCGGCCGGCGGCGGCTCGTGGCGTACCTGGTCGCGCGGGACGGGGGGCGCGTCGGTGCCGCCGAGGCTCATGCCCAGCTGGCTGAGAGGCTGCCTTTCTACATGATTCCGGCGACGTTCGTGTCACTCTCCGCGCTGCCACTGACGGTCAACGGCAAACTCGACTGCGACGCCTTGCCCGCTCCGGCGACCGCTCGGGCGGTGGTTGTCGGCGAGCCCACCCTGCCCGTATCGGCGACCTTGGATACCGGTGAGCTTGACCGCGAGGCCCTGCCCGTTCCGCAGACCACGCGGGCGGTGGTTGCCGGCCGACTCCCGGTCGCCCAGGTCGAGGTCTCTGCTGGGGGAGCGTCGCCTGTGGTCGTTCTGCGGGCGCTGTACGCGGAGGTGCTGCGTCTGGACGACGTCGGGCCTGAGGACGACTTCTTCGTGCTCGGCGGCGACAGCATCATCGCGATCCAGCTCGTCAACCTGGCCCGGCGCCGGTCATTGCGACTGTCCCCGAGGGACGTGTTCATCCACCGCACGCCGGCCGCGCTCGCCGACGCGATCGGGCCCTCCGACGCGGACACCGGAACTGGCCGGGAGTCGGCCGCCGGACCTGACCGGGAGCCGGATGAGGCCGTGTCCGATGGGGTCGGCGAGGTCATGCTGATGCCGATCGTGCACCGGTTGGCCGAGCTGGGCGGGCGGATCTCCCGGCTGAACCAGTCCGAGCTGCTGCCCACCCCGCAGGGCGCCACCCACGAGCAGGTCGTCATGCTGATCCGCGCGCTGGTCGGGCGGCACGACGCGCTCCGGCTGCGGCTGAACCGGCCGTCTCCGTTGCTGTGGTCCCTGGAGGCCCGTCCGGCCGCCGACGTTCCCGATCCCGCCGTGACCTCGGTCGATGCGGTGGGTCTCGACGAGGACGCCCTGCGCGCCTTGATCGCCGCCGAGTCCGACGCCGCCGCCGACCGGCTGGATCCCGACAACGGCGATGTGTTGCAGGCGGTGTGGTTCGACCGGGGGCCCGAGCAGCAGGGCAGGCTGCTGCTCGTCGCGCATCACCTGGTGGTCGACGGGGTCTCGTGGCGGATCCTGGTCGACGACCTGCGACAGGCGTGGGAAGCCGTGAGCACCGGGCAACAGGTGCGGCTCGAACCGGTCGGCACGTCCCTGCGCGCCTTCGCCCGGTCCATCACCGAGAACGCCACCCAGGCGGCCAGGCTCGCCGAGTTCGACCATTGGACGACCACCCTGGCTCCGGGCGCCGAACTCGACCCGGTGACCCCGACCATCGGCCTGACCGCAGGCCGAACCCGCGACCACGTCGTACGCCTGCCCGCCGAGGTGACCGGCCCGCTGCTCACAGCCGTGCCGATGACCGCGTCGGCTGGGACGGCTGTGTCGGCGACCGCGTCGGCTGGGCCAGCCGCTCCAGTGGCCGACGTGACCGATGTGCTCGTTGCCGCGTTGCATGTCGCGGTCTCGCGCTGGCGGGTGGCGCGTGGCGGTGACCCTGCGGCGCCGCTGGTGATCGACCTGGAACGGCACGGGCGCGAAGAGGTCGCGGACGGTGAGGACCTGTCCAGGACCGTGGGGTGGTTCACCGCCATCGCCCCCGTGCGGCTGCCCGCCGTCTCCGGTGCGGTCACCGCCGTGCTCGGCGACGTGTGCCAAGTGCTGCGGGCCGTTCCGGACGGTGGGCTCGGGTACGGGCAGTTGCGTTACTGCAACGCGCGCACCGCCCCCGCGCTCGCCCGGCTGGGAACACCCCAGCTGCTGTTCAACTACCTCGGCCGATTCCCCGCCGGGCGATCCGGCGACTGGGACACGGCGCCCGAGGCGGAGGCGCTGCGGGTGCACCCGGACCCGGACCTGGGCACGCCGTACCTGCTGGAGATCAACGTCGCCTGCCACGACATGGCGGCGGGGCCCGAGCTGCACGCCGTGTTCACCTATGCGGACGGCGGCCTCGGCGCGAACGACGTGGACGCGCTCGCCGACGCCTGGGCCGCGGCCGCGCGCGAGCTGGCCGCCGCGTCGCCTGGCCATGGCCGCGAACGTGGAGCGGACCACTCGGCCCGGCCCGGCTCGCTGAGCGACCCCACTGCGCTGAGCGACCCCACTGCGCTGAGCGGCTCCACCGCGCTGAACCACCCCACCCTCACCCCCGATGAGGTCGACCGGGTGCTCGCCGCGGCCCCGGTCGCCGTACAGGACATCTGGCCCTTGTCGCCGCTCCAGGAGGGCCTGTACTTCCAGGCGGGCTACGCGGGCGACGCCGACGTGTACGTGGCGCAGAACGCGTTCGACTTCGCCGGACGGCTTGATGTCGAAGCCCTCCGCCACGCGTACGCCGCCGTGCTCGATCGTCACGCGGCCATGCGGCTCGGCTTCACCGCCGAGGGCACGACCCGGCCCGTAGCCCTGGTCGGCACCGGCCTGGACAGCTCGGTCGACGTGGTGGACCTGTCAGACGAGAAGGACGACCATCGGCTCCGGGCGCTGATGGAGGAGGACCGTCGCCGGCCGTTCGAGCTGGCCCGGCCGCCGCTGTGCCGCCTGAGCGTGGTCCGCCTGCCCGGCGGGCGCGATCGGCTGCTGCTCACGTACCACCTGCTGCTGTGGGACGGGTGGTCGCGGGAGCTGGTCCTGCGCGAGCTGTTCGGCGAGTACGCCCTTGCCCGCGACGGCCACCCCGCCCAGCGGCCAGACGCGGAGACGGCAACAGGCCGCACGGTCGGACCGTCCTCGTCTGACGCGGAGACAGCAACAGGCCGCACGGTCGGACCGTCCTCGTCTGACGCGGAGACAGCGGCAGGTCGCGAGGCGGGACGGCCGTCGCCCGGTGCGGAGGCGGCGACGTTCACCGACTATCTTGCCTGGCTGGCCCGGCAGGACGCGGACGCGTCGGCGCGGGCCTGGGGGCGGGCGCTCGCCGGGCTGGAGGAGCCGACCATCCTGTTCCCGGCGGCCGCGGGGACCGCGCCGGTGCTGGCGACCAGCCTGTCGTTCCGGCTGAGCCGGGAGCAGACCGGTCGCGTCGCCGAGCAGGCGCGTCGCGCTGGGGTGACACTCAACGCGATGCTCAGCACGGCGCTGGCGATGGTGCTGAGCCATGCCTCGGGACGGCAGGAGGCCGTGTTCGGTACGACCGTCGCCGGACGGCCGACCGAGCTGGACGGCATCGACGCGGTGATCGGGGTCTTCCTCAACACCGTTCCCGTCCACGTACGCCTGACCCCGGCCGAACCCGTGCTGGAGGTCATGCGGCGCGTGCAGGCCGACCGCGTGGAGATGATGCCGCACGAGTACCTCGGCCTGGGCGACATCCAGCGCGCGGCGGGCCGCGACCAGCTCTTCGACAGCCTGTACGTCCTGCAGAACTTCCTCGACGACGACACCTTCACCGATCTGGAGGAGGAACACGGCATCGTCGGCGTGGAGAGCGTGGACGCGACGCACTACCCGCTCACCTGGGTGGCCACGCCGGGGGCGCGGCTGGCGGTGCGGCTGGAGTTCCGTGCCGACGTGGTCGCGCCGGAACAGGCGCGGGCGCTGCTGTCCCGGCTGGAGCAGGTGCTGCTCCACCTCTCGGAGCAGCCCGCCTCGACGGTCGCCGATGTTCCCGTCCTGCTCCCGTACGAGCTCGCGGAGCTTGAGGCCGGATGGGACACGGTCACCCATCCCATCGGCGCCGAGACGATCGCGGAGCTGATGGGCGCCCAGGCCCGGCGGACACCGGACGCCGCGGCCCTCACCTCCGGCACGCGGACACTGACCTACGCCGAACTCGACGCGCGCGTGAACCAGCTCGCCCGCCTGCTGCTCGACCGGGGCGCGGGCCCCGAGCGGATCATCGCGCTGGCCGTGCCCCGATCCATCGACATGGTGGCCGCGCTGTTCGCGGTCCTCCGTACCGGAGCCGCCTACCTCCCCCTCGAACTGGACCATCCCGACGACCGCCTGCTGGCGATGCTGGCCGACGCGGGGCCGGTCCTGCTGGTCACCACCGAGGCGGTGGCCCCTCGGCTCGCCTCTCACCCGGTGCCGGTGCTCTGCCTGGACGGCGCCGCCGCGCGTACCGGATCGTCGGAGCCGATCGAGGACCGCGAACTGGGCGAATTCGCCCCCGGCAGGCCGGGACGGCTCGACCACCCGGCGTACGTCATCTACACCTCCGGCTCCACGGGACGGCCCAAGGGCGTGGTCACGCCGTACCGGGGGCTGACCAACATGCAGCTCAACCATCGCGAGGCCATCTTCGCCCCCACGATCGCCGCCGCCAGGAACCGGATCCTCACGATCGCCCACACGGTCTCGTTCTCCTTCGACATGTCGTGGGAGGAACTGCTGTGGTTGGTCGAAGGCCATCACGTACACATCTGCGACGAGGAGCTGCGCCGTGACGCCCGCGCGCTCGTCGCCTACTGCGACCGGCACCGCGTCGACGTCGTGAATGTGACACCGACCTACGCCCAGCACCTGCTCGACCAGGGGCTGCTCGACGGCGCGCGGTTCGGGGGGCCGCCCGGTTCGTACCGTCCGGCTCTGGTGCTCCTCGGCGGCGAGGCGGTGCCGCAGACGCTGTGGACCGCGCTGCGCGAGGCCGAGGGGGTGGATGGCTACAACCTGTACGGTCCGACCGAGTACACGATCAACACCCTCGGAGCGGGCACCGAGGACAGCGCGGGCACCACGGTCGGGCGGCCCATCTGGAACACCCGCGGCTACGTACTGGACGCCGCCCTCCGGCCGGTGCCCGCGGGCGTGCCCGGCGAGCTCTACATCAGCGGGGCGGGGCTGGCGCGTGGATATCTCGACCGGTTCGGGTTGACCGCCTCGCGGTTCGTGGCGGATCCGTACGTGTCCGGTGGGCGGATGTACCGTACCGGCGACCTGGTGCGAGCCGGTGCCGACGGGAACCTCGACTTCCTGGGCCGCACTGACGATCAGGTCAAGATCCGCGGTTATCGGGTGGAGCCGGCGGAGGTCGAGGCTGTCGTGACGGCCCGGCCGGGCGTGCACCAGAGCGCGGTGCTCGCCGTTCCTGGTCCGTCGGGCGGCAAATGGTTGGTGGCCTATGTCGTTCCTGAGGAGCCCGGTGATGAGGACTCGCTGCTGGTGGCCGTCCATCGCGAGTTGAAGTCGCTGCTGCCCGGATACATGGTGCCGTCGGCCTTCGCGGTCGTGGAGGCGCTGCCGCTGACCATCAACGGCAAGCTGGACACCGCCGCGCTGCCGGCGCCGCGGTCGCTGCCGTCGAGTTCGAGGGCGCCGGCGGGGGAGCTGGAACGGCGGCTGTGCGAGCTGTTCGGCGAGGTACTCGGCGTCGGAGAACCGGGTGGTCTCGGCGGTTTTGGGGCCGAGGACGACTTCTTCGATCGGGGTGGGCACTCTCTGCTCGCCATCCAGCTGTTCGGGCTGGTGCGGGCGGGTTTGGGCGTCGAGCTGTCGTTGCGCGACCTGTTCGACACGCGCACGCCCGCGCGCCTGGCCGCCCGTCTCGCCGACCGAGCCGGGACCACACCTCCCGAGCTCGTCTCCCGCCCGCGGATCGAGCGCCCGCCCCTGTCGGCGGCGCAGGAACGGCTCTGGCTGCTCCAGCAACTGGACCCCACCTCGACGGCGTACAACTACCCGCTGCTCGTCCGCCTCCGCGGCTCCGTCGACCACGACGCCCTCCGGGCCGCGCTCGGCGACGTGGTGGCGCGGCACGAGGTGCTGCGGACGCTGGTCACGGTCATCGACGACCAGCCGGTCCAGGACGTACTCGACCCGTCCCCGATCTCCGTCACGGTCGTGGACCGCCCGGCCGCCGAGACCGGGAACGCGGTGTCGGCGGCGGTGGCCCGCCCCTTCGACCTGGCCGCGGACCCGCCGTTGCGGGTCACCCTGATCCAAGAGCAGGACACCGGGGACAGCGTGCTGGCCCTGATCCTGCACCACATCGCGATGGACGAGTGGTCCGACCGGCCGCTGCTGCGCGACCTTGACACCGCCTACGCCGCCCGGCAGGCCGGTCACGCCCCACGCTGGGAGCCGCTGCCGGTGCAGTATGCGGACTACACCCTCTGGCAGCGCGAACTGCTCGGCGACCCCGCCAACCCGGCCAGCAGGCACGCCACCGAACGGACCTACTGGCAGGAGCACCTGCGCGGCCTACCGGACGAGATCCCCCTCCCGGCCGACCGGCCCCGGCAGGCCCGCGACGCCCGCCGAGCCGACCAGGCTCGTGACGCTCGTCGAGCCGATCAGACTCGTGACGCTCGTCGAGCCGATCAGACTCGTGACGCTCGTCGAGCCGATCAGACTCGTGACGTCCGCCGGGCCGGTCAAGTGTCCGTGCCGCTCTCGCCGGAGCTGATCGACCCGCTGCGGGAGCTGGGCAGGGCCGAGTCGGCGAGCCTGTTCATGGTGCTGCACGCCGCACTCGCCACCTTGCTGCACCGCCTCGGCGCTGGCACTGACGTCCCGATCGGCAGCCCGACCTCGGGCCGCGCCGACGCGGTGCTGAACGACCTGGTCGGCTTCTTCGTCAACACCGTCGTCCTGCGCGCCGACCTTTCCGGCTCGCCGTCCTTCACCGAGCTGTTGCGCCGGGTACGCGAGACCGACCTGGCCGCGTTCGAGCACGCCAACGTGCCCTTCCAGCAGGTCGTCGAGGTGGTCAATCCGGTACGCGAACACGGACGCAACCCGCTGTTCCAGGTGATGATCGGTTTCCTGCACCGGCAGACCGGCCACGACACCGCCCTGGGCCTGCCCACGGGCGACACGCCCGCGTACCTCTCCGACCCGAAAGTCGACCTGAACTTCACCTTCGTCGACGCCGGCCCGCGACAGCCGGTCGACATCATCCTGGAGTACGACGCCGCACGCTTCCACGACGGCACCGCGCGGCGCCTGCTCGACCGCCTCATCGTGCTGCTTGGCGAGCTCGCGGTCCGGCCGGAACAGCCGACCGGCACGGTCCCGGTACTCGCCGCGGGCGACCTCGACGACCTCTCCCGGTGGCGGTCCGGCGGGCCGGTGGCATCCGATGGCCTGCCCTGGGACGTGCGGTTCTCCGCGCGGGCGAAGGCGGCACCCGACGTGGACGCCTGCGTGTCCGGCGGCCGGACGATGAGCTACGCCGAGCTCGACGCGGCCTCCAACGCGTTCGCCGCCAGGCTCGCCGACCTCGGCGCCGGTCCGGAGAGCCTGGTCGGGCTCGCCCTGCCGCGCTCGGCCGACCTGCTGGTGGCGGTACTGGGCGTCGCCAAGGCGGGAGCGGCGTACCTGCCGCTCGATCCCGCGTTCCCGGCCGAGCGGCTGCGATTCATGATCGACGACGCCCGGCCCGCCGTTGTGGTCGCCGACGAGCGATCGCGGCAACTGTTCCCCGCGATACCCCACGGCACGACACTCATCAACTTCGACAGCTCGCTCGGACACCTCCGGCACGCGGCTCCGAGCGATCCGAACCGCACGGACATCGACGGCACACCTGCCCGTCCCCGCCACGGGGCTCCGAGCGTTCCGGACCCGATTGACGTCGGCGGCACACCCACGCACGCCTTCCGCAGAGCTCCGCGTGACCCGGACTCCGCGGCGTACGTCATCTACACCTCGGGATCCACCGGCAGGCCCAAGGGCGTCGTGGTCACCCATCGCGACCTGGAGACCTTCCTCGCCGCCGTGGCCGCAGCCGTCCCGATCGGCGAGTCCGACCGGCTGCTCGCCGTCACCACCCTTTCCTTCGACATCTCCGTACTCGAACTGATGGCGCCACTACGCGCCGGTGGGTGCGTGGTGATGGCCACGGAGGAGCAGGTACGCGACCCGAGGCTCCTCGCCGCGCTGGCGGCGGCCGAACGCGTCACAGTCATGCAGGCGACCCCGTCGCTGTGGTCGGCGCTGGCACAGTCGCCGGACACCGACCTCAGCGGCGTGCGGGCGTTGGTCGGTGGCGAAGCGCTGCCGACCACGCTCGCGGGGGAGCTGGCGGAAAGGGCTCAGAGCGTAACGAACCTGTACGGTCCCACGGAGGCGACGGTCTGGGCCACAGCCGCCCCTGTGAACGACGGCTGGCGCGACCGTCCCACGATCGGCCGCCCCCTGCCCGGCACCACGGCTCACCTCCTGGACGCGGAGCTGTGCCCGGTTCCTCCCGGTGCCATCGGCGAGCTTTATCTCGGCGGGGCGCAGGTCACCCGCGGCTACCTGGGACGTCACGGCCTCACCGCAGCCCGGTTCGTCGCCGATCCGTTCGGCGATGGCGCCCGGCTCTATCGCACCGGGGACCTCGCTCGCTGGACCTCTGACGGCTCGCTGGAGTTCCTCGGCCGCTCGGACCACCAGGTCAAGGTGCGCGGCTTCCGCATCGAGCTGGGCGAGATCGAGTCGGTCGCGGCCCAGCATCCCGCTGCCCGGCAGGTCGCGGTGGTCGCGCGACAGGACTCGCGCGGCGAGACCCACATCCTGGCGTACGTCACCCCGGACAACACCGCATCCCCGATGCGGGACGGTGACGTCGTGTCGTCGCTCCAGTTCCGGGACTACCTTGCCCAGCGTCTGCCGGCGTACATGGTGCCCGCGGTCGTGACGGTCCTCGACGAGTTGCCGCTCACACCGAACGGCAAGGTGGATCGCTCGGCACTGCCGGACGTCGACTTCGCCCGGTTGGCCACCCGTACAGAGCCGCGGTCGCGTACCGAGGCGGCCGTCTGCGCCGTCATCGCGGAGGTGCTGGGGCTCGACTCGGTCGGCGTGGACGACGACTTCTTCGTCCTCGGCGGGCATTCGCTGCTGCTGGTACGGCTCGCCGCGGCCCTGCGCCGGGACCTCGGCGTCGCCCTCCCGATCGCGGACCTGTTCACAGCCCCCACGGCCGCCGCCCTCGCCCACCGGCTCGGCGATGCCGCGTCCGCCAAGGATGCGATGGCCCCCTTGCTGGTCCTGGGGGCAGGCGGCGAGGGCACGCCGCTCTTCTGTCTGCCGCCGGCCAGCGGCCTGAGCTGGCAGTTCGCCGGGCTCAAGCGCTACCTGCCGCAGGACGTCCCGCTCTACGGCCTGCAATCGCCCCTGCTGAGCCGTACCACCGACCTGCCCGTCACGATCAGCGCGCTGGCCGGCGAGTACGCCGACCTGATCGGCCGGACCGCCCCCGAAGGGCCGGTCGGACTGCTCGGCTGGTCGTTCGGGGGCGCGGTGGCGCATCAGGTGGCGATTCGGCTGATAGCCGACGGACGTGAGGTCACGTTCCTCGGCATGCTCGACACGCGAAGGGATCTCACCGAGAGGCCCGCCGGAGCGTGGGACCGGCCCGCGGCGATCGCCGATCTGCTGATCGAGATGGGCTGCCAGGTGCCGGAGGAGCGGCGCGACACGTTGTCCATCGCCGACGCGGTCGGGTTCGTCCGCGAGCTGGGCGGCGGCGTCGCCGCGCTGGAGGACGCGCAGATCGCGAAGGTAGTCGAGAACTACCTGGCCAGCGACCGCATGATGGCGCGGGCCGAGTACGGCGTCTTCCCCGGAGACGTGATCTTCGTCGACGCGACCGTGCCCGAGCAGGGGTTCACCGGGACGGCCTCCGACCAGTGGAGCCGGTACGTCGGGGGCGAGCTGCGGACGTTCGCCATCGAGTGCGGGCATTCCGAACTACTGGACACCCGCACTCTGGAGATCCTCGGCCCGCTTGTCGGCCAGCACCTTGCCCGGTGAAAACAGAAAGATCAGGACAGGTCGGTGACCGGGGTCGACGGCTTCATGTCGGCCGCGTTCGCCAGTTGAGGCACGAGTACGTCGAGCGCGTACAGCAGGGCGTCCGGGCCGCTGTACGACAGCGCGCCACCGAGCGGGGTGGAGAAGTCCGTGTAAATGGTTCGGTCGGTCTTGACCACCTTCAGGCGGGAGAAGACCGGCGACGAGGCCATCTTCGCCTTGGTCGAGCCGTTGACGAACAGCACGTCCCGGTCGAGCAGGTCCAGCCGCTCCTCGCTGATGTCGCCGTTCTGGCTCTGGGCGGCGAAGCCGAGCGCGTCGAACAGCGCGCGGCGCGGGTCGCGGCCGGGGATCAGGTAGTGCTGTCCGTTCTCGGGGCCGTAGTCCACCACGAGGACCTTCCCGGCGAACTCGGGATGCGCCTGCTTCGCCTCGGCGATCTTGCCGTTGACCTTGTCGACGAGCGCCTGCGCCTGCGCGGACCGGCCCAGCGCCTTGCCCGTGGTGAGCGTCTGGACGTCCCACGGGGTCTGCTCGTCCGGGTACTTACTGGACTGGACGACCGTCGGGGCGATCTGCGAGAGCTTGTCGTACGTCTGCTTGTTGATCGTCTCGTAGATCGCGATGATCAGGTCGGGCCGCTGCTTGATGATGGCCTCGAAGTTGATCTCCGCCGAGAACGTGGGCAGCGGCTTACCGCCCAGCGCCGTCTTGACCCACGGGTAGGTGAGGTACTCGTCGAACCACTGCCGCGTGCTCACCGGCACCACGCCGAGGGCGAGGGCGAAGTCCTGGTCGTTCCACCCGACGGTGACCACCCGGGTGGGCCTCGACTTGATCGTGGTGGACCCGAACTTGTGGTCGATGGCGACGGGGAAGGCCGGATCGGCCGCCGCCGTGGTCTTCGGGGCCTGCGCGGGGCTCGAACACGAGACCAGCGCACCCACCACGAGGGCGCAGGCCACGGCGATCGCCGCGACGCGCGAGGGACGGACGGTGCCGGGAGGAGTCATCTGAGTTCCTTGTCTCTGTGCCCTCCGGCGTCTCGGTGGCCGCTGGCCGGGGGGTCGCACAGGCGGGAGTCGACGGGTGAACTTAGGATAGCATTACCTAACTTTTACCCACCCCTTGGAGGGCATGGACATGCAGCGCACCCTGCTCGGCGGAAAGATCCACAGGGCCACCGTGACCCAGGCCGACCTGCACTACGTCGGCTCGATCACGATCGACAGAGTCCTCATGGACGCGGCCGACCTCGTCGAGGGCGAGCGGGTCGACGTCGTCGACATCACCAACGGGTCCCGGCTGACGACCTATGTCATCGAAGGGCCGGCGGGTTCGGGCGTGATCGGGATCAACGGCGCGGCCGCGCACCTCGTGTCACCGGATGACCTGGTCATCATCATGTCCTACCGGCAGGTGGACGAGAGCGAGGTCAAGTCGTACGTCCCGTCCGTCGTCCACGTCGACGGGCGCAATCGGATCGTCGCCCTCGGATCGGACCCGGCCGCCCCGGTGCCGGGCGCTCCCGATCAGCGGTCCGGAAGGAAATGAGATCTTGTCAGGCGGGCAGCCGCTGGCCGGTGACCGCCGAGAAGAGCCGCTCCTTGCCCGGCAGGATGCGCAGCCGGACTCGTTCGCCCTTGGCCGGCGGCCGGTTGGGGTCGACGCGGGCGATGACGGTCTGTTCGAGGCGGGCCGGATCGGTCGTGTCGGCGTACTGGCCGTAGAGGAAGGCGTCGGAGCCGAGTTCCTCCACGACGGTGACGGTGACCGGGAAGCTCCCCTGCGTGCCCTCGCCCACCACCTCGACGCTCTCGGGCCGGAAGCCCAGGATGACGCGGTCCGCGCCTTCGTCCTTGAGCGCGTTGAGCGTCTCGCGGCTCAGCGGCACCCGCGTGTCGTTGAGGACCGCTTCGCCGCCTTCGACCGGGTACTCCGAGAGGTTCATCGACGGGGAGCCGATGAAGCCGGCGACGAAGACGTTGGCCGGGTGCTGGTAGAGCCGGAGCGGCGTGTCGACCTGCTGGAGCACCCCGTCCTTGAGCACGGCCACCCGGTCGCCCATGGTCATGGCCTCGACCTGGTCGTGGGTCACGTAGACCGTCGTCACGCCGAGCCTGCGCTGCAGGGCGGCGATCTGCGTGCGGGTCTGTACGCGGAGTTTGGCGTCCAGGTTGGACAAGGGCTCGTCCATGAGGAACACCTTCGGCTCGCGGACGATCGCCCGGCCCATGGCCACGCGTTGCCGCTGCCCGCCGGAGAGCGCCTTCGGTTTGCGGTCCAGGAACTCGTCCAGGTCCAGCAGGTGGGCGGCCTCACGGACCCGGCGGTCGATCTCGTTCTTGGGCGTCTTCATCACCCGAAGGGCGAAGCCCATGTTGTCGGCCACCGACATGTGCGGATACAGGGCATAGTTCTGGAACACCATGGCGATGTCCCGATCACGCGGCGCCAGGTGGGTGACGTCGCGCTCACCGATGGCGATGCGCCCGCCGTCCACCCTTTCCAGCCCCGCGAGCATGCGCAGGGAGGTGGACTTCCCGCAGCCCGACGGGCCGACGAGGACCAGGAACTCACCGTCATGGATGTCGAGGTCGAGCGCGTCGACCGCGGGCCGGTCGGATCCGGGATAGACGCGGGTCGCCTCTTCGTACAGGACTCTGGACATGATCTCTCCTTAGGACGCACCCTCACTCCTGCGGCCGGACGACGGCCTTGACCAGCTTGGGATCACGGGTGCCGGCGGTGAGTGCCTGTTCGACGTCGGCCAGGCCGAAGTGGCCGGTCACCAGCGCGTCCAGCTGGACGCGGCCGGCGGCGGCCAGGGCGATGGCCGCCGGCCAGGTGCCGGCATAGCGGAACGTGCCCGTCACCTCGAGCTCGCGGGTCTGTACGTGGGAGAGCGGCAGCGGGATCTCGTCCCCGCCCATGCCGATGAGGACGACGCGCCCGGCCCGTCCCACCGCGCGGATGGCCTCCCCGATCGCGGCCGGATGACCGGAGCATTCGAGCAGCACATCGGGTTCGAACCCGGCTTCGGACAGGCGGGTCTCGCCTACGTCGAGGGTCTCGCTCGCGCCCAGGTCGCGGGCGACCCCGAGCCGGACGGAGTTCACGTCGGTGATCAGCACGTCGGTCGCGCCGAAGGCGAGGGCGGTCTGCATGCACAGCAGCCCGACCGGGCCGGCGCCGGTGACCAGCACCCGGGTGCCCGGCTCGACCCGGGCCTTCCGGCAGGCCCACACGCCCACCGAGAGCGGCTCGATCAGGGCGGCGGCATCATCGGACAGCGTGTCGGGGACGGGGTGGGCGAACTCCTCGTGGGTGACGACGTACTCGCAGAAGGCGCCGTCGATCGGCGGGGTGCCGAAGAAGCGCATGCTCGGGCAGAGGTTGTAGCGGCCGGCCCGGCACTGCCGGCAGGTGAAGTCGGGCACCCCGGGCTCCACGGAGACGCGCTGGCCCACCCGATGACGGCTGACCCCGGGCCCGGTGACGACCACGGTGCCCGACGGCTCGTGGCCCAGCACCAGCGGCGAGTCCACCACGAAGTCGCCAATGCGGCCGTGTTCGTAGTAGTGCACGTCCGAGCCGCACGTCCCGACCGAGGCGACCCGCACCAGCACCTCCCGGGGGCCGGGCTCGGGCCGTGGCCGCTCCTCCAGCTGGATCTTGCCGACACCCTGCAGTACGGCCGCGCGCATGGCCCACCTACTCCCCGGTGATGGCGCCGAGGGTGAGTCCGGTGACCAGCCAGCGGCGCACGGCGAGCCCGGCGAGCATCATCGGCACGACCACGATCGTGCCGATCGCGGTGAGCTGGCCCCAGTCGATGCCCGTCTGGGTGACCAGCTGGGAGGCGGCGATGGGCAGCGTCTGGGAGTTCGGCCCGGAGAAGACGACGGCGAACGCGTAGTCGTTCCAGGCGAAGACCAGGCACAGGATGAACGTGGTGACCAGCCCCGACTTGGTCAGCGGCAGGATCACCATCCAGAAGGCCTGCCAGCGGGAGCAGCCGGCGACCAGCGCCGACTCCTCCAGCGAGGATGGCACCTCGGCGAAGAACGCGCTCATCAGCCAGATCGCGAAGGGCAGGTTGAAGGTCAGGTAGGCCAGGATCAGCCCCGGAATCGAGTCGATCAGGCCGAGCCCGCGGAAGATGAGGAACAGCGGCACCACGACCGCCGCGATGGGCGCCATACGCGTGGAGATGATCCAGAACGCCAGGTGCTTCTTCCCGCGCATGTGGGTGCGCGCCAGCCCGTACCCGGCCAGCGCGCCCAGGCCGACCGCGAGCAGCGCGGAGATGCCGGCGGCGAGCACGCTGTGCACGATGTACGGCCCGAGGTTGTTGGCCCCGCTGAACAGGTTGCGGTAGTTGTCCAGAGTCGGCGCGAAGAAGAACTGCGGCGTGGCCGCGGTCACGTCCCGGGCGCTCTTGAACGACGACATCAGCATCCACACCAGGGGGACCAGCGTCCAGAGCAGCGCCACCACGATGAGCAGCGTCACCATCCACCGCGAACGACGGCTGCTCGCCTCCAGCGGCGACTGCGCCTCTCCGCGCGGGGCGGCGGTGACCGGCTCCCGCGGCGCGGCCCCACCGGGAACGGTTTGCAGAGGTGGGGACGACGGAGGCGTCATCGAGGTGCTCATCGGGTCAACCCCCGCACATCCAGCAGCCGCACGAACGTGCGGGCGATGAAGATCGAGAAGGCCAGCATCGCCAGGCCGATGGCGGCGGCGTAGCCCAGGTCGAAGAAGCGGAACGCGGTCTCGTACAGCCGGATGGGTACGATCTTGGTCGCGTCCGCCGGGCCGCCGTTGGTGGTGACCCAGATGATGTCGAAGTAGCGGATGGCGTCCATCGAGCGGATGAGCAGCGCGACCAGCAGCACGTTGGAGATCGCCGGGAAGAGGATGTAGCGCAGCGTCATCCATCCCCGGGCGCCGTCGACGGCGGCGGCCTCCCGTACCGACTGCGGCACGCTGGACAGCCCGGCGAGGGTGATCAGGGCGATGAGCGGGGTCCACTCCCACACGTCCATGAGGACGACGGCGGCGAAGGCGCTGAGCGGGGCGCCGAGGATGTCGCCGCTGTAGCCGAACCCGCGCAGCACCCAGGCGTAGAGCCCGAAGGTGGAGTCGGTGAGGTAGCGGCCCAGCAGGCCGACGATCGACGGTGCGGCGAACATCGGCAGCAGCAGCAGGGCGAGCAGGATGTTGCGGCCGCGCAGCACCCGGAACAGGCACAGCGCGATGCCTATGCCCAGGACCATCTCCAGCCCGACGGTGAGCACGAAGAAGATGATCGTCCGCAGCCAGGACATCCACATGTCCGCGTCGGTGAAGAAGCGCGCCCAGTTGCTCAGGCCCACCAGGTCGAGCCGTACTCCGCCCAGCAGCCGGACGCGGGAGAAGCTCATCGCGATCAGGGCGATGAACGGCACGATCGACAGCGCGGCCAGCAGCAGCAGGCCGGGAGCCATCATCATGCCTTCGAAGCCGATCCGCGGCTCCTTGCGAGGGCTGCTCTTGGGCGTGGCCGTTCCGCGTACCGCCGAGGTCTGCGCCGCGTGCGTCATCTAGGCCACCCACCCTCGCGCCACGATCTGGTCCACCCGCGACTTGATCGAACGCATCGCGTTCGCGGGTGTCTCGGCCCCGCTGAGCATCGTGGACAGCTGGGTGAAGATCGCGGTGTTGCACTCGTTCCACATCGGGATCTTGGGCCGCAGGCCGATCCGCTCGGGCGTCCAGGCCTCCCGTACCGCGGCGGCCGTGAGCATGTTGGGCATCGGCGACGGCCGCTTCTCGGCCGCCCGCACTTCCGGCATCTCGTACACGGAAGTACGCGTGGGGGTGCCGCCACCGGCCTTGCTCTTGAGGTTGGCCAGTTGCGTCTCGGGGGAGGTGGCCCACACGAGGAACAGCCAGGCGGCGCCGCGCTCGTTGGGCATCGTGTTCGCGCTGATGCCGACCCCCGTGCCCCCGTACATGTTGGCCGTGGCGACCGGGCCCTTGGGCAGCACCGCGTAGCCGGCCTTGCCGGGCATCACCAGCTCGTTGCTGGCCGCGAACTCATGCCAGTTCGGGCACATCGCCAGCCGGCCCGAGCGGAAGGCGGCGCCGACGCCGTCCCAGTCCCACGTCTTGGAGGCGGGGTCGGCGATGGAGAGCAGCCGGTTGTAGAACTCCGCGCCGGCGATGGCGGCGTCGGAGTCGAGCCGGCACGGTCCGGGATCCCGCGCGCCCAGACGGCCCACTTCCTTGCCGTTGTCGAAGTAGGCGCCGCCGTAGGACCACAGCACGTTGCTGAAGTCGTTCATCAGGGAGTCGTGCTGCCTGGCCTGGTGGCCGGTGCCGTACTTGACGTCCGAGGTCGCGTTCTTGTTGAACCACTGGGCGATCCGGAAGTACTCCTCCCAGGTCCGGTCGCCGCCGGGAGTGGGGTCGAACCCCAGGTCGTTGGCCATGCGGTCGTGGTACTTGGCGAACAGGTCCTGCCGGTACTGCCAGATCATCGTCGGCGCGTCGTACGGCAGGGCGTAGTACGCCGTGGGATCGACGAACCGTCCCGCGGCGTCCATCTGGACGGGGATGAAGTCCCCGACCCCGCCGGGCAGCTTGGGCAGGTTCGGATCCGCCTCCAACGTGCGCAGGTCCACCAGCCCCCGCTGGTACGGCGCGAGCACCTGGTAGGGGTCGGCGTAGATCACCTGGTACTGGGCCCGGCCCGAGGCCAGGTCCAGGGCGACCCGCTGGACCAGGGCGGTCAGCTCGAGTGTCACGATCCTGACGTCGATCCCCGTCAGATCGGTGAACGGCTTGGTGTTCGCGGCGATGGCGGCGGTCGGGGCGGTGTTCTCGGAGATGAAGTTCAGGGTGGCGCCCTGGAACTGGCGCCACTGGTCGCTGGTGGCGGCTCGGGTCACATCACCGCGAGATCCACACGAACTCAGACTTCCGCCGACGGTCACCGCTGCCCCGGCGGCCAAGGCTCCGCGAAGAATGTCGCGTCGGCTCGGCTGGGCTGGACAGTTCACGGCCACTTCACCCCCGGTACTGCATTAGAAAAGGGCGATAAGACCATGTTTATCCCTAATCGATATTGCTTTAAATGGTGTATGTGAGATTTTCGCCGGGATTATAGAGTATTTTGGCTTTTCGTGGGTTAAGTAAAATGGTCAAGTGCGGTGCTCCGCGAGCTCCCGCACCGTGGCGCGGGCGCCCTTGGTGTGCAGCGACTCCAGCGCGTTCAGGTACGGCTCCACGAACCGCTCGTCGTCGACCAGATCGCCGAAGAGCTCCCGATTCGCGATGAACGCCGTGGGCTCCCGGCGCTGCGTGCCCGCGATGGCCGTCAACCGGTCCTTCAGCCGGTCGACGATCGCGATGGGCGCCCCCGATTCGTCGACGCCCTCGGCATAACGCGCCCAGCTCGCCACCACGGCGGCCGAGCGGCCGACCTCCCCGCCCCGGGCAAGCTGCTCGCGTACGACCGGAAGCAGCCACTTCGGGATCCGGTCCGACGACTCGGCGCACAACCGCGCGACCGTGTCGCGTACCTCGGGATTGGAGAAGCGCTCGATCAGGGTCCGCTTGTAGACGTCCAGATCGACGCCGGGCACCGGGCGCAGCGTGGGAGTGGCCTCGGCGTCCATGTAGGCGAGCACGAACGCCGCGATCGCCGGGTCGGCGGCCGCCTCGTGGACGTAGCGGTATCCGCTGAGGAAACCGAAGTAGGCCAGCGCCTGGTGCCCGGCGTTGAGCAGGCGCAGCTTCATCAGCTCGTACGGCTCGACATCCGCGACGACCTGGACCCCCACCTCTTCGAACGGCGGCCGCCCACCGGGGAAGTGCTCCTCCAGCACCCACTGCGTGAACGGCTCACAGACGACCGGCCACTCGTCCCGCACCCCGAACCGCCGGGCCACGGCCTCGCGGTCCTCGTCGGTGGTGGCCGGGGTGATGCGGTCGACCATGGAGTTGGGGAAGGCGACCTCGCGCTCCATCCAGGCGGCCAGCTCGGGGTCGGCGAGCCGGGCGAAGGCCGTGAAGGTGCGGCGGGCGACGTCGCCGTTGCCCTGGATGTTGTCGCACGACATGACCGTGAACGGCGGCACCCCCCGATCCCGCCGGCGCCGCAGCGCCTCGGTGACCAGGCCGAACACCGTGGCCGGGCGCGCTCCGGGTGCCAGATCCGCGCGGATGGCCGGTGTCTCCGCGTCGAACTCACCGGTGACGGGGTGGATGTTGTAGCCCCCCTCGGTGACGGTGAGCGACACGATGCGTACGGCGGGCTCGGCCATCTTCTCGATGACCGCCTCGGGATCGTCGGGGGCGAAGAGATAGTCGATGATCGACCCGATGACACGGGCCTCGCGGGTCCCGTCAGGGTGCTTCAGCACGAGCGTGTAGAGGCCGTCCTGCGCGGTCAGCACGTCGCGCATCCGCGCGTCGCCGGGCAGGACCCCGACCCCGCAGACCGCCCAGTCCAACGCTTTGCCCTCGTTCATCAGCCGGTCGAGGTACATCGCCTGGTGCGCGCGGTGGAATCCCCCTACCCCGAAGTGGACGATGCCCGCCGTGAGCAGCGACCGGTCATAGGAGGGGACCGCCACCTGCTCGGAAAGACCGGTCAGTGTCTCCTGCGTCAGTGTCGTCACAGCCATCGGTCCCCCTCACCGGCCCCCCTACGCTCAACATGGCCAACTCCACCCGCTTCAAACTCCTGACCTGCCTGTATGCACCGCTCGCCGTTGTCACAGCCTGAGACCGGCGGATGGGAGGAGGCGAGGATGACGGTGGTCGCGCTCGCCTCGGCGGCGAAGCCCTGCGGCGACTCGATCTCGGTGATGCCCTTGCCCATGGTGCGGATGATCCGCCAGCCGCCCAGGTACGTGCCCAGGCCGATGGTCACCCCGGCGGCGGCGATCACCCAGAGCGGCGGACCGGAGCCGGAGGCGAGCGCGCCGGTCGAGATCAGCGTGAGGGTGATGACGCCCATGGTCTTCTGCGCGTCGTTGGTGCCGTGGGCCAGCGCCGGGATGAGGATCTTCTGCAGCACCGTGTCGAAGTGCACGCCCCGCATCCCGGCCCCGACCCAGACCGCGCCGATCAAACCGCCGAACAGCGCGTGCGAGGAACTGGACGGCAGCCCGAACAGCCAGGTGAGCAGGTTCCACAGGATCGCGCCGATCAGCCCGGCGAACACCATCGGCGGGGTCACCAGCTTGTGTCCACGATGATCATCACGACGACCAGGAACGTCACGTGCTCCATGTCGCTGTCCTCATCGTTTCGACGTTTTCAGCACGTTAGGCGCACAGAATGAACCGGCAGTGAACTCCCAGCGGAAACCGGATAAATGACACCAGGGGTTGCCCGCCGTTTCCCCGCGGTTAACCTCTCGGTCATTTTTGGTGGCTTTATGGTGTGTGCGCCTTGATGGCCACGCTGGTCAGGGCGAGCAGCAGGTCCAGGTCGAGCTCGGCGTCGACGTGCACGGCCACCCAGGCGCGGTCGGAGCAGCTCTGTACCTGGTCACAGTCACGCAGATGCGGCTGCAACCGGCTGATCGCCGGAGCGGTCAGGCGTAGGCATACCTCGTCCTCGCCGGTCAGGCGGACGATTTTCGTCCGTCCGACCGTGAAGGCGACGCCTCGCCGTGTGTCGCTCAGCGCCAGCGCCGGCCAGGAACGCAATTCGGCCATCGCCCGGGCCACAAAAGGCCCGTGATGAAGGCTCGACTGTCGCCTGACGGAAATTCCTGCCATACCCCCTAATGCTGCTCCACGGCACACCGCACCGCCATCCTGTGTTCCTCAACCGTTATCCGATACGGCGCCGTGAATATCAGCTGTCGGTGTTGGCGGGGCGGCGCCAGGGGCCGGTGATCGCGAAGACGTGCCCGGGGGTCTGGGTGTTGGCGAACAGGATCCGGCCGTCCGCGCTGAAGTTGGGGCCGGTGAACTCGCTGTCGTTGTGGTCGTTGCGCGCCATCGGGTACGCCTTGCCCTTGTCGGTGACGCCGACCAGGTGCTGGATGCCCTCTCCGTCCTCCGCGAGGATCACTCCGCCGTACGGGGAGACGGTGATGTTGTCCGGCCCGTCGTAGTTCGTGTCCTGGGTGGGGTCGGAGTTGACGCCGAACAGGGTCTTCAGCGTGACCGTCTCGTGGCGCGGGTCGTAGAACCACACCTGGCCGTCGTGCTCGTTGACGCTGCCGTCGGTGTGGCGGGCGAAGCTGGCGACGAAGTACGCGCCGCCGTCCGCCCACCAGGCGCCCTCCAGTTTGCGGCTGCGGGTGACCTGGTCGTTGGTGAGCTGCACGCGGACCGACTGGGTGCGCGCGTCACGGTCGGGCACCTCCACCCACCGGACCCGGTAGCGGGTGCCGGGAGTGGTGGCCTCCGACAGGTCGGCGACGTGCGTGCCGTCGTGGGAGCAGCTCATCGCCTCCAGCTTGCCCGCGGTGTCGCCGCCGTCGGACAGCGCCAGCTTCCGCAGGGCGCCCCTGCCGCCGCGGAAGCCGCTCGGCGGCGTCCAGCGGTAGTACAGCCCGCTCGGGCCGCCGGCGTCCTCGGTCAGGTAGATCGCCGACGTGCGCGGGTCGACGGCGACGGCCTCGTGCGAGTAGCGGCCGAGGAACTTCAGCGGCACCGGGTCCTGGTTGGCCTTGCGGTCGAACGGGTCGACCTCGAAGACGTACCCGTGGTCCTTCTGGAAGGCGCCACCGGCCCGCTGCTCGGTCTCCTCGCAGGTCAGCCAGGTGCTCCAGGGCGTCTTGCCGCCCGCGCAGTTGTTGTGCGTGCCGGCCAGGCTGACGTACTCGCGGATCCGCTCGCCGTGCGCGTCCACGTCGATGTTCGTGGTGCCGCCGCCCGCGCCCGGGTCGTAGGTGAGACCGGGCAGGGCGGGCACCCGGTACGGCTCGCTGCCGCCGATCTCATGGTTGTTGACCAGCGTGGCGCCCCGGCCATGGGAGAAGCTCGCGGTCCCGTCCGCGTCACTCGGCGTGGGCTCGCCGCTCTCCAGCAGCGTCACCCCCGCCTCCGCGACGATCCGGTACGAGAACCCGGCGGGCAGGGCCAGTATCCCGGCCGGATCGGCGACCAGCGGGCCGTAGCCGAGCGGGGGCCGCGTGGCCGCGAACGCGGGGGGCCCGGCGATCGCCTCAATGCTGCCGGCGAACGCGATGCCGAGGCCGCCGGCGGTGCCGCGGCTGATGAAGGAACGGCGGGAAACAGGTGCGGACATGGGACATCTCCTCCAGCGTCGAACGTCTGCAGGAGCCGACCCAACTGCCTCAGGGGAAAGGCCGGCACCCCGCACTCCGCACCTATGGTGAACGCTGGATGAAGAAAGCGGCAGACCCGACCTGGGAAGATCGTCCGAAGATGAACGACTCGTACGCGCTGCGTTTGGAAACACGACATGTGACACTCCTAGCGTGCCGGGCATGAAACGCATCTCCCTGGCGGTGGGCGCCGTCGCGCTGGCCGTGAGTCTCGCCCCCTCGACCGGTCCCGCGTCCTATGCCGCCGCGCAGGACGGTACGGGCCGCGCCACGCTGACCGGATTCGCCGCGCTCCCGGCGCAGACCTTCGTGCCCGGCAGCGAGCCCTCCGGCGCCCAGCTCGGCACGACCCCGATCAACGGCGTCACCCCGCCCTTCGCCGGCCAGCCGGTCCAGGGCTTCAGCGGCATCGTCCGGCGCCGCGACGGCAGCTTCGACGTGCTGTCCGACAACGGGTACGGAGCCAAGAACAACAGCGCCGACTTCCTGCTGCGGGTGCACCGGATCAAGCCGGACTTCAAGGCGGGCACCGTCCAGGTGCTGGGCGGGTTCCACCTGTCCGACCCGCGCGGCCGGGTGTCCTGGCCGCTGACCAGGGCGGACCGGAAGCTCACCGGTGCCGACTTCGACGTGGAGTCGATCGTCAGGTCGGCGGACGGCACGTACTGGATCGGCGATGAGTTCGGCCCGTTCCTGCTGCACTTCTCCGCCACCGGGACGCTGCTGGAGGCGCCGATCGAGCTGCCCGGCGTCAAGGCGCCGGAGAACCCGACGCTCAACGGCGCGACGCCGAACCTGGCCGGCAGCAAGGGCTTCGAGGGCATGGCCCGCTCGGCCGACGGGCGGTGGCTCTACCCGCTGCTGGAGGGCACGGTCAGCGGAGACCCGGCGGGAACGCTGCGGCTGAACGAGTTCGACGTCCGCGGGCGGGCGTACACCGGCAAGCGCTGGACGTACAAGCTGGACAGCCCCGCTAACGCGATCGGCGATGCCATCGCGGTGGACGAGAACCGGTTCCTGATCATCGAGCGGGACAACAACCAGGGCGACGCCGCCGCGCTCAAGCGCGTCTACCTGGCTGACAAGCGCGACCGCGACCACGACGGCGCGCTGGACAAGACCCTCGCCGCCGACCTACTGGACCTGGCCAACCCCAAGGGGCTGGGCGGGTTCGGGGAGACCTTCCGCTTCCCGTTCCAGACCATCGAGGACGTCGTGATCCTCGACGACCGCACGCTCGGCATCCTCAACGACAACAACTTCCCGTTCTCGTCCGGACGGACGGCGGGTCAGCCGGACAACGACGAGTTCATCACCGTCCGCCTGCCCTTCCGCCTGCACGCTCGATGACGACGAGGGGGCGGGCCCGGCCCGCCCCCTCCCGCCGTCGCGGTGGCTGGTACGCTCCAATATCCTTATAAAAGGACCTTTGATCATATAACGGTCAGAAGGGTCGCGGGAGTGTCAGAGCACCATAACGGTTAAAGAACGGCAGGCGTCACATGGGTAACGGGCACTCAGTATGGGTCGCATGGCGGTCCCCTTGAGCGCACCCGGTGGCGGCCCGACGTCCTACATGGAACGAGCCAAAACCGAGTTCGCCACCTGGTCCGTCCTGGCCATGGCACACGCTCCCGACGCCGTCGTCTTCACCGTGGGCGACATCGAGATCCTCCGGCTGACCGGCCGCGACACCGCCCGCCTCCACTTGACCCGGCCCGTCGTCGAACGCCTGCACGAGGCGCTCGCCTCCTCCGCGCACGTTCACCTCGCCGCACAGGACGGATGGATCGCCCTCCGGCTCGACACGCGCGCCGACCTCGATCTCCTGGTGGCGCTGGTCAGCCTCGCGATCAAGGCCAACACCGACCCCGCCTGACCGCGACGGCCGCCCGGATCAGGCGTTGAGCGCGTTCAGGAGCCGGGGCTTGGCGGCCTTCTTCCAGACCGGCGCGAGGTCGCGTAGTGCCGCGTCGGCCGCGTGGCGTTCGTCGGCGAGCAGCAGGCCGAGGGTGAAGGCGTCGGCCACCCGCAGGCCCGGACGGGTGGCGAGCTGGGTGAGCTCCTGCTGGGCGACCAGCGCGTCCTGGCGGCGGCCGAGGGTCTCCTGCAGCCGTTCGGCCTGCTTGGCGAGCTTCTTGGCGGGCTTGCCGAGCACCGGGGTCGCGGCCTCGGCGGTGTAGCGGGCGCGTTTGGCGGCCTTGCGGGTGGAATGCAGGGCCCTGTCGCGCTCGGCGCCCTCGGGCAGTCTCTGGGCCTCGGTGTACCTGGTGAGCACCTTGCGCCAGCTCCTGGCCACCAGGCGGGGCGTCTGGCGGCTCGCCTTGCGCCCGGCCCGGTCCTGGAAGGGCGGGTCGGCGATGAAGTCGTCGACGGCGGCCAGCAGGGTGAAGTAACGCGGCGCACTCAGCGTCTGCCTGAGCGTCTGCCGGGCCTTGCGTTCTCGCGTGGCCAGCAGGCCGGGCCAGCGCGCGTTCCCGAGGCCGCCGTCCTGGGGCTGCCCGGCCAGTCGCTGGTCGAACCGGGCGGTGAGCACTTCGAGATCGCGCACCGTGCCCAGCTCACCGGCCAGCCATCTCAGCTCCGCCTCCAGCGGGGCGACCCGGTCGCCGTCCAACAGCCGGGAGTGGGTACGCAGCACACTGCGCATGCGCCGTACCGCCACGCGCATCTTGTGCACCGAGTCGTCGTCGTGATCGGCCAGCCGGACCAGCGGATCGTAGCCGAGCATGCGCTCGCGCTGCCGCCGCAGGTACGCGGCCAGGGCGGCGCCGGCGCTCCGCCCCGAACCCCGGTCCGCGGCCGGAGGCAGGTCGTCGCCCAGCACGCGCGCCAGCTTGGACACCGACGGGGACGGCGTCGCCCCGGCCGCACGCAGTCTGCGCTCGACGGCGTCCAGTACGCCGGTGGACCCCTCGACCAGCTCGACCTCGATCTCGCGCCACGACGCCGGCCGGCGGTCCCGGTCCAGGCGGCGGCCCACCACCTGGTCGTCGGCCACCTCGGCCGCGACCTTGCCGCCGTCGTCGTGCAGCCGCCGCACCGTGCGGGTGGTCTCCAAGGTGACGACCGGGACGAGTTCGTGTCCGCGTACGTGGGCCGCGACGAGTTCGGCCAGCTGGACGGGCACGTGATGGACGTCGGCGCCGAGCGGCGCGTGGACCTCCCGCCTGGCCCCCTTGGCCATCGGCAGCTTGAGATGCCACCCGGCGTCCTCGCCGCCCTGGCGACGGCGCAGGGTGATGCCGTGGGTGGCGAGGGTCAGGGCCGCAGTGTCGACGTACTCCGCAACCAGCCGCCACGTCTCCGGCTCGTCCGCCGTCATCTCGCCGTCCGGGCCGGTGAGGTCTCCGATCTCGACGTCCCCGTCGACGTCGTACTTGCATTCGATTTCCACGCGGCTCGCCATCACCGTGCTCCTCGACTACAGACAGGTCGGCGAGCACCCACCTACCCCATCGAAGGCCCCGAAACTGCAGCCTGGTGACCTTCGGTGACGGATCATGTAGCGTCACGGGAAACGTGCGACGCTACCGGAGGTGCGGTAGATGGTTGAGGAGCGGCGACCCGACGCGACAGGCGAGCACGACAGAAGGCAACTGGTCCGGGCGGTGATCGCCTCCGCTGTGGGGACCTCGATCGAATGGTACGACTTCTTCCTGTACGGCTTCGCCGCCAGCACCATCTTCGCGAAGCTGTACTTCCCGACAAGCGAACCGACGACGGGACTCCTGCTCGCCCTCGGCACCTACTTCGGCGGCTTCGCCGCCCGCCCGATCGGTGCGGCGATCTTCGGCCACTACGGCGACCGCATCGGCCGTAAGGCCACCCTGATCATCACCCTGCTGACCATGGGCATCTCCACCGCGCTCGTGGGCCTGGTGCCCACCTACGCCCAGATCGGGATCTGGGGCGGCATCCTGCTGACCGTCCTGCGCCTGCTCCAGGGCATCAGCGTCGGCGGCGAATGGGGCGGGTCAGTCCTGCTCGCCACCGAGTGGGGCAAGTCGCGCGGCGGCCGGCGCGGCTTCCTCGGCAGCTGGCCGCAGTTCGGCGTCCCCGTCGGCCTCGTGCTCGGCTACACGGCCCTGCAGGTGTTCCAGCCGCTCGACCCCTACTGGGGCTGGCGCATTCCGTTCCTGCTCAGCATCGTGATGGCCGCCGTCGGCCTCTACATCAGGCTCGGCATCCTGGAGACGCCCGTCTTCGCCAAGCTCCTGGCGGAGAACAAGGTCGAGCGCGTCCCTGTACGCGAGGTCATCGTCAGGAACTGGCGGGAGATCGTGCTGAGCGCGTTGCTCCGCACCGGGCAGCAGGCGCCGTTCTACATCTTCACCGTCTTCATCCTGACCTACGCCACCAAGACGCTGGGCTTCGCGGCGAGTGACGTCTACCTGTACGTCATCGTGGCGGGGATCGTCTCCCTGTTCACCGTGCCGTTCTGGGGGTACATCTCCGACCTCGTGAACCGCAGACGGCTGTACATCGTGGGCGCCGCGGCCATGGTGGTCTGGTCCTTCATCTACTGGCCCCTGCTGGACACCCGCGTCCCCGCGCTGGTCTTCCTGGCCATCGTGCTGGCCGCGCCCATCCACGACATCCAGTACGGCCCCCAGGCCACCTTCATCGCCGAGAGCTTCACCGGCCGGCTGCGCTACAGCGGCGCCTCGCTCGGCTACCAGCTGGCCTCGGTGACGGCGGGCGGGCCCGCGCCCCTGATCGCCGTCTGGCTGTACACCACCTACAAGAGCTCGTTCGCCATCGCCGTCTACATGGCGATCTGCGCGCTGATCAGCCTCGTCGCCGCGCTCGCGCTGAAGGATCGCTCACAGCACGACTACGCGGTCGAGTACGACGAGGTGGCCTAGCCGAGCGCGTGGTCGAGGTTGAAGGCGGCGCTGATGAGGGCGAGGTGGGTGAAGGCCTGCGGGAAGTTGCCGAGTTGCTCGCCGGTGTGGTCGATCTCCTCGGCGTACAGCCCCAGGTGGTTGGCGTAGGTGAGCATTTTCTCGAAGGCCAGGCGGGCCTCGTCGAGGCGACCGGCGCGGGCCAGGGCTTCGACGTACCAGAACGAGCAGATCGAGAACGTGCCTTCCTGGCCTTCCAGCCCGTCCGGGCTGGCCTCGGGATCGTAGCGATAGACCAGCGAGTCGGAGACCAGCTCGCGGCTGAGGGCGTCGAGGGTGGACAGCCACTTGGGGTCGGTGGGCGAGACGAACTTGGCCAGCGGCATCATCAGGATCGACGCGTCCAGGACGTCCTCGTCGAAGTGCTGGACGAACGCCTGCAGCGTGGTCGACCAGCCGCGTTTCATGATGTCGTGGTAGATCGCGTCGCGGGCCTGCCGCCAGCGCCGTATGTCGGCGGGCAGCCCCCGATGGGAGGCCATGCGCATGGCGCGTTCGATGGCCACCCAGCACATCAGCCGTGAGTAGACGAAGTTCTTGCGCCCGCCGCGGGTCTCCCAGATGCCTTCGTCGGGTTGGTCCCAGTTCTCGCAGACCCATTCCACCAGCGTGCACACCTGCTCCCAGCGGTCGCTGGAGATCGGGGTGCCCCACTTGTTGTAGAGGTAGATGGAGTCGAGGAGCGCTCCGTAGATGTCCAGCTGGAGCTGGCTGACGGCGGCGTTCCCCACGCGTACCGGGGCCGATGCCCGGTAGCCCTCCAGGTGACTCAGCTCGCTCTCCGGCAGGTCGCTGCGGCCGTCGATGCCGTACATGATCTGCAGCGGGCCGGTGCGGCGGTCGCCGTCGGAGCGGACGTGCGTGGACAGGAAGCCCATGAAGGCCTCGGCCTCCTCGGTGAAGCCGAGCCTGAGCAGGGCGTACACGCAGAAGGCCGCGTCGCGGACCCACACGTAGCGGTAGTCCCAATTACGGCTGCCCTTCAACCGCTCGGGAAGGCTGGTCGTGGCCGCGGCGACGATCCCGCCGGTCGGCGCGTAGGTGAGCAACTTCAGCGTGAGGGCCGAACGGTGGACGACCTCCCGCCACCGGCCCCGGTAGCGGGAGGCGGACAGCCAGTTCCGCCAGAACCGTACCGTCTCGGCGAACTGCGCCTCCGCCTCCGCCATCGGGCAGCCCCGTGGCGGGACCCCGTCGCCGATCCGGTCGAGGGAGAACACCGCGCTCTCGCCCTCCTGGAGCTCGAACCGTGCCCAGGCGTCGCGCCCGTCGGTGTCGATGGGCACGCTGGCGGACAGGTTGAGTGAGAGGCACGCCGACTCGAAAATCGTCGAGCCGCCCTGCTGGCGGACCGTGTGAGATTGCCGGGCGTAGTCGAAACGGGGGGCCACCCGGGCGCGGAACGGCAGAGTGCCGCGGACGCAGGCGACCCGGCGGATCAGCCGGTGCCGATCGGCCTCGCCGGAGTCGCCCACGATCGGCATGAAGTCCTGGATCTCACCCACCCCGTCGACGGCGAAGAAGCGGGTGATCAGGACAGTGGTGTCCGGGAAGTAGAACTGCTTGGTCTTCGCCGGGGTGTCGGCGAACAGCTCGAACGAGCCGCCCTTGTCGGCGTCCAGGATCGAGGCGAACACGCTGGGGGCGTCGAAGCTCGGGCAGCAGTACCAGTCGATCGTGCCGTTGGTGCCCACGAGCGCGACCGTGCGCAGGTCACCGATCAACCCGTGCTCTCCGATCGGCAGATACCGGGAGTCCTCGGGGTAGTCGCCTGGTCCAGCGGTCATATCCGTTTTCTGCCACTATGCGGTCGAACTATGCAGGTTGCGAGGTTAGGACATGTGCTTTATCTGTACTTCCGGCTGACAGGATGATCCCCGATTGCGTAGGACAAGAGACAATCGAGGGCAACAAGCATGATTTCGCAGGTCAGGCTGGGAAGAGGGGTCGCCTTATCGGTAGGCGTCCTGCTTCTGGCCATGTCGGGTGCCACCGCCGCCGGGGCCGTGACCGGGACGGCCGCCGTCGCGTCGCCCATCACCGTCGAGACGGCCAAGGACACCTATCTCAGCCAGGACGCCCCCACCCGTACGCACGAGAGCTACACCTGGCTCTCGGTCTGTGCGGCGACGTGTGACGGCAAAGCCGATGCGGAGCGCCGCGCGCTGGCTTCGTTCACCGTCAGCGGCGTGCCCTCAGGGGCCAAGAACGTCAAACTCTCGCTGGAGGTGACCGCCACCCGTACCACCGACACGACGATCGCCGCGAGCAAGGTCACCGGAAGCTGGGCCGCGGCCACGGCGAACTGGGCCAACAAGCCGGTCTTCGGCACGGCCATCGCCACCGCGAAGGGCCTGGTCAAGGACGAGACCAAGAAGCTCGACGTCACCTCCGCCTACACGGGTAACGGCACCTACGCCTTCGGGCTCTCGTCGACGGCCGGCGCGCAGGGCGTGCTGCACTCGTCCCACTCGACCACGGGCAAGGGCCCCCGGCTGGTGGTGACGTACACGACGGCCCCCACCCCGACTCCCACGGCGACCGGCCCCCTGCCGTTCGATCTGCCGGCCAAGAGCACGCTGCGCGCCTCCGCCAAGAAGGTGTTCGCGCACTACTTCACGCCGTACCCCATCTCCTTGGACAACAAGGAGGGCAGCGTCGACTACTACGCCAAGAACTACCTCAACCCGGCCGGCGAGAGCGGTAAGCACGCCGCCTACGGCGGGCTGCTGCGCGACCGCCCGAAGCCGCGCGCGGCGCTCTCCGGCGACTACCAGCTTCAGGACATGGAGACCGAGGTCAAGACGGCCGCCGCGGCGGGCATCGACGGCTTCATCGTGGACATGCTCTCGCTGAGCAGCGCCAACTGGACCCGGCTCAAGCTGCTCGTGAAGGCGGCCGAGGCGGTCGACAGCGGCTTCACCATCGTCCCGATGCCCGACATGACCTCGCTGTCGGCCGACGCTGCGACGCTCGCCGCCTCCCTCGCCGAGCTGGCCGCCTCGAAGTCGAGCTACCGCCTGCCCGACGGGCGCGTCGTCGTGTCGCCGTTCAAGGCCGAGGCCAAGACCGCGGCCTGGTGGGCGGACCTCATCGACATCATGAACACCAAGTACGGCATCAAGGTCGCCCTCGTGCCGACGTTCCTGAACTTCTCCGCCAACGCCTCGGCCTTCGCCTCCATCAGCTACGGCTTCTCCAACTGGGGCAACCGCAGCCCGGCCGGGCAGACGGGCATCGCGAGCAACATCAAGAAGGCGCACGACCTCGGCAAGATCTGGATGCAGCCGGTCTCCGTCCAGGACGAGCGCCCGAACCAGAGCATCTACGACGAGGCCCTGAACACCCAGAACCTCAGGACCACGTGGGAAGGCTCGATCAACAACAGCGCGGACTGGGTCCAGCTCACCACCTGGAACGACTTCTCCGAAGGCACCCAGTTCACCCCGTCCCCGCACAACGACTCGGCCTACCTGGACATCTCGTCCTACTACCTGACGTGGCTGAAGACCGGCAAGGCCCCGGCGATCGTCCGGGACACGGTCTACCTGACGCACCGCACCCAGCTCGCCGCGGCCAAGCCCACGGGCGGCCAGACGAAGCTGATGGCGCCGCGCTCGGGCACCAGCACGCCCAGGGACGATGTCGAGATCCTGTCGTTCCTCACGGGCGCCGCGACGGTGAACGCCACCATCGGCGGCACGGCCAAGACCTACTCGGCCAAGGCGGGCCTGCAGGCCCAGCTCTACCCGCTGGCCAACGGCACCAACAAGGTCTCCGTGGTCCGGTCCGGGACGACGACGGTCACCGTCACCTCGCCCTGGACCGTGGTGGCCGCACCCGTGGTGCAGGACCTGCAGTATCACGCGGTCAGCAGCGGACGCTGATCGGCTGACAGAAAGGGCCACCCGAATCACTCGGGTGGCCCTTTCTGTTTGTCTTCCGGCTGTCAGCACCTCCTGCCGGTGTTGATGCAACGGACGACGGTCTTCATGAGCTGCTTGGACATCACCTCGATGGCGCCGGCGTGGTCGGTGTTCGGGCTCTGCTGCTCGCTGGCGACCCCGTCCAGTGCGAACGGGACGTTCGTACCTTCGGGCTGGGTGTTGGGCACGTTGCCGTAGACCAGCGTCATGCGTAGCTGCGGTACGGCCTTGGTCCCGCTCGGGCAGGCACCGTTCTCGTCGGGGAAGACGACGTGGGTACGGTGGTCGGCGCTGTCGAGGTTCTGGCCGTCCCAGCAACTGGGCATGTCGAGGATGCGGACGACAGCGCTGCCGTCCGGGCAGATCGGATACTTGTCGGTCAGCCTGTCGGTGAAGCCGGTGCAGCTGAACGTCGGCCGGGCGTTGTCCGCGCTGGCGGCCGGGGCATCGGCTGGGGCATCGGCTGGGGCATCGGTCGGGGCGTCAGTCGAGGTATCGGCCGGGACGTCGGTTGCGACGTCAGTCGGGAGGTCGGTCGGAACGTCGGTCGGCAGGTCGCTCGGAACGTCCGTCGGGAGATCGCTCGGGGCGTCGGTCGGGACGTCAGTGGGGGCGTCCGTCGAGGTGTCGGCCGGGGCGTCGGCCGCGCTGTTGGTCACTGCCATCGCGTCGCCGGTGACCAGCCTGAGGAAGCGGGGCGCCGCCGTGACCCGCGACGTGGCATTGCCGCGGAACTGCAACTGCACCGCGGTGGGCAGCACGGATGTGCTCTTGCCTCCCGTGAGCACCTGCAGGGCCGGCCAGAAGTAGCTCGACTGGTCGGCGCTGAAGCGGCAGGTGGTGTCCGCGGCGGCCAGGCTCTCGTTGGTGGAGAAGGCGTCGGTGGACTCGTTACCCACGTAGTTGTTCACGTGCTGGGCGCCGTTGGACACGCCCGGAGCGATGATGACGTTGTCGGAGTTGGTGTGGCCCTCCTGGCCCGTACCGCACCTGGAGACGAAGGTGCCGCTGGACGCGGTCAGCTTCGGCTGCTGTACGGGGGAGACCGCCTGGATGTCGATGAAGTCGTCGGCCGACGGACCGGCGCTCTTGGCGGCGGCCGAAGACTTGGCGGCGGCGGAGCTCAGCTTGCAGGTGGACAGGGCCTCAACCTGGAGGTTGGGGCGTGCCGCTACCCGGCCGATGGCGGTGGCCATGCGGTTGATGGTGGCGGTTCGTTTGTCGGCCAGGGGGCCGAGGATGGCGTTCTGGATGAAGTTGGGGCCGCCTTCACCGGCTGAGGTGACCAGGCGTTTGTTGGCTTCGGCGATCTGAGTGTCGAGCAGGGCGAGGTTGCGGTCGATTTCGGCCTTGGCCGCTGCGGGGACCTCCGGAAGTTTGTCCGCGACGCTCGGGCAGGTGATCGTCTTGCTGCCGGTGCTGGGAGGTGCGGTGGTTCCGTCATCGGACGGAGGGGAAGTGGGGGACTCGGGGGCGGCGGTGGCAGTGGCGCCGCCGCTGCTGAGCTTGCAGGTGGACAGGGCCTCAACCTGGAGGTTGGGGCGTGCCGCTACCCGGCCGATGGCGGTGGCCATGCGGTTGATGGTGGCGGTTCGTTTG